>CAZVFS010000010.1:0-7442 GCA_964626575.1 uncultured Alkaliphilus sp. | reverse complement strand
AGCATCCTCTATCGGGATAATCTGTGCTAATTTAAAGAATGCGGATTGCATGATCATATTAATTCTGCCGCCCAATCCTATTTCTCTGGCAATGCCTACCGCATCAATAATATAAAAGTTAATATTCTTATCAGCTATAGTTTTTCTGATAGTTGCCGGAATTTTACTTTCCAATTCTTCTGCGGACCAGGAACAATTTAATACAAAGGTCCCATTTTCTTTTAGCCCCTTCAAAAGGTCATAATGATATACATAAGAACTATTATGACAAGCAATAAAATCGGCATTATAAATTAAATAGGATGACCTTATAGGACTTTTGCCAAATCTCAAATGTGAAATGGTAGTCCCGCCTGATTTTTTGCTATCATAGGAAAAATACGCCTGAGCATACAGATCAGTTTTATCCCCTATAATTTTAACCGCTGTTTTGTTGGCCCCTACCGTACCATCGGAACCCAATCCCCAGAATTTACATCTGACTGTGCCTTCCGGTGAGGTTTCTATAATATCTCCCTCCGGAAGAGATGTGTTGGTTACATCATCTACTATACCAATGGTAAAACCGTCCTTTGGTTCATCATTCTTTAAATTATTAAATACGGCAATAATTTGAGAAGGAGTGGTGTCTTTTGAGCCTAGTCCATATCTTCCCCCAACAATTACAGGTTGATTACTTTTTCTGTAAAATAAACTCCTAACATCCTTATAGAGCGGTTCGCCCGATGATCCGGGTTCTTTTGTCCTGTCCAATACCGCAATATTTTTTACTGTCTTTGGGAGCACATCAAAGAAATGCTTTTCTGAGAAAGGCCTGTAAAGATGCACCTCTATAACGCCAAGTTTTTCCCCCATCCCATTTAGGTAATCTACTACTTCTTCTATTGTTTGGCACACAGAGCCCATCGCAACAATGATATTTTCCGCATCCTCTGCTCCATAATATACAAAGGGTTTATATTTTCTTCCCGTAATCTTGCTGATTTCGTCCATATAATCTGCAACTATATCGGGAATCTTATCAAAAAATCTGTTTGCGGCTTCTCTTCCCTGAAAATAAATGTCAGGGTTCTGTGCTGTTCCTCGAATTACAGGATGTTCAGGGTTTAGTGCCCTGTCCCTAAATTGTTTTAACGCTTCATAATCTAATAATTTTGCCAATTCTTCATATTCGATAACTTCCACATTTTGAAATTCATGAGACGTTCTAAAACCGTCAAAAAAGTGCAGAAACGGAACCCTACCTTTGATAGCCGCCAAATGGGCTATCCCCGCTAAGTCCACGATTTCCTGCACACTGGAAGAAGCCAACAGCGCAAACCCGGTTTGCCTGGTAGCCATTACATCTTGGTGATCCCCAAATATAGATAGTGCATGGGTTGCAAGGGCCCTTGCACTAACATGGAATACAGCCGGGAGAAGTCCCCCAACCATTTTATACATATCCGGGATCATAAGAAGCAGACCCTGAGAGGCGGTATATGTTGTGGTTAAGGCGCCGGCTTGTAGAGAGCCATGTACCGCTCCTGCTGCACCCGCTTCTGACTGAAGTTCCGCCACTTTTACCGATTGCCCGAATATATTTTTCATGCCATGGGCAGCCCACTCGTCTACACCCTCCGCCATGGGGGAGGATGGTGTAATAGGATATATAGCTGCCACATCGGTAAAAGCATAGGACATATGAGCAGCAGCTTCGTTACCGTCCATTGTTCTTCTTGTTTTATTCATTTTCCTTCTCCTCTTGTGCCGATTTTGTTATATTATGTTTATTATTTTACTTTCACATAATAATCATGCACAAATGGAGAAAGATTAAAGATGAAAAATAAAGATCGTTCGAATGAATTCGAACCTACGGCCATAGAAGATGGTTTTATACATCCAATTTAAATTTACTATGGAGTTCATTTACAGCCTCCACAGCTTTATCATCCTTAATTATACACGAAATTTTAATTTCGGATGTGCTTATCATTTCAAGGTTTATACCCAAATTATAAAGAGTTTCGAAAAACAGAGTTATTACCGATGGGTCTCCCATTATCCCCGTTCCGACTATAGATAATTTAACCACAGTATCGTCAGATATAACTTCCTTCGCATTTATTTCTTTACATATGTCCTTTGTTATATGTAAAGCCTTGTTTAAATCCTGGCTTTTTACCGAAAAGGAAATGTCATTCACCGCGTTCCTGTGTACATTTTGAATTATCATATCTATCCCGATATTAGCCTCACATATCTTTGAAAATATATTATAAGCTATACCCGGTCTATCCGGCACCTCTAATATAGATATTTTGGCTATATCTTTGTCTAAAGTTATCCCTCTGACTATGGCTTTTTCCATATCGACAGCCCCCTTTACATTCGTTCCCTCGCTGTTATTAAGACTCGATTTGACAACTAAAGGCACGTTAAAATTCCTGGCTATTTCAACAGCCCTTGGGTGAAGAACTTTAGCACCGAGTTTTGCCAATTCCAACATTTCATCATAAGAAATATCCTTTAAAAGTTTTGCTCTTGGAACTATCCTGGGATCAGTGGTGTATATCCCATCTACATCCGTGTATATTTCACATTTTTTTGCCCCAACCGCAGCCGCCAAGGCCACGGCAGTAGTATCCGAGCCTCCGCGCCCCAGCGTCACTATATCACCATCACAATTTTCTCCCTGAAATCCCGCAACTATTACAATGTTATCCTTTAATAACTCATTTTTTAATCTTTTTGTATCTATATTTTCTATACGTGCATTATTATAACCGCTGTACACCAATATACCGCACTGTGAACCTGTCAATGAAATGGCATTATAACCCATACATTGGATTGCCATAGCCAACAAGGACATGGATACCTGTTCGCCTGTCGACAAAAGCATATCCATCTCCCTCGGTGCGGGTTCTTCGCATATCTCACAAGCCATACTGATTAAATTATCCGTGGTTTTCCCCATCGCCGAAACTACTACAATCATTGAGTTTCCTAATAACTTGGTTTCAATAATGCGTTTTGCAACATTTTTAACTTTGTCTATGGTTTCTAAAGACGAACCTCCATATTTTTGCACAATAATGTCTTCCATAAACATCCCCCTTTAATTAAAAACTGAGCTATACTACCAACTCATTGAAACTTTCTAAATTTAATTCCTGAATAAAGCAATAATCTTCGGAATTTATCCTGGCATAGCAGGACCTGCCTTTTACCTCTAAATTTTCTATCAAATTACTAATCTCTTGCCTGCTTATGTTTTGCAGTATCAAAACCAAACTTTCTTCGCCCTTAACAAGTTTGTATTTCAGTTTGTATTTGTTTATTGTCTTTAAGATAAAATCTGATTCCTTTTGGCTTTCCAAAAAAATTCTGAGATAATAGTTACTCAATATTTTAGGTGTATTGGTCGGTTTTCTTCTTCTCTCTATATCAACAGGGTTTATTTCCCCATTTATTATATCTATAATATCCGAAACGACAGCATTACCGGTCGGATTTTTCCCGGCACCTTGCCCATAAAATTGTAGATTGCCCACTACATCTCCCTCGATAGACACAATGTTAAAGGCATCATTTACATAAGCCATGATGGAATTTGTATTTAACAGTACAGGTTCTACAGAGGCATCGAAATCCAGATCATTAGAATATGCACTGCCCACTAGTTTTATTGTCAACCCCAGTTTCTTAAAAAAATCGATGTCAAACGCGGAAATGGAGGTTATTCCCCTACAATCAACATCTTCAAAAGTCACATTATAACCAAAGGCTATAGATGATAAAATGGATATTTTTCTTGCCGCATCGTAGCCCTCAATATCATCAGTCGGATCAGCCTCTGCAAATCCTACCTCCTGGGCTATGACTAAAGCCTCTTTAAAATCTAAACCTCCTTCTATCATTTTAGATAAAATAAAGTTAGTTGTTCCATTTAATATTCCTTTTATTTCTTTTATTTTATTAAATTTTATTAATTCCTTTAAGGGTTTAATTATTGGAACCCCTCCGGCTACGCTGGCCTCAAATAAAAGCCCTTTATTATTTTTTTTAGCTAAATTGATTAAACCCAAAAAATCATGGGACAAAACAGCCTTGTTAGCCGTTACTACATGTTTCCCATTTTCCAATGCCCTTGTTATATATGTATGAGCAGGCTCGATTCCGCCTATCAGCTCAACAATTATATCAATATCAGGGTCATCCAGTATATCTGATGGATTATCTGTCAATACCTTACGGTCAACTATAGGATTCCTATCTTTTTCTAAGTCGTTGACTAATACTTTAGAAATCTCAATTGTTTTTTTGGTTTGTTCCTCTATAGCGGATTTCTTTCCCGAAAGTATTTCGCATACTCCTGATCCTACAGTTCCCAGACCGAGTAATCCAATTTTAACCATCGTAAACCATCCTCTCCTTTTGTTGTCTAATAAAAAACACTTGTTTTTCTATGAAAAACATTATATCATATAATATACCAGAATCGACATAACAATTATACCTTTTTTAAAAAACTTTTCAAAATCTAACTTTTTGGAGGGAAATAGTATGAAAGACATAATGTACAATAGTACAAGGGGCGAGGATACTAACGTTTCTTCCATAGAAGCCCTCGTTAGGGGCATTGCCTATGACGGGGGATTATATGTGCCTACATATTTTTATAACATTGATGATTTGAACCAACTAACAGATTTGAGTTATAAAAACCTGGCTCTCAAGATCATCAGGACCTTTTTCCCTGAATTTTCTGAAACAGAAATTTTGAATTATACAGAAAACGCATATAATAATAAATTTAATACACCCCGGATAGCACCTATAGTGAACAAAGCCGGTGTTTATTTTTTAGAGCTTTTTCATGGACCCACTCTGGCATTTAAAGATATGGCTCTTACATTATTGCCTTATCTGCTGATGGGAGCCAGTAAAAAAAGCAATAATCCTGCTGAAATAGTAATACTTACCGCCACCTCCGGTGATACGGGAAAAGCAGCTCTTGAAGCGTTTAAAGATGTAGAAGGTACCAAAATAATTGTGTTGTACCCCTCGGAGGGAGTAAGTGAAATTCAAAAAAGACAGATGATAACCCAAGAGGGGAACAATACATTTGTAATTGCTATAAAAGGATGCTTTGATGATGCTCAAAATGCTGTTAAACAGATATTTGCCGATAAAGAATTTAATAGTATCGCCGGAAATAAAGGATATATCCTTTCTTCCGCAAATTCGATAAATATTGGAAGATTGATACCCCAAACAGTATATTATTTTTACGCCTACCTACAGATGCTAAAAACCGGTGAATTGACCGCAAAAGATAAAATAAACATAGTCGTGCCAACCGGTAACTTTGGAAACATACTGGCGGCTTATTATTGTACCAAAATGGGACTGCCGGTAAACAGGTTAATCTGTGCCTCGAATGAAAATAATGTGCTTTATGATTTTTTTAAAACCGGCATATATGACAGACGAAGAACCTTAAGGCCGACCATATCACCGTCTATGGACATTATTATTTCCAGCAATCTCGAAAGACTTTTATACGATATAAGTGGTGAGGATGCAAAGTTTGTCAAAACCATGATGGAAAACCTAAACGAAAAAGGATACTATGAGGTACCCGATAAATTAAAGGATAATATGAATATCTTTTATGGAGGATATGCCGATGAATCCGACACGCTTGCAGCTATCGAAGATATATACGGTGAAAGTAACTACCTGATAGATACACATACGGCCGTTGCGTATTCAGTATATAAAAATTATCTGGATACAACAAAAGACAACACCAAAACAGTAGTGGCCTCTACCGCGAGCCCCTTTAAGTTTGCCAGAAGTGTATGTGACGCGCTGAAAATGGATACAAAAAATGCTACGGATTTTGAGTTGGTCAATCTGCTTTCAAATAAAACCGGTATACCGGTACCATCCCCCATATGTAGTCTTGAAACCAAACCGATCTTACATAATATATTATGTGAAAAAGATGATGTTAGGGATACAATTAAAAATATTTTGGAAATCTAGGTGATACATTATGATAGAAGTAACGGTCCCCGCAACCACAGCAAATATAGGACCAGGTTTCGATTGTTTAGGAATGGCGTTAAATTTATATACCAACGTTACATTTGAAGAGACAGAGAAAGATCTGATAATTGAAGGTTGCCAACCCGAATACCAAAATGAAGATAATTTGATATATCAATCTATGTTGGGAATATTTAAAAGAACAGGATATAAACACAAAGGTATAAAAATTACTATAAATAGCGATATACCTATATCCAGGGGTTTAGGCAGCAGTGCCGCTTGTATATTGGCCGGTATAATGGGCGCTAATGAAATGGCCGATGCCCAACTGACAAAGCAGCAGATATTAAAAATTGCTACACGAATAGAAGGACATCCTGATAATGTCACACCTGCTCTATTTGGCGGGATGATTGTATCTGTATACGACAACGATGAAGTATATTTCAGTAGGATACCTTTAAATGATTCCGTAGACTTTTATGCACTAATACCTGATTTTACGCTTTCAACTTCCGAAGCACGGTCTGTCCTTCCGAAACAGATTCCCTTTAACGATGCTACATTTAATGTAGGTCGTGTTGCATTAATGGTAGCCTCTTTCTTTAACGGCAGTTTAGATTTGTTGAATGTTTCTATAAAAGATAGATTACATCAGAAATATAGGGGGGCGTTGATCCATGAATACGAAACCATAATGGAAAAACTCGATGATTTGCAAATAAAAGGGGCATTTTTGAGCGGTGCCGGTCCTACAATAATAGCTATTGTAAATAAAAACGACAATATGACGGAACCTGCCATCGTAAATATATTGCAAAACCTAGAAAATCGTTGGACATTCAAAAAACTTTGCACAGAAACTAATGGGGCCATTGTTAGAAGGGGGTAAATTGATAAATGAAAGAGAGTAGTTTTTTAATAATAGATAAAGAAATACTACCGGACATATTTGAAAAGGTTGTAGAAGCCAAAGGGTTATTAAAAATCGGAAAAGTTAAAAGTGTAACGGAGGCCGTAAGAAAAGTCGGAATCAGTAGGAGCGCATTTTATAAATATAAGGATTATGTACATCCACTCACCGACGGGCCTGTGGGCAAAAAGGTTGCATTGTCTTTTTTATTGAGCCACAAGACCGGAGTATTGTCCAATGTACTGCAAATAATATCCCGTAATAATTGTAATATTCTTACCATTAACCAGGAACCGCCTGTCAACAATATTGCCAGTGTAAATATGGTATTTGATATTACCCATATCGAAAAGAAAATGGAAGACATAATCTGTGAAATAGAGACCGTTGAGGGTGTAGAAAGACTGGAACTCGTTGCAATGGAATAAGATATTAAGGAAGGAACTGACAAGGGGAACTGACAAGAACTGACAAGGGGACGTTT
>CAZVFS010000009.1:0-22019 GCA_964626575.1 uncultured Alkaliphilus sp. | reverse complement strand
CAATCTATGACAACCACGAATCCCATGGATTTTGCAAATACGGTTAAGGAAATCGAAAAATTAGAAAATGCAGGGTGCGATATACTTAGAATTGCTGTACCGGATATGGAGGCAGCAAAATCCATAAGTAAAATCAAACAGTATACAAAAATGCCGGTTGTCGCTGATATTCATTTTGATCACAGGCTTGCTTTGCAATCCATAGATGAAGGGGTTGACAAGTTAAGGTTAAATCCCGGGAATATCGGTGAAGCTGCAAAGGTACGGGAAGTAGTAAAGGCAGCCAAGGAAAAAGGTATACCTATAAGGATAGGTGTAAATGCAGGGTCATTAGAAAAATCCATATTGGACAAATACGGACATCCCACAGCCGAGGGAATGGTGGAAAGTGCTCTAAAACATATTGCCCTACTGGAGGATTTAGATTTTACGGACATTGTGGTATCATTAAAGGCGAGTGATGTCGGACTTACTGTACAGGCTTATAAACTAATGGCCAAGGAGGTTGATTATCCCTTTCATTTGGGAATCACGGAGGCGGGCACAGTATGGACAGGTACAATAAAGTCCTCCGCCGGTATAGGTGCTCTGCTACTTATGGGAATAGGTGATACTGTTCGTGTCTCATTAACCGGTGATCCTGTGGAGGAGGTCAAGGTGGGAAGACAGCTCCTGAAGTCTTTGGGCATAATTCAAAATGAAATAACAATAGTATCCTGCCCTACCTGTGGCAGATGTAAAATAGATTTAGTACGTATAGCCAACCAAGTAGAGGAAAAATTGGGTAAATTAAAAAAACCTATTAAAGTTGCTATTATGGGCTGTGCTGTCAATGGGCCCGGGGAAGCAAGAGATGCGGATATCGGTATAGCCGGGGGTGTCGGTTCGGCACTTTTATTTAAAAAAGGGCAAATTATAAAGAAAATAAAAGAGGATGAAATTTTAAAGGTATTGGTAGAAGAGATCAAAAAGATGTAGTAGGGAGGTAAAAATTATATGAGGGTCACTGCCATCGTACCTGCTTATAACGAAGAAAGTCGAATTGAAAAGGTTATTGTTCCTATTCTGGAAACCGATATAGTATCAAACATAGTTGTTGTCGATGACGGTTCACAGGATTCAACCTCAGATATTGTATCGAGTTACAATGTCGACTTAGTGAAAGTATCCCAAAACAAAGGGAAAGCTGAGGCGATAAAAGAGGGCATAAAGTATTGTAAGGATAAAAGTGATGTTATAATTTTACTGGATGCAGATTTGATAGGCTTGACTCCAGACCACATAAGGGCACTTATTTTGCCAATATTTGAAAAAGATGTTGATATGACAATCGGGGTTTTTAAATCCGGAAGATATATTACGGATCTGGCCCAATCAATTGCACCAAACCTGTCGGGACAAAGAGCAATAAAATTGAGTGTTGCATATGAAATTGTAAACATGGATGTAAAGGGGTATTGTATCGAGGCAGCATTTTCCCAATTGATAAAAAGGTATAACCTTAATGTAGAGAATGTAGTATTAGAAAATGTAACTCATGTGACCAAGGAAGAAAAAGTAGGCTTTATAAAAGGGATTTCTTGGCGGTTCCAAATGTATAAGGATATAGTAAAATATTTGATACATTAAACAGAGAAAGAGGGATTTCATGGCTCATTTTAAAGGTATTAACCTCAATCATTTTTTGAATAGCTTTGGATTGGCTGAAAATCCATCTTATGAGTCTTGTTTTATAGAAAAAGTACAATATTTTAAACGGAGCAGAAAACTGTTGTTACAAATAACAGGAAAACAAATACTTGAATATAAGCAAATAGAGGGCTCTTTACATCAATTGAGAGAAACAATAAAAGGGAAACTGCAATCTGATGTAGAGGTTCATTTTTCATATGATATAAAATACAATTCATTGGAAGAATTAATTAACATGAATTGGGCGAATTTATTATATATTTTACAAAAAAACATATCCCCGTTCGATATTTCTAAAAATTTTGTTGACAGGGACATTGTGGGTTCCAATTTAAAGCTTGTTATTAGATCTGATGCCATTGGCGGAGGGGCAAAGGGGAAAAAGGCAGAATCTCAAATAGAAAAATATTTTTCAGAACAGTTCGGTGTAACTGTTAACTGTGTAATTTACATAAATAGTGATCAAGAGCTTGATTTAGAAGAACATGAATCAAGCAAAAAAAGGCACTCACCTTCATCCGTTTTGTTGGGTAAAAAATTTTCCGGGGAAGTTAATAAAATTGCCAATATTGAACCTGATTCAGATAATGTAATTATTGAAGGGGAAATATTCAGTGCAGAGATAAAAGAACTGAAAGATGGCAAAAAGCTTGCGATTTTAAATGTTACGGATTATACAAATTCGATAATAGCAAAAATTTTTGAAAAAGAAAATCAAACAGGCGAATTTGGGGAGATGTTCACCGAAGGAACAGCAATCAGAGCTAAGGGAAACGTCAGATATGACAAATTTGTTAAAGAGGATATTATCATATTGACCGATGTTATACAGATAGACAAGGCAGAAAGAAATGATTTACACAATGAAAAAAGAATTGAACTGCATTTACATACACAGATGTCCGCTATGGATGGTGTTTCCGCTGTGAGTGATTTTGTTGAACAGGCAGCAAAATGGGGGCATAAAGCTATTGCCGTAACCGACCATGGCGTGGTACAAGCATTTCCGGAGGCTATGGATGCCGGTAAAAAATATGGAGTAAAAATAATATATGGTGTGGAAGGTTATTTAGTGAACGATAAAATAGAACTCGTGGAGGGCAATGACGACTATTCATTTGATGAAGAATTTATAGTTTTTGATATAGAGACTACCGGATTATCGAGCAAAAATGACAGAATTACGGAAATAGGTGCGGTTAAGATAAAAGGAAATAAAATTATCGATAGCTTTTCCAGTTTGATAAATCCGGAAATAGACATACCGGCAAAAATTATAAAGCTGACCGGTATCACTGACGATATGGTCAAGAATAAACCGACCATAGAAACTATTCTACCGGAATTTTTAAAATTTATAGGGAACAGACCTGTGGTTGCACATAATGCCGGTTTTGATACAGCGTTTATTAGGGAAAATATGAGAAAGATTAATGACATTTTTACAAATACGATAGTTGATACATTAAATTTATCGCGCGCCCTTCTACCGGACCTTAAAAGGCATAGGTTGGATGTTGTTGCAAAGGAATTAAATGTGCCATTACCAAATCATCATAGAGCATTGGGCGATGCCGAGGCTACGGCCGGAATATTTATAAGGCTTATGGAAATTATGAAAACAGAGGGTATGACATCTTTAAAGGATGTTAATAGCCGGTTGGGTGCAAAAATTGATTTTAAAAAGTTAAAAACTTACCATATTGTTATTTTAGCAAAAAATCAGACAGGGTTAGAGAATCTATACAAAATTGTATCCGAATCGCATTTAAATTATTTTTATAAGAAATCCAGGATACCTAAAAGTTTGCTGGATAAATACAGGGATGGCCTCATACTGAGTACGGCTTGTGAAGCAGGGGAATTATTTCAGGGTATTCTGTCAAATAAACCCGTTGAGCAAATAGAGTGTATTGCTAATTATTATGACTATCTGGAAATACAGCCAACAGCCAACAATATGTTTTTAATAGAAAAAGGTACAGTCAAAGATGAAAATGAATTAGAAGAAATCAATAAAAAAATAGTAGAACTGGGTGATAAATTAAAAAAACCGGTTGTTGCTACCGGGGATGTTCATTTTCTGAAGCCCGGTGATAGTATTTTCAGGCAAATATTGATGATAGGGCAAGGGTTTGAGGATGTAGACAGCCAGGCATCATTATATTTTAAAACAACTGATGAAATGCTCAAGGAATTTTCATATCTTGGGGAAGCAAAATGTGAGGAGGTAGTTATACAAAATCCGAATAAAATATGTAATGAAATAGAGGGTCTGATGCCAATCCCTGACGGAACATTTACACCTGAAATAGAGGGCTCGGAAGAAGAGTTAAAAAATATGTGCTACAATAGGGCTATAAAAATTTACGGTGAAGATATGCCGACAATTGTCAGGGACCGATTGGACAAAGAATTAAATTCTATAATTGACAATGGATATGCTGTTATGTATGTTATCGCACATAAATTGGTTGCCAAGTCCCTGAGTGATGGGTATCTGGTAGGTTCCCGGGGTTCTGTAGGTTCTTCCCTTGCTGCCACCATGGGGGAAATAACCGAAGTAAATCCCCTACCGCCACATTATGTATGTCCAAAATGCAAATATTCCAGCTTTGTATCGGATGGTTCCTATGGTTCAGGCGTTGACCTGCCGGACAAAAATTGCCCTAAATGTAATGAAATGCTTATTAAGGATGGCTATGATATACCATTTGAAGTATTTCTCGGTTTCGAGGGCGATAAGGAACCGGACATTGATCTGAATTTTGCAAGTGAATACCAAAATGAGGCACACAAATATATGGAGGAGCTCTTCGGGGAAGGCAAGGTGTTTCGTGCCGGGACCATAGGAACTATAGGAGACAAGACAGCCTATGGCTTTGTACGTAAATATCTTGAGGAAAAACAGTTACATTGTAATACAGCCGAAATAAATAGGTTGGTTAAAGGATGTACAGGGGTAAAAAGGACTTCGGGCCAACACCCGGGAGGGGTTATAATTGTACCCGTTGATTATAATATATATAAGTTTACCCCCATTCAATATCCTGCTAATGATTCAAAATCGGGGGTGATTACAACCCACTTTGATTATAACTCTATCAGTGGAAGGCTGTTGAAGTTAGATATATTAGGACATGATGTGCCCACTATTATAAGAATTCTCGAAGACTTGACCAATGCCGATGTTCAAAATATACCCCTGGACGATAAAAAAACGATGGGTATATTTACTAGCACAAAACCTTTGGGGGTACATGCTGATGAAATAGATTGTAGGGTTGGGACCTTGGGGATACCTGAATTCGGCACTAAATTCGTTCGACAGATACTGATTGATACCCAGCCTAAAACCTTTGCCGAATTGGTCCGTATAAGTGGATTGTCACACGGCACAGATGTATGGATCAACAATGCCCAGGACCTGGTTAGAAATAACACCGCAGAGTTAAAAGATGTCATCTCTACCAGGGACGACATCATGAACTATTTAATTCTAATGGGACTCTCACCAAAACTCTCTTTTACGATTATGGAGGACATAAGAAAGGGAAAGGAGTTAACTATAGAATATACGCAGGCAATGAAAAAACGTGAAGTACCGCAATGGTATATAGATTCCTGTAACAAAATCAGGTATATGTTTCCAAAAGCCCATGCGGTAGCATATGTTATGATGTCTTTTAGAATAGCATATTTTAAAGTGCATTATCCCAAAGCATTTTATGCCGCTTACTTTACAACAAAAATAGAGGATTTTGATGCAGGTTTTATAATAAAGGGGAAAGAAGCCATCAGAGCTAAAATTAAAGAGATAAAATCAACAGGAAACGATGCTACCGCTAAAGAGAAAAACCATCTGGCCGTATTGGAAGTAGCATTAGAAGCATATTGCAGAGAAATTGAAATCTTACCCGTTGATTTATACAATTCGGATGCAGATAAATTTATGATAGTTGATGGAAAGTTATTGCCACCCTTAAGGGGCCTGCAAGGCATAGGTCAAAATGCTGTAAAAAGCATAGTTGGGGCCAGGCAGCAAGGAGAATTTATATCATTGGAAGATCTGAGGAACAGGACAAAGGTTACAAAAACTGTTATAGAAACATTAATTGCTCATGGCTGTGTTAAAGGGTTGCCGGAAACCAATCAACTTTCACTGTTTTCGCTTGCATGATATTACCATATGTGTTATACTGTGATAAACAACATATGATACTTTAAAAGAGTGGGGTTTCCCACTCTTTCTATTATATATTGTGGACATAATAGTGTGTAACAGAAAAAATAACAAAATTTATAGGTAAAAATACAACAAAATTTAATATTGGAGGTGTACAATGGCAAAAAATCGTGTCGAAGAAATTGCAGAGAAATTAGCAATTCCGATTATAGAAGAAGAAAAATTTGAATTAGTGGATATAGAATATAAAAAAGAAGGTACTGATTGGTATCTGAGATTATATATAGACAAACCCGGCGGAATTACATTGGATGATTGCCAAAAAGTGAGTGAACAGTTAAGCAATGAACTCGACAGAGAGGACCCTGTAAAGGGAAACTATTTTTTACAGGTGTCGTCACCGGGACTTGACAGACCATTAAAAAAAGAAAGAGATTTTGTTCGGTGTAAGGGTAAAATAGTAGAGGTTAAACTGTATAAAGCATTAAATGGAAACAAGGTTATAGAAGGTGAACTTATTGGACTGGAGAATAACATAATTAAACTCAATGTTGCTAATGTTGGATTGGTGGAGTTACCGAAAGAAAAGGTTGCTTTGACAAGATTAGCCATCAAATTTTAGGGAGGTTTATGGGATGAATGTTGAGTTTACAAAAGCCCTTGAACAGATAGAAAAAGACAAAGGTATTTCAAAGGACCTGTTGATAGAAGCTGTAGAGGCGGCCCTGATTTCAAGTTATAAGAGAAACTTTGGTTCTGCCCAAAATGTGAGGGTCGAAATTGATCGCGGTACGGGTGAGGTTAATGTATATAGTAGAAAAACAATAACTGATAACGTAACAGATGAACTGTTAGAAATCCATATTGAGGATGCAAAAAAATATAACATAAATTATGGTATAGGGGATATTTTTGAGGACAAGGTTACACCTCGAAATTTTGGAAGGATTGCCGCCCAAACGGCTAAACAGGTAGTTGTGCAGAGGATAAGAGAGGCTGAGCGGGGTATTGTATATGATGAATTTATTAACAGAGAGTCGGAAATTATTACCGGGGAGGTTTCTAGGGTTTCGAGAGGCAGTGTTTATATCAGCTTGGGAAGAACTGAAGCCATTTTGGGTCCTAGCGAACAAATCCCGAATGAGGAATATAAGCATGGAGACAGACTGAAATGTTATATAGTGGAAGTTAAAAAAACAACCAAGGGCCCACAGATATTGTTGTCCCGGACACACCCCGGTTTGGTAAAACGTTTATTTGAATTTGAAGTGCCCGAGATTCATGATGGAATTGTAGAAATAAAGAGTATTTCAAGAGAGGCAGGTTCAAGAACCAAAATAGCAGTGGATTCTAAGGACTCGAGTGTGGACTCTGTTGGGGCATGTGTGGGACCAAAAGGAATAAGGGTACAGGCTATCGTAAACGAGTTAAACGGTGAAAAGATTGATATAATCAAATATAGTGACGAACCGGAAAAATTTATAGCCAGTTCCTTAAGTCCTGCGAAGGTTATATTATGTGAAGTTGATCCTGACGAAAAAACAGCAAGGGTAATCGTACCGGATTATCAACTTTCCCTAGCTATTGGAAAAGAAGGGCAAAATGCCAGGCTGGCCGCAAAATTAACGGGATGGAAAATTGATATAAAGAGTGAAGATCAAATTAACGATTGATTGGAGTGATAGAATGAAAACCAAAAAGAAAAAAATTCCTCTGAGAAAATGTCTTGGATGTGGTGAAATGAAACCCAAAAAGGAATTATTGAGGGTGACCCATAATTCACAGGGGGTCATAAGTGTGGATCCCACCGGCAGGGCACACGGTAGGGGGGCATACATTTGTAACTCCAAGCAATGCTTTGAAAAGGCTAAAAAAACAAAGGCATTTAATAAAGCGTTTAAATCCGACATGCCTGAAGAAGTATATGAGGACCTGATAAAAGGGCTCACCAACAACGAACAGGGAGGCTAAAGTGTTATTGAAAAAGCCGTAGCATAACGGCGGAAATTATTTGAAGGATTTCGTTTAAAAACCGGCAGGATATTCTGATGATATTGTAATAGAATGATTAACTAGGGGGTGAATTATTTGTCGAAAATAAGAGTATATCAATTGGCAAAGAAAATAGGAATAAGCAACAAAGAATTGATTAAAAAATTGAACGAGTTATCTATTGATGTTAGCAGTCATATGAGTACATTGGACAGCGAAAACGCAAATATAGTTATAGAACTGCTCACCGAGGAAACAGATAAAACAGATACACCGCTAGACAGCAAAAATAAGGAGTCAAATGACAAAAAAGATCAATCTACAAAAAAGGTAAAAATAGTGGATGATAAGGAAGGTCCCCCAATAGACACAGGTAAAGAAAAAGACATAAAGGATAAACATAAACGTCCCAGGGGGGGTGCTGATAAAAAGATACAGAGTAAAAATGGGCAAATAATACAATTACAAAGCAGGGTAACAGTGAAAGAGCTGGCGGAAGCCATAGACAAAAATGTCAGCGAAATAATTAAAAAACTGATAGGTTTAGGTATAATAGCAACAATCAACCAGGAGGTAGATTATGATACGGCGGAAACTATAGCCACGGAATTCGGGTTAAAAGTGGAGCTGATGGAAGATGCCGACGACGGTGTTATAGACGATATTGAAATTACACCTGACAAGCCCGAGGATCTAATGCCCAGGCCGCCTGTAGTAACTGTTATGGGACATGTTGATCATGGCAAAACTTCACTGTTGGATGCAATACGCAATACCAAGGTAACCACCAAAGAGGCAGGAGGTATCACACAACATATAGGGGCCTCGGAAGTAAAGGTCAACAATAAAAAAATAGTTTTCCTGGATACTCCGGGCCACGAAGCATTTGCATCGATGCGTGCCAGGGGTGCAAAAGTAACAGATATAGCTGTTTTGGTAGTTGCCGCTGATGATGGGGTTATGCCACAAACAGTGGAAGCTATTAACCATGCCAAGGCCGCAGGGGTACCTGTTATTGTGGCTATAAACAAGATAGACAAATCTACCGCCAATCCGGATAGAGTAAAGCAGGAGTTGGCGGATCACGGTCTTATAATAGAGGAATGGGGCGGGGATGTTATTTCTGTTCCTGTTTCCGCCCTCAGTGGAGACAACATAGAAACATTGCTGGAAATGGTTTTGTTGGTTGCGGAGGTAGAGGAACTCACTGCGAACCCAAATCGCAAGGCTATAGGCATCGTTATAGAGGCTAGGCTGGATGTGGGCAGGGGATCTGTAGCAACAGTTTTAGTGCAAAACGGAACATTGAAGATTGGAGATTCTGTCGTAATTGGAACTGCGTATGGTAAAATTAGGGCCATGATGAACGATAAAGGAAAAAGAGTGAAAACAGCAGGTCCTTCCACTGCTGTGGAAATTACCGGTTTATCTGAGGTGCCGGAGGCCGGCGAACAGATGTTTGTGGTGGAAGACGATAAGCTGGCAAAAACCATTGCCCAAGGTAGAATTGACAGGATTAAGGCAAAACAATTAAAATCAAGCCAGAAAATTTCCTTGGATGCACTGTTTAGCCAAATGGAAGAAGGACAAATTAAGGATCTGAATATTATAGTAAAAGCGGACGTACAGGGCTCTTTAGAGGCCGTGAAACAATCATTGGTTAAACTGTCGGGTGATCAAATATCCATAAATATCATACATGGTGGGGTAGGTGGAATAACCGAAACAGATGTAATGTTGGCAGCTGCATCCAACGCCATAATTATTGGATTTAATGTCCGTCCGATCCCCAGTGCCGGTACCCTGGCTAAAAAAGAGAGTGTAGATATAAGAAGTTACCGTGTCATTTATAAGGCAATTGAGGATATCGAAGCAGCTATGAAAGGCATGCTCGATCCGGAATTTGAAGAAGTAGAGTTAGGAAAAGCGGAAGTAAGGGCTACGTTCAAGGTCCCGGGGGTGGGTACAATTGCCGGATGTTATGTGATCGAAGGTAAAATATTAAAAAATGCAAAAACTCGATTAGTAAGAGACGGCATAATAATCCATGAAGGTTCAATCGGTTCCTTAAAAAGGTTCAAAGATGATGCAAGGGAGGTAACTGCCGGATTCGAATGCGGTATTGGCATTGGTCAATTTAATGATGTCAAGGAAGGAGACATTATTGAAGCATATCAAATGAGCGAAATAGAAAGATAAAGCAGAAAGGGATGATGATATGTCATATCCTAGAGAAAAGCGTTTAGCAGAAGAAATTAAAAAGATAGTCAGTGATATAATCAGAAATGAATTAAAAGATCCGAGGATTTCACCTATGACCAGTATAACAGAGGTAAATCTGACTAAGGACCTGAGATATGTTAATATTTATGTCAGTATATTGGGTGATGAGGAGGAAAAAAGGGAAACGATAGAAGGCCTAACGAGGGCCAGCGGATTTATACGTAGAGAAATAGGAAAAAATATAAAAGCCAGATATACCCCGGAAGTAATATTCAAGTTAGACAATTCTATTGAAAGAGGAATTCATATGTATAATATAATCACAAAAGTCAGTGAACAAGAAAAGTCTGTTTCTGACGGGGATAAGCCTGATGAATAGATTGGTAAAAATAGTCTCAGGTAGCAATAGTATCGCAATTGCGTCCCACATTGACCCTGATGGTGACAGTATAGGGTCTATACTTGCTTTGTGGTTAGCGCTAAGGCAGAAATATGAAAACGTAGAAGTTTTTGTTGACGGTGTTCTGCCTCGTAGATATGGTTTTTTACCACAGTCAAAGTATATCAAAAAATATGGGGATGTTGGAGAAAAGGAATTTGACCTATTTTTTGCATTGGACTGTGGTAACAAATCAAGGTTAGGCCACGGCGCAAAGGCTATGGAGAAGAGTAAAACTGTTGTTAACATAGATCATCATATTAGCAACACAGAATTTGGCGATATCAACATTATAGATGTAAATTCGTCTTCTACCTGTGAAATGATTTATTCTATTATAAAGGATATGGGATTAACAATAGACAAACAGATTGCTACATGTATATATGTGGGTATTGTTACCGACAGTGGTAATTTTATGTACGACAATGTTACGGAAAAAACTCATCTGATAGTTGCGGACTTGATAAAAGCTGATATAGCTAAACAGGATATCATATACAATCTTTATCAAAAAAAATCTGTAAATAGTTTGAGGTTCTTGGGCTATTCCTTGATCAACATGGACATAGAACTCGAGGGTCGCCTTGCAATTTTTCAAATTTCGTCCGATTTGCTAAAAAGGTTTAACATTCCGGATGATGATGTGGAAAGTCTTGTGAATTATGGAAGAGATATAGAAGGCATCGATATAGCAGTAACTATGATGGAAAAGGGAGATAATAAAATTAAACTCAGTTTTAGATCAAAGCATGATGATGTAGATGTTAGAGCCCTGGCACAGCTATTTAACGGCGGGGGCCATAAAAAGGCATCCGGTGCCGTATTAGATTCCACTTTGGATGAAGCAAAAAATCGGGTTATAGAAAAAGCAAAACAATTTGTAAGATGGTGATTTTCTTGAATGGTATTTTAAATATTTTAAAACCTCCGGGAATGACCTCTCATGATGTTGTGTCGGTTGTTAGAAAACAGTTGAATATTAAAAAGGTGGGACATACCGGGACATTAGATCCCAATGCAGCCGGTGTTCTGCCTATTTGTATAGGACAAGCAACAAAAATATCCCAATATCTTCTCGATAGTACAAAAAAATATCGGGCCGAGTTAACCCTGGGTATCGAAACAGACACGGATGATATATATGGGACGGTTATAAATAGATTCCCCGTTGCATCGACAGAGGAGGAAATTGAAGAGGTCATATTGAGTTTTGTTGGAACTTACAACCAAGTACCTCCCATGTATTCGGCGATTAAAATTAGGGGGAAAAAGCTCTACGAGTTAGCAAGAAAGGGAATAAAAATCGAAAGAGATTCAAGAACCGTAACAATTTATGGTATAGACATTATTGAAGTTAAAGGTAATAAGGTGATGTTTGATGTCTTGTGTTCCAAGGGCACCTATATACGTGCGTTGTGTAGGGATATCGGGGACATGCTGGGTTGCGGCGGAACAATGTCATTTTTGCTCAGAACAAAATCTAGTGGGCTCGGTCTGGAAACCTCAATAACTATAGAAGAGTTATCAGAAGCCAAAGGGGTTGAAAGTTTATTGTTACCTCCGGATTTTCCTTTGAAACACATGCCCAAAATTATTGTAAAACCCACGTCCATAAAACAGGCACTGAATGGAAACAATATTTATTCCTATTGTTCGATAAACGATGAAAAAATTCCATCAGGAACAAAAGTGCGTATTTATATTAAAAAACAATTTATCGGTTTTGGAATTGTAAAATGTGATAATATTGATATGAACTACATTAAAGTTTTAAAGCTCTTGCTTGAGAGGGAGTAAATATGAAAATAATTAGACGATACGATCAGTTAGATAAAAACAAACAGAGGGGATTTGCACTAGGAAATTTTGATGGGGTTCATATTGGTCATCAAAAATTAATCAAAACCTTAGTACAAAGATGTAAATTAAAAGATTTAGAACCCTGTATTTATACCTTTGTCAATCATACGTTAGAAACTATAACAGGTAAGGAAATACCCCCCCAAATTACAAATATGTGCATGAAACAAAAAATATTTGAGTCCCTGGGAATAGAACTTTTGTATTTGGAAAGATTTAATGAAAATTTAATGCTCCTCAGCCCTGAAGAGTTTGTCAAAGATATTTTAATAGACAAACTAAATTGTAAAACTGTAGCAGTGGGATTTGATTACAGTTTTGGTTATAAAGGTCAAGGAAACGCGGATACCCTAAGAGAACTGGCAAAAAAATATGAGTTTGAAACACATGTAATTCAACCTGTAACTGTAAATTCCGAAAAGGTAGGAAGCTCTGTTATCAGAGAATATATCAAGGATGGAAATATAGAAGAGGCTAATATCTTTCTTGGGAGGCCATATTCAATCTGCAGTAGAATAATCCGCGGTAAGGGTATAGGGGGAAACAAACTAGGTTATCCTACAGCTAATATTTTAATTGAGTCCTGTCATCTGATACCTAGGGAGGGTATATATGCTACATTTGTCAAGATCAATAATTCAATATACAAAGGGGCTGCCTGTATAGGAACCAGTCCAACCTTTGGGAACTATGATATTGGTATGGAGGTCTTTATTATTGATTTTAACGAGGACATATATGATAGATTTATAGAAATACAATTTGTCAAAAAATTGAGAGATCAGATTAAGTTTGACAGTATAGATAACCTGATAAACCAGATTGATCGAGATGTAAATAATGTCAATACTTATTTACATCTATAACTATATATGTTAAAATGGTTAAGAAATCAAGGAACCTATTCTCGGTAAAATGATTCACCGACATTTACTTAGAATCAGGGGATAAAAATGGGGAGGTGAGATAATGGATCAAAAAAACAAAAAGACAATAATAGACGCTTTTAAAACCCATGAAAATGATACCGGTTCTCAAGAAGTGCAAATTGCCTTGTTGACGGAAAGAATTAATCATTTAAATGAGCATTTAAAAATTCATAAAAAAGATCATCATTCTAGGAGAGGACTTTTGAAGATGGTCGGCAAAAGAAGAAAAATGCTAAATTATCTTATGGATAAAGATATTGAAAAGTATAGAGAAGTAATTGCAAAATTGAAATTAAGAAAATAATAGAGGGCGGGAAACACCCTCTCTATTATTTGACTATTTATTTAATTGAGCCATAAAGGCTTTTTATTTTATATCCAATAGAATTTTTTAATTTTACGGGTGGATAATAAATAACATGAGTACATTCTACAGATGAAAGGAGGATAAAAATGGTTAAAATTTTTCGGAAGGAAATAGGCGGAAGAATTCTGGAAGTTGAAATTGGGAAATTAGCCCAACTTTCCGATGGCTCCTGCTTATTGAGATATGGGGAAACTGTAGTCCTCGTTAATGCATGTTCCTCAAAATTACCGAGAGAAGGCATAGATTTTTTCCCTCTAAGTGTTGACTATGAGGAAAAGATGTATGCGGCAGGAAAGATCCCCGGAGGTTTTATCAAAAGGGAGGGCAGGCCAAGTGAGAATGCCATATTAACTTCCAGGCTTATAGACCGTCCAATCAGACCTTTGTTTCCGGAAGGATATAGAAACGAAGTTCAGGTGATTGCAACAGTATTATCGGTGGATTTGGATTGCAGTCCGGATATCGTTGCTATGATAGGTTCATCAATAGCACTGTCCATTTCCAGCATCCCATTCCAGGGACCAACCGCTTCTGTAAATATGGGTATGGTTGATGGACAATATATAATAAATCCTACAAGTGAGGAAAGGGAAAAAAGTGAATTGGATCTGGTTGTCTCCGGGACAAAGGACGCTGTAATGATGATAGAAGCAGGGGCTAAAGAGGTTACGGAGGCTCAGGTCTTAGAAGCAATTTTACTCGCACATGAAGAAATTAAAAGTATTGTTTCATTTATAGAGGAAATTGTTGCGGAAGTTGGGAAGGAAAAACAAGAAGTCGTTTTGTTTGAGGTAGACGAAGATTTAGATGCAGAGGTAAGGCAACATGCAACCCAAAGGATAGCTGATGCAATGAGAACAGAAGAAAAATTAGAAAGGTCACAAAATATTGAATCAGTTAAAGAAGAAACGTTGGAATATCTTATGGACAAATATGGGGATGATACAGATACAAAACAAATTAACCTCATATTGGACACAATTTTAAAAGAGGAAACAAGGCATTTAATTTTACATGACAAAATAAGACCTGACAATCGAAAGCATGACGAGATTAGGCCTATATCGACCGAAGTATCATTATTACCTAAGGCACATGGATCAGGTTTGTTTACGAGGGGTCAAACCCAAGTATTATCGGTTGTAACTTTGGGTGCAATAGGTGATGTTCAAATTATAGACGGTCTCGGTGAGGAAGAGTCAAAAAGATATATACACCATTATAATTTTCCCCCGTTTAGTACAGGGGAGGTCAGATTTCTAAGAGGGCCAGGAAGGCGTGAAATTGGCCATGGAGCATTAGCCGGAAGAGCATTGGAACCTATGATACCTTCCAAGGACGATTTCCCTTATACCATCCGTGTGGTATCTGAGGTTTTGTCTTCTAACGGATCCACTTCGCAGGCAAGCGTATGTGGCAGTACATTGTCATTGCTGGACGCCGGTGTGCCTATTAAAGATATGGTAGCGGGGATTGCTATGGGGTTGGTTAAAGAAGGTGACAGTATAGCAATTTTGTCAGATATACAAGGTATGGAGGACTTTCTGGGAGACATGGACTTTAAGGTTGCCGGAACGTCCAATGGAATAACTGCTATGCAGATGGATATCAAGATAAAAGGTATAGAAAAAACCATATTAGAAAATGCATTAGAACAGGCAAGGATCGGAAGGTTATATATCCTGGACAAGATGAAAGAAACGATCAGCTCGCCAAGACCCGAACTCTCGCCTTACGCCCCTAGGATGCTGATAACAAAGATACATCCTGATAAAATCAGAGAGGTTATCGGAACAGGTGGAAAAACCATAAACAAGATTATTGAGGACACAGGAGTCAAGATCGATATCGAAAATGACGGTACCATATTTATAGCCGCCCCAACGCAGGATGCGGCAGAAAACGCATTTAAGGCAATAAATGATATAATCCGGGATCCCGAAGTGGGGGACGTTTACAAAGGAAAGGTTATAAAAATAATGAATTTTGGGGCTTTTGTAGAGATTCTTCCGGGTAAAGAAGGTTTGGTTCATATATCCAATATCGCACATGAGAGGATAAACAAAGTGGAGGATGTGTTGACAGCCGGGGATGAGATTGATGTGAAGGTAACAGAAATAGATCAACAGGGAAAAATAAGTCTTTCTATGAAGGCGCTCTTACCTAAGAAAAACAATAAAAAATAAGATAATTAACCTGTCATAGAGGTATTCCAAAAAGTAATAAAAAATGAGATAAAAAGTGAAAGCATAAACCGGATGCGGTTTATGTTTTTTAGTTGCTTTTATAAATATTGATTGCATAAGTAGCTTAATTCTGAATAATATATTACAAATATTACAATTAGACAAGGGGGACATATTATGATAGTTATCATAAACAAAAAGATTGCAATATTTGTGATAATCGTAGTTGTTTTGGTTTTGGCAGCGGGTTTTATATTTTTGAGGGGAACCAAGGCAAAGGTAGCAGGCAGTTACAATGTTGCCACACCGAAACCAATCCACAGAGGGAATGAAAACAGCAAGTATATTGCGTTTGCTTGCAATGTCGACTGGGGTAACGAGGTGTTACCGGATATATTAGAAATATTAAACGATAAAGAGATAAAAATTACCTTTTTTGTAACAGGTAGATGGGCTGAAAATTTTCCGGATTTGATGCAGCAAATCGCAGATAACGGACATGAAATCGGGAGTCATGGCTATCAGCATCTGAATTATGAAACGTTAACCTTGGAACAGAATGAGGAACAGATAAAGAGGGCGGATGAAATACTTTCAAAACATACCAAAAAAGAAATTACTTTATTTGCTCCGCCATCCGGCTCTTACAATAAAAACACACTTATTGCATCCGAAAAACTGGGGTATAAAACAATACTGTGGACTATGGATACAATAGATTGGAGAGCCGGAAGTACAAAAGATGTTATTATAGACAGGATATTGAGTAAAGATGGTTTTAACGGTGCAATAGTCCTGATGCATCCTATGCCTGAAACCGCAAAGGCATTGCCGGTATTGATTGAATCGATGCATGAAAAAGGTCTAAAGGTAGGTACCGTTAGTGATGTTTTAAAATAAAAATGCTACAGATTTAGGTATGAACTTCTAAGAAGCAAAAAAGACAAGTGACAAATTGGGAACGCCTCCTTTTGTCACACAATTAAGGGGGGATAAATTATGAGATTGAGCGCAATTGGCGGAAAGGAGATTATCAATCTATATGATGGCAGCAGCTTAGGTCTGATATCGGAATCCGATCTGTTAATTAACAAAAGAACCGGAAGAATACATTCTCTTTTAATACCGGAGAATAGGGGTTTTCTTGGCCTTTTTTCTAACAATTCTTTGATAGAAATTCCATGGGAGTCTATAAAAAAAATAGGGAGCGATATGATTATAATTGATATGGTAAGCAGCTATAAATGAAAATATTAGATGTTGGGGGAATAGATGATTCAAATTAGGTAAAAATAATAGCAATGACACAAAACAGAATTTTACATATATGCTTTGGTTGCAAAAGATTGTATAATACCAAAAATGTGTAAATATAGGAGTGGAAAAATGATAAACTATTCTACAGGAGAACAGTACCCCCAATTCATAATAAATCCCCAAAAATCTTCAAATGAAGAAGAGACAGACAACAAACAACAATTGGAAACCATACAGGGATTGGGAATAAGCGGTTTGCCCGAACCCAGTGGAAACATTCATACATTAACTATTATAGGTCATATAGAAGGACATATGATCGCGCCTCCGCAGAACAAATCAAGTAAATATGAACATATTATTCCTCAATTAGTAGCTGTAGAAGAAAATCCGGATATTGAAGGGTTGTTGATAATTTTAAACACTGTCGGCGGGGATGTAGAGGCCGGACTGGCTATTTCGGAATTGATATGCAGTCTGTCCAAACCTAAAGTTACTTTGGTTATAGGGGGGGGCCATAGTATAGGTGTCCCTCTGGCTACCGCAGGGGACTATTCATTTATTGCACCTACCGCAACCATGACTATACATCCGATAAGAATGAATGGGTTAGTAATAGGAATTCCACAGACCTTTGAATACTTTTTAAAAATGCAGGAACGAATAGTAGATTTTGTTTTACGTACCTCAAAGATAAATAGAACTGTTTTTGTACAATTGATGAGAGCCACGGATAAACTTGCAAATGATGTAGGTACAATCCTGATAGGAAAAGAAGCGGTAGAGCATGGACTAATTGATGAGGTCGGGGGTCTGGATAAAGCAATGAGTAAACTAAAACAATTGATAGAGGCAAATAAATAAATTTTTAAACATATCGTGTTCAATTCCAAAATTCAATAGGGTAAATTATAAAAGCCATGAAATAGGCCATTTCTGCGAAATTTCGTGGCTTTTATCTATTCTCCGGATCGCCCCATAAACTTTTCATACTTTATTGCATAATGTTTGTAGGTTTTAACGGTTTAGTGTAGAATATATTATTAGGTTGGTGTTTATAAAATAAACCTTTGAAAATCAGTTTGAAACTGTTATACTCGGCCCTTGGACCGTAGTTTTATATGATTTCCCAAATTTATTAAAACCTTGTGGAGTTGATAACAATGAATAAAAACCGCGGTAGAAAACAAAATAAAAGTTTTAATCTCCTAAGAAAAGAATTTACAAACGAAGTATATGGTATTTTTATTATTGCGCTCGGATTGGTTTTGCTCGTAAGCATACAGGGAAGTAGTGCGGGAAGGATCGGGGACTTAATAAAATTTGTTTTCAGTGGTTTATTCTCCGGCGCGGCATCTATATTGCCTTATTTAACAATTTTATGCGGTGTGCTTATTTTTATTAACAAATCTGCAATGGGAGAAACCAAAACCATATTGTTTTATGTATTGATATTTATTTCTATTACCATATTTAAATCACTTGGCTCCATCAAAATTATAGACAGCATTGCATTTTCCGGTACTGATGATTGGTTAAAACAAGTTTTCCAATTGGGTGTGGAAGGTATCGGAGGCGGGATTATCGGTGTCTGCATAACTAAACTGTTAGTTAATTTATTTGGAATTGCTGCTACCTATATTATTGTTTCCGCCCTCATGCTTATAATATTAATTCTGTATACAAAGATATCACTGCTTGAGACGTTTATGATATTAAAAAAAGGTATTATAGTAACCTCAAGTGCAATAAAAAGCCACATACTAAATTTTATTCTGGTTCCGGCTAAGGATGAGACCAAGAAAAATATAAAATCTAAGGAAAAAAATAGAGATATACCCCTTGATATAGAAAATAGTGATAATTTAGAAGAAGACATAGAGGAAAAAATTAAAATATTAGATTTTACCACAATTGATTCGAATAATCCCTTACATAATAAAAAAACTAATGGTGATAATGGTATAGAACAAATATCCCCGGATAAAATAGGTGATAGTTCCATCAATTCTCATAATATAACCGACTACAATCAAGACAACCTAATTTTAAATTATCAATTGCCCGGTATCGAACTTCTCAATGAGGTGGTTTCACAGCCTAGTAAAGAAGATAAAAGAAAAATAATATCAAAGGCCAGGATATTGGAAGATACGTTGTATAATTTTGGTGTAGAAGCTAAGGTTGTACAGGTGCATAAAGGCCCTACAATTACCAGATATGAATTACAACCCAGTGCCGGGGTTAAAGTAAGCAAAATAGTCAACTTAAGTGACGATATTGCTTTGAACTTGGCTGCACAGGCTATTAGAATTGAAGCACCCATACCCGGGAAAGCTGCTATAGGCATAGAAATACCTAATGAAGATATTTCTACCGTTGCCCTTAAGGAGGTATTAGACAGTTCAAATTACAAAAATTCTACCCTCAATTTGCCATTTGCTTTAGGTAAGGATGTTTCCGGAACACCTATAGTTACAGATATATCTAAAATGCCGCATTTGTTGATTGCCGGAGCCACAGGATCCGGAAAAAGTGTCTGTATCAATGTTCTGATATTAAGCATTTTATATAATTCAAATCCCGATATGGTGAGACTGGTTTTAGTGGATCCTAAGGTTGTAGAACTCAGCCAATATAATGGAATTCCCCATCTGCTTATACCGGTTGTAACTGATCCCAGGAGGGCAACAAATGCGCTCAATTGGGCTGTAGACGAAATGTCTAAACGATATAAAATATTCGCGGAAAACAGTGTTCGTGATATTGATGGGTACAATAAAAAATTTGAAGAAAATAAAATGCCGTATATAGTTATTATTATTGATGAATTGGCTGATTTAATGATGGTGGCTCCCAATGATGTTGAGGATGCAATATGTCGGTTGGCGCAGGTAGCGAGGGCTGCGGGACTTCATTTAATAATAGCGACCCAAAGGCCTTCGGTAGATGTAATTACGGGAGTTATTAAAGCAAACATACCTTCCAGAATTGCCTTTTCCGTAGCATCACAGACAGATTCAAGGACAATTTTGGATATGGGGGGAGCCGAAAAACTTTTAGGAAAAGGGGATATGTTGTTCTATCCGGTTGGTGCCAGCAAACCTATCAGGATACAGGGAGCTTTTGTGTCTGAAAAAGAAGTGGAAAGGGTAGTAACCTTTATCAAAGAACAATCAAAAACACCCAGTTATGAAGATACAATAATTGAGCAACTCGATCAGAGCAACAATGTATTTGTAAGTGAAGATGAATTGTTCGAGGATGCTCTGAAATTAGTAGTAGAAGCCCAACAAGCATCTATTTCTATGCTTCAAAGAAAATTAAGAATAGGGTATAGCAGGGCTGCAAGATTAATCGATGATATGGAATCAAAAGGCTTTGTGGGCCCACATGAAGGCAGTAAACCAAGACAGGTATTAATAGATAGACATTTTTTTGAACAGAACATAAAAGAATCTATATAAAATGAATTTATTGATAGGCTAGTGGCTAGAAGGTGAAAGGTTTGTTTACAAAAATAACTGTTGAAAAAGCAATCAATATGGAGGACAAGATTTTTATTGATGTTCGCTCTCCCTCTGAATTTATAAAGGGCTCTATACCCGGAGCAATAAATATCCCTATTTTGAATAACAACGAAAGGGTTGATGTCGGTACCACATATACAAATAAAAGCCCTGAGGAAGCTAAGACCAAGGGGATTGAATATGCTTCATCCAAGCTTTCATCTATTTATAACCAGATTTCCGCGTTGGCAAAAAAGCATAAAAATATTATATTATTTTGTTGGCGCGGTGGGCAAAGGAGCAATGCCCTATCAAATTTTTTAGGTGCATTAGGTGTAAACGTTTATCAATTAGAGGGGGGATACAAGAAATATCGTAGATATGTTATTGAATACTTTGACGAAAATAAATTTAAACACAAATTTATCGTACTTCACGGTTATACGGGGGTTGGCAAGACTGAAATCCTCACACAATTGAAAACACTTAATATCCCTATACTTAACTTGGAACATCTGGCCAAAAATAGTGGCTCAGTATTCGGAAAAATAGCTTACCAAAACGAAAAACCTGTAACCCAAAAAACGTTTGAAGCATTACTTTTTGAAACTTTAAGATTAAGTAATAATAAATATATTGTTGTAGAGAGTGAAGGACGCCGTTTAGGGGAGGTATCATTGCCTAAAAATCTATGGAATGCAATAGTTGAAGGGGAACATATCCTGATTGGCACAAATATGGAAACCAGAATCAAAAGATTAACAAATGATTACGTGATTAAAGTTTCCAGTTGTGACATCCTGCTTGAAGACGCTATTGTTCATTTAAAAGATAAAATAGGAACAAAAAGGGTAAATCAACTTATTTCATGGATTGAGGAGCAAGAATATTCGAAAGTCGCAGAAGAGTTAATTTTAAATTATTATGATCCCCTCTATAAAAGTTCTATCGACAAATATAATTATATAATAAAGATCAATTATGTGAATATAAAAGAGGCTATAGATATGATAGCTGAATTTTACTATGAGTTGGAACACAAATCAGTCTAAAATATAGACAGGTTTAACCTATAATTTTAATTAATATAAAGCATAATGGGGGAAAGTTTAAATGAATCTAGCTAACAAATTGACTGTGTTGAGAATTTTTTTAATTCCTGTTTTTATGATATTCCTTTTAAGCGAAATACCCTATGGCAAATCAATTGCCGCCGGGATATTTATAATTGCAGCAATTACCGACATATTAGACGGACATTTTGCAAGAAAGAGAAATGAAATTACAAATTTGGGCAGGTTTATGGACCCTTTAGCCGATAAGCTCTTGGTTTCCGCTGCCCTCATTTCACTCGTTCAAATGGGGAAATTATCTTC
>CAZVFS010000008.1:0-23035 GCA_964626575.1 uncultured Alkaliphilus sp. | reverse complement strand
TCCAAACTAATATAAAAACAATATAAAAACATCCTTTACATCAAACGTATGTTCGGGTATAATGATTAAAAGAACGTATGTTTGACAAGGGAGATGATGTTATGAAACTTATGATATTTGTCGGAACTGTAAGAGAACTCAAAGAATATCTTATTCTATGGAAAAGATCAAAATAGTTGGCAAACAGATTTAAGCATATTATGTAACTAACGAATATAGTTATCTACATGCATGCCGATACTTATAACAAGAGCATCCAAAACAATATTAATATTTCATGTGTTAATAAGGGATATAATCATTCGACAAAATGTAAATAAAAATGGCGTAAAACAGGGCAAAGTGTTGAAGTATGACCATTTCCTGGGAAATAATATTCTTAGAATTTATTAAATTACCGATTTTAGAGGATAAATCGTCAAAAAAATTGTAGACAACAGCATATAAAAGTATATTTAGGGTATTAAATAACCAGGTTCAACAAGAAATAAACAAATGTTATAAGAACTAACAAGTCTGATGGTGAAATAACAGTTCATTCCCCGATATTTTATATATTTTCAAGGTTAATGCGATTGTGGTTCGTATAATTTTGTTTATGGAAGCCCTTGTATATGTGGTATAATATGTGGATGAAGGATGTGATAAGAACAATGATAGATGATCTGATATCCATATCTATCGCTATGTTTGTATTAGCGTTCAGTGGTTATATACTTGCCACCTTAAAGGAAAAGGTTAATTTAAATAATAATACTATTTTTTTAGATAATAAAACTTTAGGCTCACATGATTTGGAAGACCTTGATATTAAGCATTTCATGTTAGGAAATATAGAAATTATGGTGGGGGATGAGGTAAAGATAATATTGGAAAATGATAACAAACTTGTCGGGGTCGTGCTCGGCGCCAATAAATCAAACAACACGATTGCACTTGTCACCAGAGGAACCGATGTTATCAAACTCAATATTAAATCTATTAGAAATCTCAGAGTTATCAGCAGGTATGGTAAGTTTTTTACCAGATTTTAAGGATATTTATTTATGAAAAAACCCTCGGTTTTTGGGGGTTTTTTATAATGTCGGAAAAACCCCAAATGACCCCGGTATCCGGATGTTGCAAAAATAAATAAGACCTATTTAAAGGATTTTTTAGGAAGATGGAGAATTATATGTTTAATATTGTTTATAGTTTGGTGGGTGATTTTTTGAGCAACGTCAGAAAACCGAAAAAAACAAAAAGACGTAGGAGTAAGGGACTCTATTTGGCTATCTTAATTGCCGTTTTATATTTTGGTTCACGAATGACATTCCTATTGAATGCATCGGCTCAGAACACCTGCGTGATTGAACATGGCAAGATCGAAAAGTCTATAGAATCCGTGGGTTTTATTGCGAGAGAAGAAAAGATACTTGCGACTGTCAACAGCGGAGATGTAAAGTATTTTGTTTCTGAAGGAGAAAAGGTTGCAAAAGGCCAAAAATTAGCCGAAATTTATTTAGAACAGTTAGATGAAAGATCGAGAAAGGACCTTGAAGCGATCAATTTGAGGTTGCAAAATATTAAGGAGAAACAGGACGGACAGGATTTTTTTAAGACTGATGTTGAAAAACTGGATAAACAGATATCGATTTTGATAAAACTCATACAACAAGATTTAGGAGAGGAAAAGTATGAAAGGATAGCCGATTATAAAAAAGAATTGGAAGACCTCTTAGATAAAAAAAGTATCATTGCTGGAGAAAAGAGCTTTTCGGGTAAAAATGTTGTTCAATTAGAACAACAAAAAAGTCAGTTAGAGAATAAAGTTAATTCTTCGGTTCAAACTATTTATAGTGATTCACCCGGTTTTGTTGCTTTAGGCAGCGACGGGTTTGAAGAACTGCTGAATTATAAGCTATTGCATGAAATCACCGGTAAACAATTCAAGTTATTAAAAGACAGTAATCTGGATTTGTCCCCTGAAGAGGCTCAAGAAGAGAAATTTGCCATCAGGATTATAAAAAACCATAAATGGAGTGTTGTTGTCGAGGTAAATGCCGAGCAGGGGGAAGGAATAGAAAAAGGCAAGAACGTTCGGATCAGGCCGGCAGGCCAAAACAGGGAACTGAAAGCCGTTGTCCGTAGCGTTACAGACGAAGAGGACAAAAAGATAGTTATTTTTGACTTAGATGAATTTATAGCTGATTTTTATAATATACGAACAATAGAGGTGGAGATTGTATTGAGCCAATATGAGGGTGCAATAGTTCCCAACTCTGCCATAATAGAAAGGGAAGGCATAAAGGGTGTATATACTGTAGATATCGGCGGTGTTCTTAATTTCAAACCGGTAAAAATTCGAATCTCCAACAAAGAATTTTCCATACTTTATAATGGTTCTTTTGAACAGGAATCAAAGGATGATCCAAACGGTACAGAACAAATAAAAACAGTCAACCTGTATGATGAAATAGTCATAAATGCCGACAAAGTTAAGGAAGGTAAGAGAATAAGATAAGTAGGAGTGTTTGGATTGGCGCTAAAAGAAAATATCGAACATGTTTTGGCTAGAATGAAAGATGCGGCAGCCATCTCCGGGCGGAAATTATGTGACATTGAACTTATAGCTGTTACTAAGACTGTCGGAGCAGATGTTATAAAAGAAGCCATAGGCTATGGCATTTTACATGCAGGTGAAAGCAGAGTACAAGAATTGTTAAACAAATATGAACAAATTGGAGATGCCGTAAAATGGCACCTGATTGGGCATCTTCAGCGCAATAAAGTTAAATATATTATCGACAAAGTGGAAATCATTCATTCGCTTGATTCCTACAGGTTAGCAAAGGAAATCAATAAGAGGGCAAAAAGCATAGACCGTGTAATTAAATGCTTGTTGCAAGTGAATGTTTCAGGAGAAAAAACCAAACATGGTGTCAGTCCCGGGGACGTAGAACATATTCTGGAAGAAATTGCGCCCCTGGACAATGTGAAGATTGTCGGTTTAATGACAATTGCTCCCCATGGTGATGATAAAGAACAGACCAGACAATGTTTTAAAACACTCAGGAGCATATTCAATCAGGTAGCTAAGGCAGATCTATCAAATATCGAGATGAAATATTTGTCTATGGGGATGTCTGATGATTTTGAAATTGCCATACAAGAAGGTGCAAACATTATACGCGTCGGCACTTCTATATTTGGCAAAAGAAACTATTCAAAATAAAAAGAGGAGGTATTTGTTATGTCATCAAAATTAATTGACAAGGTAAAAATTTTTATGGGGTTTGATGCGTTCGAGGATGACGAAATAGAAGAAGAATTTCTAGTAGAAGAGGAGGATGAAATTCCTATTGTGAGCGGGAGGAAAAACAAGGTTGTCAACATACATACTACTACACAAATGAAAGTTGTGCTCTACGAACCGAACAATTTTGAGGAAGCACCGAGCATTGTGGATGATTTAAAAAACAGAAAGCCCGTAATTATTAACCTGGAGACCGTAAACCCGGAACTTGCCAGAAAATTCTTTGATTTTCTAAATGGGGCTATATATGCATTGGATGGAAACATTCAAAAAGTTTCTTCGGGAATTTTTATTTTAGCACCGAACAATGTGGATATTTCCGGTAATATAAAAGAAGAATTAAAAAACAAAGGCGTGTTTCCTTGGCAAAAGTAAAAAATAAACAGTGGACATATGTCACCTGGACGAAATCAGGGGACTTTGACGTTGGGAACGAGGAGATGAGAGATTTTGTTTGCTTCACAGACAGTAGCAAATACCCTGTGGCATTTAGTAAGACTTATTAATGTATTAATTTTAGTTAGAATCGCTTTGCAATTTTTTAGTGTCAATCCGTCAAACCCTGTTGTACGATTTATATATGATGTAACCGAGTTTATTCTCGCACCGATACGCAATGTTATCAGCAATGTATTCGGCTATTCCGGGTTTTTGGATTTTTCTCCTCTGGTAGCAATAATTCTGATACAAGTAATATATAATATAGTTGTAAGAATATTGTAGTTTTGATCCGGTAATGTTTTCTCAATGAAAATATGCAGAAGACAATACAAATATGATATAACTAAGTCTAAAAGCAGTAATAAATTTACATAATTTACTTAAACAGATAACGGGGTGATGGTATATATGATAACACCTTTGGAAATACAAAATAAGGAATTTAGAAGAGGCATAAGGGGTTATAAGGAAGATGAAGTAGACGAATTTTTGGACAAAATAATACTTGACTATGAAAAACTTTATAAGGAAAACTTGGAGTTAAAGGATAATCTGGACGGGATGCACCATCGGTTGGAACAGTACAAAGAAATAGAGGAAACATTAAAAAAGACCCTGATAATAGCCCAAAATGCGGCCGAAGATGTAAAGGCCAATGCACATAAGGAATCGGAACTTATTATACAGGATGCCGATACAAGGAGTAAGGAAATTGTTGTTAAAGCAAACAGTGAAGCGGAGAATATCAGGAAGGAATTTGAAAACATAAAAAGTCAAATGCAAATTTTTAAAACAAGGTTTAAAGCATTGTTGCAATCACAATTGGATTCAATTGATAAGATGTGTGATGATTTAGAAGGAAAAAATTAGGATGATTAAAAATGAAAGTCGCATTTTGTGCGGCTTTTGCAATCTAATTGGACATATTTATATATAACCGGGAGGTTTCTTATGAATAAAATAGGAATAATAGGTGCCATGGATGAGGAAATAAGTTTTTTAAGAAATGAAATGGAAGTCAAAGAAATAAAGACAATCGCCTACATGAATTTTTATATAGGCATAATTGAAAAGAAAGAGGTTGTACTGGTCAGGTGTGGAATAGGTAAAGTAAACGCCGCCATATGCACACAGATCCTGATCAGCATATTTGATATAAAAACGGTTATAAATATAGGGGTAGCCGGCGCTATAAGGGATACCCTGAATATATTGGATATAGTTATTTCTACAGATGTACAACAACATGATTTTGATGTAACCGGGTTCGGGTACAAGCTGGGTGAAATCCCCAGGATGAAAAAGTTTATTTTTCCGGCAGATAAAAATTTGATAGAAAAAGCACTGGATGCCTCCAAGGAAATATTAACCGACAACAAGGTAGTGAAGGGCCGGATTGTTTCCGGAGATATATTTGTTAGTGATATTAAATTGAAACAGAATTTATTGAAAAATTTTGGCGGCTACTGCACGGAGATGGAAGGCGCTGCCATAGGTCACACTTGCTATGTCAACAATGTACCGTTTGTCGTCATCAGGGCTATATCCGATAAGGCAGACGGTTCGGCGCATGGCAATTTTAATGAGTTTGTTTATCAGGCGGTCAATCATTCCGGAAATATTATAAAGGCAATGTTAGGGAAGATATAGAATAGCGCAGAATAAAAACAAAACCCCCAGTACATACGTGGATAGAAATTAATTTGGGGGATAAAATAATATCGGAGTGGTAATTATGTCTAAAGATAAATATAACCCACATAATGGTGGAATATCCGACAAAGTAGCCGGTATAGATAAAATAGATGAGTTATCGAGAAAGATGGACAATATGCGGGTAGCGGAATACATTGAAATGATGTCCAATCCCAAGAGAGTCATTTTTTTGAATTTTATCGCCGGATTGACTAGGGGGCTGGGAATGGGTATTGGCTTTACTGTTTTAGCCGGGGTTGTATTATATATAATGCGAGGCTGGGTTAATCTTCCTGTTGTCGGCAGGCTTATTGCCCAATTGCTCGACATTATCGATACCTACAGATAGGAGGAGCCTGTTGGACAAAGACAAAATAGAACATTTTAAAAAGAAACTGCTGAAGGAAAAGGAAGATGCCCTGAATGTTCTCAAAATGATGGAAGAAAATCATCCCACGGATGAATCCATGAAGGAGTATATACAGGAACTTTCCTTTTATGATAATCACCCTGCAGATATCGGCACGGAACTATTCACGGCGACAATGCAGGCAAATTTGGAAAATCATCAACGCTATAGAATTACGGAAATAGACAGGGCCCTTGAAAAGATTGAAGACAGGACTTACGGTAGTTGTCAAATCTGTGGGGCCGATATATTGGAAGAAAGGTTGGAATTGATGCCGGAAGCCAATATCTGCATAAACTGTGCAAGGGACAAATTGGACGCATATAAATCGGATACGGACAGGCCTGCGGAGGAGGATGTAATATCCCCTTCATATAGAAAAGAGTACGAGGATTATGACGGCTATACCGGGTTTGATGGAGAAGATGCATATCAGGCTGTCGCAAGGTTCAATAAGGTAAAAGACGATCCCTCCCATTCTACCGGAGACCACCTGGGCATATTTGACGACTACGATATAGGAACTGTCGAGGAGGTCGAAAGTGTGACCGAGGGTGATTATGAGTCCCAGATAACCTATACCGGGGAAGGGATGATGAATTCAAGAAAGCAGGAAGATAAAGAGGATGAAGAAGACGAAGAAGGAGTCAGGTAAAAAAGATACGTTTTGTATCTTTTTTATTTTGACAATGATATAATCATTTATTAGGGGGAAAGGTGGGGAAAAACATATGAACTATATCCTTATAATCACCATATTAGTATTGGATCAACTCAGCAAAATTCTAGCCCTAAAATATCTGGCACCTGCAGGTAGCATTCCCATTATTAAAAATGTATTTCATCTGACCTATGTCGAAAATCGTGGTGCTGCATTTGGGATTTTACAAAACCAAAAATTATTTTTTGTTATTTTTGCTCTGCTGGCCTTAGGTTTTATATGGTTTTATGCATATAATAACAGGCTGAATAAAGTCATGGTTTACGGATTGGGTTTGGTGGCAGGCGGTGTTATCGGAAATTTGATAGACCGTGTGAGATTGGGATTTGTCGTTGACTATTTGCATATTATGAATTTTCCGGTGTTTAATATAGCCGATTCTGCTGTTGTTATCGGTATAATCCTGATCGGCATTTTTGTATTAAAACATGACGGATAATTTAATTGGAAAGGAAGGAACTTTTTGGGCAGGGAAAATCTGACAGTAACAGAGGAAGAAAGTAAAAATCGGTTGGATACTTATCTGGTAAAGCAGTATGAAAAATTAAGCCGCAGTTATATACAAAAACTTATAAAGGAAAATCATGTTAAAGTCAATGGTAAACCGGAAAAGCCAAACTATATCGTTAAATCCGGGGATGAAATAGAGGTTAATTTACCGGAGACGGAGGAACTGTCCATCAAACCGGAAGATATCCAAATTGATGTTGTATACGAAGACGGTGATATAGTTGTTATTAACAAGCAACAGGGCATAACAGTGCATCCGGCCCCGGGTAATTTCTCGGGCACCCTGGTCAACGGATTGTTATATCGCTATGGCTCCGGGCTGTCCGACGTTAACGGCATAATGCGGCCGGGGATTGTTCACCGTATCGATAAGGATACGTCGGGGCTGTTGGTAATAGCTAAAAACAATAATTCCCACAAAATATTGGCTAGGCAGTTTAAGCAGCATACTGTCAACAGAAAGTACCATGCGATTGTTTCGGGTGTCATAAAAGAAACAAGTGCAACCATAGATGCACCTATTGGAAGAGATCCCGTAGACAGGCTCAAAAGAAGAGTTACAAGCGGTGGAAGACACGCCGTTACTCATTTTAAAGTTTTAGAAAGATTTAAAGATTATACATATATCGAGGCTACGCTGGAAACGGGAAGGACCCACCAAATCAGGGTGCACTTTTCCTATATTGGAAGGCCTGTTTTGGGAGACCCTTTATACGGATATAAAAATTCAAAATTTAGGTTAAAGGGTCAGGTTCTCCATGCTAAAACTCTGGGTTTTGTTCATCCTGTAAAAGGAGAATACGTGGAGTTTACATCGGGCTTGCCCGGATATTTTAATAAATTGTTAAAAGTGTTAAGAAACAGCTATTCTAAAGAGCGATAATTTATGAAGGACTTTGGGATGAAAAAGCAAGTCCAATATATCTTATTGGGTTTTGGAATTTGTATATTTATATAAATTCTTCCCTGACATTCTTGAATACCGATCTTTCGTCGCTGTCAACCAATACGGTAGAATAATTATCGTATATCACCATACCGGGTTTAGCACCATGTTGTTTTTTAACGTTTTTCCTTCGGGTGTAGTCTACGGCTACTTTTGCGGAATTTCTGGCTTTGCTGTAATAGGCGGCCAATGCCGACGCTTCTGATATGGACAGATCTCCCGGTGTTTTATCTCCCAGTCTCAACACCACATGAGAGCCGGGCATATCCTTGACATGAAACCAGAAATCTTCTTTGGAAGCCATCTTAAAGGTTATATCGTTATTCTGTTTATTATTCTTACCAACAAGAATTTCAAACCCCTCCGATGATATATATTTAAGATAATTAGACTTTTTGTCGTGGGAGGCATCTTTTTTGGTAGTCTTACGTCTTAAAATTTTATTTTCTTCGAGCTCCGTGCGTATTTCTTCAATGTCGGACATATGAGTACACTGTTCAATATTTATCATAATCTGTTCCAGATAATTTATTTCTTTTTTAGTCTTTCTTATTTGATTGTTGATTTCACAAATTGCAGTCTTGGCTTTGTTATACATTTTAAAGTATTTTTGTGCATTCTGGGCAGGGGTCAATTCCCTTTTCAGCGGAATGGTAATTGTGTTATGATTTTCATCGTAATAGTTAACAAGCCTGACCGTGTCCTGATTTTTTTCAATCTGATAAATATTGGCGGTAATCAGGTCCCCGTAAAGTCTGTATTTCTCGGCGCTGTGCCCTTTCTTCAGGTCCTCATTTAAGTTATTTAACTTATTATACATCCTATCCAGTTTTATACGTATATTTTTACGTAAATCGTTGGTCCTTTGTTTTATCCGTTCTTTGGAATCCCTCTTAAAATAAAAACTTTCCAACATATCATTTGTAGATTCGAATAAGAGTTTTTCATAATAGTCGAGATGACTGATATTGATAGAACTGAAATCAATATATTTTTCGGTTATGCTGTCATAATAGATGGTTGGAGTGAAACTGTTTGTTTTTATCATATCGATTATAGACATAAAATTTCTATAAATGTCATTCATCGCTTGGTCGTCTAGGTTGAACAGTATTGTATTTTCTTCTACAGAAGACCTATAGCAAGTCTCCCTCGACAGGAGGGGAGATATACCTGTAAAACTCGTATATATCGCTTTGTATATAGAAGTGCGTTTGTCTTTACTTTGGATGGCGGAAACAAAATCATTTTTTGTATCGATCCTTAAAGGATTAATTTTATCTTGTGAAGGAGGCATAACATATTCAATTCCCGGCAAGACTTGTCTGTATCTACTGACAGAGGAGGAAATACGCTTTATGCTGTCTATTATTTTATTGTCCTTGCAATCTACCAAAATTATATTGCTGTGCCTACCCATCATTTCTATTATGAGTTTCTTAGTCTTCAATACATTGAGCTCATCCAGAAATTCTATAACCAGTTCAATCATTCTTTCAAATTGAGGTTGTATAATATCTATGATTCTGCCTCCAAGCAGATGTTTTCTGAGGACCATACAAAAATTAGGCGGGCTTATTGGATTTTTTTTATCAAATTTAGTAAAATGGATTTTAGGGTAGTTACTATTTGCGGATAATAAAACTTTATGATTTTTCCCGTTATTTCTTATAATAAAAATTATTTCATCAGTTTCCGGTTGATAAATTTTATCTATTCTTCCGGCGCATAACCGGGATTTCAGTTCATGGGTTAAAGCAGCTATGACACATCCGTCCAGGGCCATTGAAATCTACCTCCTGCTCAACTTTTAATTATAGTAACATAATTTAATAAGGTATGCAAAACAGTAATTATATAAATAATATCTTAAAACATTAATATATTTAGAAACTCCGTTACATTTTGAAATATTTAATATGGTACTGAGCAGACTACTCTTGAAACCTTATAACAGCCTTTGGTGATTAAAAACAAGAAATATGAAAACCCCTTGTAATTATGGGTGCATAAATATAAAATAGTAAAAGGAAACATAAATGGAAGGATGAAGGCTATGGTAAAAAGTATGACCGGGTTTGGCAAAAATGATTCTCAGATTGAGAATAAATATTTTCGGGTAGAGCTGAAATCTGTCAATCATAGATATATAGACATCAGTATAAGGTTACCAAAGATGTTTACCTATTTGGAGGAAAATATAAGAAACCTCATAAAATCATATTTACAAAGGGGACGTATAGAGGTCTACATTGCTTATAGGAACATCGGTGACAGCGATGTTAAGGTGGCAATAGATATGCCCCTGGCGAGGGAGTATCTGAATTCACTGACAAAAATGGATTGGGAGTTAGCAATACAGAGTGATATTACCACATCCTTAATAGTAAGTTTTCCGGATGTGTTAAAAGTAGAAAAAAAGGAAGAAGACGAGGAAGAAATTTGGCGATGTTTACGGGACGCCCTTGATACTGCCCTCATAGAGCTCGTTGCAATGAGAAAAGCAGAGGGGGAAAAGCTAAAAATAGACATGCTAAAACGTCTTGATAAAATTGATGGCCTTCTTGCACAAATAAAAGATAGGAGCCCCATAATTGTACAGGAATACAGACAAAGGTTGACGGACAGGGTCAAAGAAATATTGAATGAACAATTTGATTTAGATGAAGGCCGTATAGCGATGGAGGTGGCGTTGTTTGCCGATAAAAGCAACATAACGGAAGAAATAGTGAGGCTACATAGCCATATAGAACAGTTTATCAAAACTTTGGAGGAGGACGACGCTATTGGCAGAAAACTGGACTTTCTTCTTCAGGAGATGAACAGGGAAACTAATACAATCGGATCTAAGGCAAATGATTTAACTGTAGCTAATTTGGTTATCAACATAAAGAGTGAACTTGAAAAAATGAGAGAACAGGTTCAAAATATTGAATAAAGGAGAGACATTAATGGATGTAAAATTGATTAATATAGGTTTTGGGAATATAGTGTCTGCGGATAGGATTGTAGCTATTGTGAGCCCGGAATCAGCCCCTATTAAAAGAGTTATCCAAGAAGCCAGGGAGAGGTCCATGTTGATAGACGCTACCTATGGCAGAAAGACAAGAGCGGTGATAGTAACCGATAGTGAACATATTATTCTTTCCGCCGTCCAACCTGAAACTGTTGCATATAGATTGGAATCCAGGGGTAATTCAAAAGAGAAGGAAGACACTGTCCGAAGCAAATAATATAAAACAGAAAAGGAGAGGGACATGAAAGGTTTGCTAATTGTTATATCGGGGCCGTCCGGTGCAGGAAAGGGAACAATCTGCAAAGAGCTGCTTAAAAATAATCCCCAAATAAGGCTCTCCATATCGGCTACTACTCGGGAACCCAGGGTCGGGGAAAGGGATGGTGTTAATTACCGCTTCATTACCGAAGATAAATTCCAACGGATGATAGATGAACATAAATTTTTAGAATATGCATTTGTATATGACAATTATTACGGCACACCTGAACAGTATGTTATGGATAACCTACAAAATGGTAATGATGTTTTATTGGAGATAGATATTGTCGGTGCTCTGCAGATCAAAAAGAAATTCAGGGATGCGGTGTTTATCTTTATCCTGCCCCCCTCATTAGATGAATTAAGAAATAGGATTGTAGGCAGGGGAACAGAAAGTCCGCCTGATATTGAAAAACGCTATGATGCCGCTGTTTCCGAAATCAAACAGGTAATGAAATATGATTATGCTATTGTTAATGACGACATATCCAAGGCCATTCAAGACGTTGAAGCTATCATAAGGGCGGAAAAATGCAGGGTTTTAAGAAATTATAAAGAAATATTATCGAGATTTTAATAGGGGATGATAAAATGCTATATCCATCAATCAACGAACTGTTAGAAAAAGTAGACAGTAGATATACATTAGTCGTGGTTGCGGCAAAAAGAGCGAGACAAATAGTAGATGAAGATAAGTCAAAAGCCGGGTCTGATTTTAAAAAACCGGTATCAATTGCTACTCAGGAAATATTCGAAGAAAAGATATCTTATAAAAAGGAGAAGGAACCGAGATAAGAGGGTGATAATTTGTTAGAAGGTATAAACATCTTGCTTGGCGTAACAGGAGGAATTGCGGCATATAAAGCATGTGATATTGTCAGCGGTTTAAAAAAAATCAATGCAAATGTGGATGTTATTATGACCAAATCCGCAACCGAAATTATAAGGCCCAATACATTTCGGGCACTGAGCCGGAATGCGGTAATTACGGATACTTTCAACACACCGAGATACCATGATATTGAGCATATCTCATTAGCCCAAAAAGCTCATGTCTTACTTGTAGCACCTGCGACCGCCAACATCATCGGCAAGGTTGCCGGCGGTATTGCGGATGATATGCTTTCCACCACAATCATGGCCTCCACTGCAAAAGTTATTTTTGCGCCGGCCATGAATACAAAAATGTACGAAAATAAAATAGTGCAGCAAAACATAAAAAAATTGATTTCATTGGGATATCTGTTCATAGAGCCTGCCTCCGGGCATCTGGCATGCGGAGATACCGGGACGGGCAGATTGGCCGACACAAATAAAATCATAGAATTTATAATAGACATAGTTAAACCAAACAGGGATTTTGAAGGTATAAAAATTTTGGTAACGGCCGGTCCAACTAGGGAGGCTATAGATCCGGTCCGTTTTATCAGTAATTATTCGACGGGTAAAATGGGATATTCTATTGCAGAGGCTGCGTTTTCAAGGGGTGCGGAAGTTACCCTTATAAGTGGCCCCACAAGTCTTCGCCCGCCGACAGGAATCAGACTGATTAAAATAAATACCGCATTGGAGATGTACGATGCGGTGATGAATAATTTTGAAGAGCAAAATATTATCATTAAATCTGCCGCCGTTGCGGATTATAGGCCGGAAACCGTATCGATATGTAAAATAAAAAAGGTTGAAGGAGATTTAAATTTAACCCTGGTAAGAAACCCTGATATTTTAAACGAACTTGGAAGAATAAAGGGAGATAGGATACTTGCCGGGTTTGCCGCGGAAAGTGATAACATCATAGAAAATGCCAAGGGTAAGCTCTTGAAGAAAAACCTGGACCTTATTGTAGCAAACGATATTACGGAAGAGGGTGCAGGTTTTGGCACCGACACAAATATTGTTACTATAATAGATAGAAATAACAACATAGAAAAGATAGAAAAATCCGATAAAATAGACATTGCACACTGTATTTTGGATAAGATCAAACAAATGACCTGTAGTTTTTAATGGAGGTCTGTGGGGGATGAAAAATTGGGAGACAAAATAGTGCAGGTTATAGTAGATAACAACAGTTACCAAACAGATAAACTGTTTGATTATAAAGTCCCCGCCCATTTATATGACAAAATACCCCTGGGAACGCGGGTAATTGTTCCTTTTGGCAGGGGAAATCGAAGGCTTGAGGCATATGTGCTTAACAATGCCGACGAGCCGATAAACAGAGATATAAAATTAAAAAGTGTGTTAGCGGTTATAGACGAAAAACCTGTCCTATCGGAACAAGAATTGAGACTGGTTCTTTGGATGAAAAATCAATACCTATGTAAATATATAGAGGCAATACACTGTCTGATGCCTGCAGGCATGATAAAAAAAGAAAGAAAACTAATCATATTATTAAATACCGATTGGGAAAAATTAATTTCGATTAATCAACGGAAGTTGCGAAATATACTTACCGTATTGGCGGAATTGGGAGGAAAGGTATACCTGGATCTGTTAACCCAGCATGTGGATTATAAAGAAATTAACGATGCTATCAAGACACTTCTCGAAAAAAATATAATCGATATAAAGTATGAGTTTGACAGCAGGGTGAGCATAAAAACAGAACAATATGCGTATATGTCTGTGGAAGATAAAGATTGGGATGAGGCTATAGACTCATTGAAAAATGCAAGAAAACAAAAATTTTGTCTGGAAATACTGAAACAACATGATAAACGTAGCGTCAGAGAATTGTTAGACATGGCCGGCACCGGAAGAAGTACCCTGAATAGTTTGCAGAAAAAAGGGTACATAAAATTTGTTGATGTGGAGGTCAAAAGGGATCCCTTTGCCGACAAAAATTTTGCGGCCTTTCCAAAACTGGCTCCTAACAAAGAACAGAAAACAGCAATAGATAAAATAGGCAATTGTATAGAAAATAACATAAATACTGCCTACCTGATACATGGTATCACAGGCAGCGGTAAAACCGAAGTTTATTTACAACTTATAGAGAAGACAATAAAAAAGGGCAAACAGGGAATTGTATTGGTACCCGAAATTTCTCTTACGCCCCAAACTGTTGCCAGATTTATGGGCAGATTCGGGGAACGTATAGCCGTGCTTCACAGTGGTTTATCCGACGGTGAAAGATATGATGAATGGAGAAGAATTAAAAACAATGAAATTGACATTGTAATAGGCGCCAGATCAGCTATCTTTGCGCCGCTCAAAAATCTTGGAATAATTATCGTTGATGAAGAACATGAACATACATATAAATCCGAACAATCCCCGCGATATCATGCTGTTGATGTTGCCGATTATCGCAGGCAATCGGAAGGTGCCGTACTGGTGTTGGGTTCTGCTACACCGTCCATAGAAAGTTATTACAAGGCCTTAAACGGCCGGTTAGAACTGATCAGCCTGACAAAACGGGTCGTAAATGCAAGTTTACCCGAAGTAAAAATAGTCAATATGGCAAAACAATTAGAAATGGGGAACAGAGGGGTATTCAGTTATGAATTGATAGATGCCATGGACAAAAATTTGAAAGAGGGAAAACAGACTATTTTATTTTTAAATCGCAGGGGACATTCGAATTTTATGTCATGCAAGGCTTGTGGCTATGTTGAGAAATGTAAACATTGTGATATAGCCATGACCTTTCATAAGGTCGGCTCAATGCTTAAATGCCATTATTGTGGACAGATCAAAAAAATGCCTACAGTTTGCCCTAATTGTAATAGTGATAATATAGAATGCATAGGAACCGGAACCCAAAAAGTTGAGGCCTTGGTCAAATCTCATTTTCCTATGGCCAGAGTAAAGCGGATGGATATGGATACAACGAGCCGGAAAGGTTCCCACGAAAGAATTCTTGAAAATTTTAGAAAACAGGAAATAGATATCCTTGTAGGTACGCAGATGATTTCCAAGGGTTTGGATTTTCCCAACGTTACTCTCGTGGGTATTGTTCTAGCTGATTTAATTTTAAACCTACCGGACTTCAGGGCGGCGGAACGAACTTTTCAATTGATTACTCAAGTAGCCGGCAGGTCCGGAAGGGGTTTGGAGGAAGGCAGAGTAATCCTGCAAACTTATGAACCAAATCATTATAGTATTGTATTTTCGGAAAATCATGATTATAAAAAATTTATCAAGGATGAACTGGCTATTAGAAAAGAATTTTGCTATCCTCCCTTTTCAAACTTGATTTTGATAAACTTTGCAGGTAAAGATGAAAAGGGTGTGGAAGACATAGCAGGTTCGATAGCGGGGCATATAAAATATATTTTAAACTCGCAAGGATACAAAACATTTGATAATATCGTTTTGGGTCCTAACCCGAGCATAATAAACAAGGTAAAGGATAGTTACAGATATCAGCTTTTATTAAAAGATGTCGATGTACCCTTCAGGTTATTAAAAAAGACTGTAAAATATTTGTTGACAGATAATAGGGGCAGATATATTCCAGGGAACATATCATGTAATATTGACATAAACCCATGTACTATTATCTAGTTTAGGAGGAGGAATTATGGCAATCAGAATTATCCGCAAAGAGGGTGATCCGATACTGAGAAAAATTTCGAGAGCAGTTGATAAAATCGATGATAGAATTATTACTTTATTGGATGACATGAAGGAGACGATGTATGATGCGGAAGGGGCCGGGTTGGCGGCTCCGCAGGTTGGAGTTTTGAGAAGAGTAGTAATTATAGATATAGGAGAGGGCCCGATTGAATTAATAAACCCGGAAATAATATCCGAAGAAGGTACCCAGTGTGGGAATGAGGGCTGTCTCAGTTTCCCCGGGGTTACGGAAGAAGTTGAGAGACCGAATATAGTTAAAATAAAAGGTTTGGATCGTGAAGGAAAGGAAATCATTCTCGAGGGCAAAGAACTCTTAGCCAGGGCATTTTGCCATGAAGTAGATCATTTGAATGGAATATTGTTTATAGATAAGGTCAAAAAGGAATAGTGGTGATTTTGTGAGAATAGTTTATATGGGAACCCCGCAATTTGCTGTCCCTTGTTTAGAAACCTTAATAAACAGTAGGCATGAAGTAATAGGGGTTTTTACCCAACCGGATAGACCGAGTGGCAGAGGACGGAAAATAAATATAACTCCTGTAAAAGAAAAGGCGCTGGAGCATGATATTCCTATATTTCAGCCAAACACATTGAAAGATACGGAAGTGTTCAAAAATATAGAAAAATTAAACCCGGACATTATTGTTGTTGTAGCTTATGGGCAACTTTTGCCCGAGGAAATTTTGAAAATTCCGGAACACGGTTGTGTTAATGTGCATGCTTCTTTACTGCCAAAGTACCGTGGCGCGGCACCTATCAATTGGGCTATTATTAACGGGGAAGAAAGCACCGGTATTACCACAATATATATGGATACAGGACTGGATACCGGAGATATACTGCTGAAGGAAGAGGTCAAAATATATGAAAACGAGACGGCAGGAGAACTTCATGATTGTTTAATGTACCTTGGGGCCGGGGTTTTAGACAAAACAATAGATTTGATAGAGGCCGGAAAGATGCGGCCTGTTCCACAAAATCATGAGGAAGCATCCTATGCGCCAATGCTCACTAAGGAACACGGTAAAATAGATTGGAGCAGGTCCGCCGGGGAGATCAAAAACCTCATTAGAGGGATGATTCCATGGCCTACATCTTATACGATATACGACGGAAAGACTATGAAGGTATGGAAAGGCAGTATAATTTACGGTAACACAGACCATAAACCGGGAACGATTCTTGAAGTTAAAAAGGATTGTATTCTTGTTGCTACGGGAAAAGATATATTGTCTATAGAGGAATTACAGTTCAGCGGCAGAAAAAAAATGAGTGTAAATCAATATTTGGTAGGGAATAATATTGAAACAGACAAAATGTTGGGTGAATAATATGGACATTGAAGGTATGCCGAAGACGGACAACATTTATAAAAAATTTGTTTTTATCTTATTATTGATGTTCAGCCTGGCAGTAATTTCCGTTATTTGTCTGGTGATGATTGTAAAAGGACAGAACGAATACCTCTATAAATCGATATTTGCTATTATAATTACGGTTTTATCCGGTACAGGACTATTGTTGCTGGGAACTATTTTTATTGTTGTACTTTTGTGGCATGAATATCCGGTATCTAAAACCCTTAGAAAGCTATTAGGATTATCCTTTACAATGATATATCCGGGAATGCTTTTTTTAGGTAAATTGTTAAAGTATGATAAGGATTCTATGAGGAGCATTTTTATAGGGCTGAATAACAAATTGGTATCTATTGATGAATACGGTGTAAAGGGCAGTGATATATTGGTTTTAATTCCACACTGTATTCAAAAGTCATTTTGTCCGCATAGAATAACTACGAATATCGAAAATTGTAAGCGTTGCGGCAAATGTAGAATAAATGACCTGATTAAATTAAGAGAAGAATTTGGAGTAAATATCAAGGTAGTAACAGGGGGAACCCTGGCACGAAAAGTAATCAAAGACATAAGGCCTAAGGCCATCGTAGCCATAGCCTGTGAAAGGGATTTGGCCGGCGGCTTGTATGAAGTACGGGATTTGCCTGTCATTGCCGTAACAAATAAACGGCCTGAAGGTCCATGTTTAAACACAACGGTTGATATCGACGAAGTCAGAGCAGCAATAAAACATTTTTTATACAAGGAGTGATAATATGTTTCCATTCGGATTTGGGTATTTTGATCCGACCATGATTTTGTTAATTCCTTCTATTGTATTTGCTATGTATGCCCAAGCGAGAGTCAGGTCGACTTTCACAAAGTATTTGAGGATAGGCAGCAAAAATGGGTATACGGGTTATCAAGTTGCCAGACATATATTGGATAATAACGGGATGAGGGATGTCCCGGTCGATATAGCGAGGGGCCAACTTACTGATCACTATGATCCAAGAAGGAGGGTAGTTAGCCTGTCTAACGAGGTATATAACGGACGTTCTCTAGCATCTATCAGCGTTGCCGCACATGAAACCGGCCATGCAATTCAACATGCCAACGGATATGTTCCACTCAGTTTCAGAAATGCTATCTTTCCGATAGCCAGTTTTGGTTCAAATGCGGCCTGGATTTTCATTATCATCGGCCTTATAATGTCGATGCCGTCTCTATTGGATTTAGGAATACTGTTATTTTCCGCTGCCGTATTGTTCCAGGTTGTTACGCTTCCCGTAGAATTTAACGCAAGCAGCAGAGCGTTAAGACTATTGGACGAAGGAGGATTTATTGTAAGCGACGAATACAGTCATTCTAAGAAGGTGTTGAATGCCGCGGCGCTTACCTATGTGGCAGCTATGGCTACGGCAATATCGCAGCTACTCCGATTACTTTTGATAAGGGGCCGGAGAAGAAACTAAAGGCGTAAACTGTACGCCTTTTTATTTTTTATGTTTGACGGGCATGTCATATGTTTAAGGTGAAAGTCCTTCAGGGCGTGATTACCGACGAACCCAATAGCGACTTGTATAATAATCGGGAGGAAAACCGGGGGGACAGTCCCTCCGGCTAAGAAAGACTATCCGGCAGGGATAGTCCTTGCAGGTTTTCGATAGTCAAGAGGAGGAAAGTGAATGAACCCGAGAGAGGGAGCATTATTAATTTTATATGAAATAAACGAAAAGGATGCTTTTTCAAATATAGCCATAAACCAAGAGTTGAGAAACAAACCTTATAAACAGTTAGACAAAGGTTTAATCACGGAACTTGTTTATGGCGTTTTGGAAAACCAGATTTATATAGATTATATAATAGATCAGTTTTCGACCCATAGCATAGAAAAGATGAACCCCTATACATTAAACCTGTTAAGGCTCGGAATATACCAATTGCTTTTTTTAGATAAAATACCCGATTTTGCGGCTGTGAATGAAACTGTGAACATATCAAAGAAGTATTGTAAAAAGACAACGGGGTTTATAAACGGGGTTTTGAGAAATATTCAAAGGAATGGAGAGAACATCGGGTTTCCGAACCCGGAAAAGGATATTATTAAATATTTATCGATAAAATATTCACATCCCCAGTGGTTAGTTGAAACATTTTTGAATAACTTTGGCAGGGGTTTCACAGAAGAACTTCTAGAGGCTAATAACGCTGTACCTAACCTGTATGTGCGTATAAACACATTAAAAATAGGTATAGATGATTGTATCAAACTCCTCATTGACGAAGGTTATACGGTAAAACAAAGCCCATTTATAAAAGAAGCGGTAATTGTTGACGGGATTCATAATATAGAACAGTCTGATTTATATAAAAAGGGATACATTCAAATACAGGATTTTGGTTCGATGCTGGTTGCCAAAATACTGGATCCCAAGGAAGGGGACTTTATAATAGACGTATGCAGTGCCCCCGGTGGAAAGGCCACTCATATAGCCCAATTGATGAATAATAAGGGGACTATAATTGCCAGGGACATCCACGATCATAAATTAAAACTCGTCGGGAAAAATGCCGAAAGGCTTGGCGTAACAATAATTAAAACAGAAAATTTTAACGGGAACGATTTGGATAAAAACCTATTGAGCAGGGCTGACAAGGTGTTGGTAGATGCACCCTGTTCGGGACTGGGTATCATTCGCAGAAAACCTGAAATAAAATACCGAAAACAACCCGCTGATATAGAGTCCATTATGACCATACAATATGATATACTTAAGAATGCATCAAAATATTTAAAGCCGGGAGGGGAGCTGGTATATAGCACCTGCACCATAAACCCTAAGGAAAATGAAGACATTGTGCAGGAATTTTTAGACCGCAATTCGGATTATACCTTGGTTGATATCGGTGATAAATATAAAGGCTTTATTCCCGGGGAGCATGCCAAGAATATGATTCAGCTTTATCCTAATATACATAATACGGACGGTTTTTTTATTTCAAAGATAATGCGTATTGTGAAGTAAACATTTACAAAAGTGATAAAAATGATTAAAATAGTATAGACAACAAGAATTCACGAGGGGGGGAGAAGATGGACATAGGGGCTATGTCACATGTCGGAAAAGTTAGGGATATAAATGAAGACAGTTACTGTTTCCTGGAAAAAGATTATGATTTATTCATTGTCGCGGATGGCTTAGGCGGTCATAGCGCCGGAGAGGTCGCCAGCCTTCTTGCTGTTGACAACATCAGGGATCATATTATTAAATATATTTCCGTTAATATGGAAAAACAATTGATTAAAGGGATTATATATGAGGCCTTTAATAAAGCGAATGAGAACATCTATTCATATGCCAAGGAGAATTTTTTTTGTGACGGCATGGGAACAACCGCCACATTGGCGCTGCGAATCGGTTCAACCCTTTATATGGGCCATGTAGGGGATAGCAGGGCCTACATCATAAAGGATAATAATATAAAACAAATAACCCTCGACCATTCTTTAGTTGCAGAGTTGGTCAGGAGCGGTAACATCACCGAAGCCGAAGCAATAAAATACCCATGGAAAAATATTGTTACCAGGGCTCTGGGAATAGATGAAAGTATCAAGGTTGACATTTTCACAGTCAGTTTTTCATCCCAAGACATATTGATTTTATGCACCGACGGTTTAAGTAATTTTGTAGATAAATATGAAATTGAAAGAGTTGCATTGGAAATAGATGACAGTAACGAGGTGTGCGAAAGGCTGGTATCTATGGCAAATAAAAGAGGCGGGTATGATAATATTACCGTGTTAGTTGCAAAATATAATGAAAGAAGTACAGAAAGCAGGTGAAAATATGATCGGTAAGGTATTAGGCCGGAGATATAAAATTGTTGAAAAAATAGGCGGAGGCGGAATGGCTCTGGTATATAAGGCCAAATGTCAATTATTAAATCGTTATGTTGCAATTAAAATACTAAGGTCGGAATTTATTAACGACAGGAATCTGTTGGACAAATTCAAAAAAGAGTCCCAATCCGCAGCCAGTCTATCCCATCCTAATATAGTTAATATATATGATGTAGGAGAAGAGGACGATATCCATTATATTGTTATGGAATATGTGGAAGGTAAGACCTTGGAACAGCTGATCAGGGAGAAAGGAAAACTTTCCGAAGGCGAGACGATAGACTTTGCCAGGCAAATAGCGCTAGCGTTAAAACATGCTCATTCTAATCATATTATTCATCGTGATATTAAACCCCATAATATTTTAGTGACTGAGGACGGCAGGGCCAAGGTTACAGATTTCGGTATCGCTTTAGCAGCTACATCATCCACTATTACCAATACCGGAAGCATAATAGGTTCTGTTCATTACTTTGCCCCGGAGCAGGCTAGGGGCGGTTATACCGACGAAAAATCGGACTTATATTCTTTAGGTATTGTTATGTATGAAATGATTACCGGCAGGGTACCGTTTGACGGTGACACACCGGTTACAATTGCACTGAAACATATTCAGGAAAAGCCGGAATTGCCTTCCGAACACAATCCCTCTATTTCAAAAGATTTAGAGGCTATAATTATGAAACTGATTCAAAAAGAACAATCAGCCAGATATGCCGACGCTACGGACTTAATAGAAGACTTATACAAAATAAAGAGTAATATTGAATTGGGCAATATAGATAACACTTTGAAAATAGAAGATTCACCGACACAAATCATTCCATCTATTACTGCTGACGAAATAAAAGAATTGCTCAACAATAGTGATGTTTCAGACGCTGAAAACAAACCGCCTAAGGGAAATAAGAAACGCAAACTCCTAATAGGTTCTGCTGTCGTTGCCGCCTTATTGGCTGCCCTGTTGTTTACGTTCGGGGTTCTTCATTTAGCCAACTTTTTTAGGGTAGAAGATGTAAAAGTGCCGAATTTTGAAGGCTGGAATATTCAAGATGCCGAAAAAGAAGCGGAAAAGATAGGACTTCGATTGAATGCAACCCTGGCAAATGATGATGTTGTCCCAAAGGATGAAATAATCAGACAGGACCCTCAGGCAGAAATGACGGTACGAAAGGACAGTGTGGTAAATGTAACAGTCAGTAAAGGCAGTAAGTTGGTCTCGGTGCCGTATTTGATTTATGAAAATGCTGTGGATGTCGAAAGACTATTAAGGGAGAAGGGTTTAGAACCGGGAACAATTAAGGAAGAATTCAGTGAGTTGCCTGTGGGGACGGTTATCGAGCAGGATCCGGAATCAGGGAAGGGAGTACCGCCGGGCACTAAGGTCAACTGTATAGTGAGCAAGGGTTTAGAATCCGAAACCATATCTATGCCCAAATTGACGGGAATAACTTTGGACGAAGCCAAAGACGTAATCACGCGGAATAGATTGGGGGACCCAATTATTACCGAAAGGCACAGTGATATATATGTAAAGGGGTATGTCATTGAGCAGAGTATTCCACCGAATGAAAAGGTTGATGTAGGCTCCGTTGTCAGTTTAGTAGTCAGCAAGGGTAGCGATGCACCGGACCAAATGGAGGACCTGGACGTGGAAGATGAAAATGGAGATGAACAATCCGGCGAAACATCGACAAAAACAATTGTTTTTACTTTGACGAAATACAGTGGCGAAGTTGATGTTGTAGTCGAACAATTAGATGGGAACAAAAGCAAAAGGATATATAACAAAAAACATGATCTGGATAAGGAAGACAAAACCATAAGTATACCTGTAACAGGAACAGGACAGCAAAAGTATGCTATATATGTCAATAGGGAATTATTCGGAACGAAAGATATAGATTTTTAAG
>CAZVFS010000007.1:0-23691 GCA_964626575.1 uncultured Alkaliphilus sp. | reverse complement strand
GTATCATATCCGTTTCTGCAAAAACAGCACATCTGCCCGCTATACGAACAGGATTAGTCGATTTCAGTGCTAATCGGCCAAAGTCTTTTATGTCTATACCCATACGGGTTGCTTGTCTGTCCAAAAACGAGCCCGTTCCTGCCGCACAAACCGTGTTCATTGCAAAATCGTTGATTATTCCATTTTCGAGTAAAATAATTTTAGAATCTTGCCCGCCAATTTCTAATATAGTTCTCACACCATCGACAAAATTTAGTGCAGCTATCCCGTGGGCAGTAATTTCATTTTTAACTACATCCGCTCCAACTATCATAGCTGCTAAATTCCTACCACTACCTGTTGTTCCAACCCCTTTTATATTGGGCACCTCATCTACTTGTAATTTTACTTCTTTCAATGCCCTTTGTACAGCATCTATAGGTTTTCCGTTAGTTCCTGTATAGACCTTGCCTATAATTTCTTTATCTTCATCCATCAGTACAACACTTGTACTGACAGAGCCTACATCAATACCTAAATAGCAATTTTTCACCCTCATTAATCTCCTTTCGTCTTTGCAAGAGATCTACAAAGGCCTCCAACCTTGTCATATATCCGGCTTCCCCCGTCATTTCATCTACAATAAGACACAGATATGGAATATTATGATCCTTTTCTACCGAAGGAAGGATACCTTGAGCCACTATTTCCGGCATACAGGTTAAAGGATATATTTGTATCACCCCATCAAAGCCTTCCTTGGCATATCTGACAGCATAGCCTATGGTTTCCCTTGCGTGTCCACCTATCATGGTTCTTAAATAGGGCCTGGCTGCTTTCCAGGTCTCCTTTTCGGAGGTTAATCCAAGAGGATTTAAAAAAAGATGTTCATTTAGCCAGCGGCTCACTTTTAGGGATTTTTCTATCTCTACCCCCAGACCCCCTAGTTTTTTTTCTATGTTTAAATTTACAAACGGCTCTATAATGGTGTATATCTCTCCAATAATACCAATTTTTATAATTTCCCTAGCGGTATCTTCCTCCACAAGTGATATTTTTTTCTTCGCATCTTCTATCAACTGTAGAACTTCTCTATAACCGTGTACTGTTCTCACATCTTTATGAAATGCATCGTAATATCTATCTACAGTGCCCTTTCTCTTTTCCCTAGGCCTTTTATAATATGTTGTATCTTCAAGACCATCTACCGCATTTATAACCACAATCGCCCTTTTTAGGGCCTTTATAATTTTATATGGATTTTTGGTTCCCGTGAGTTTAAATATATTATCAAAAAATGCCTTGTAATCACCTTGGGGCGGATCCAACAAAATAACATCTATATCATAACCGGCTTCATTCAACAATTCTTTTTGTATTATCGAATAATATCCGAAACGGCAAGGGCCGCAACTGCCGGTTATTACTATGGTGTTTGCCCCCATATTTATACTCTCTATATAGTTTCCCATATTAACCTTCAATGGAAGGCAAATAGACTCCGGAGAATATTTTACTCCAATATTCAAAGTGTCCTTGCTACACTGCGGTGGAACTACTAAATCTACTCCCAATTCCTCCAACAGCACCTTTGTAGCTATATACTGGTTGCCCATATGTGGAAATGTCACAACCGGCGAGCGGGTGGGGATGTCTACCTTTGTAATTCGTGGACAGACAGGGTCGTCTGCCTTTACAATTTTTGTGCGGACAGGGGTGTTCACACCTACAATTTTTGTGCGGACAGGGCCGTCCGCCCCTACACTGTGTCTTTTCCTCCATTCAATCATGTCTAGGAAGGCCTCAATTCTCGTATTAATTCCTGCCTCCCCCGTATGTTCATCTATGGTTAGCAATAAAAAAGGAATCTTACCTTTTTTACTCGATTTCCTTTCAAATAAGTCTTGTATTATAGAGTCAATACCACATCCAAATGACGATACATAAATAACACCGTCTATATCCCGTGCCTCTGCCAAATACATGGAAGTGCCTAAAAGTTTTCTTCCAAAACTCCAAAACATCTTCTTATCTAATGTAGCTGCATACTTATTAATGTGTTCAAAACCTATCATTCCTGGAACAATAATATTGACCCCGCTTTTTTTCAATTTGTTAAGCAAATTCATAGAACTGTAACTATCATATACATTGTAGGCATGGCCCACCACTGCTACTGTTTTCTCGGTTTTTATGTCGGATGTCTCGGCCTTTGCTTTCGTAAAACTCCCGTCAATAGGTAAATTACCTTTTCTTATTGTGTTTTTATAGTTTCTATAGGCCTTTAGCGCCGCATCATAGGCCATTTTGATTTTTTTCCTATCCTCAGTAACATAAAACCCAAACCTATATACCGTATCTGCCAGATTTTTTCTGGATTTGTTAAAATTGATCTCAACATCTATCAGTGGTGGAAGGCCTCTGATAGAATGTGACACCATTTCGGAGAGTCCACAAAACTTCGGACATATATACTCCTTTTCATAGACGCTCATCATTTTAGGTACAAATATATAATCTGCCTTATCTTTTAAATCTATTACATGTCCGTTAAAAATTTTTACCGGGAGACATGCCTCGTCTACTGTATTTTTTACACCCTGGTTCAGTATTTCTTTGTTGGTAGGTTCAGATAAAATAATTTGTGCTCCTAAATGCTCATAAAAGGTTTTCCATAACGGATAATAATCATAAAACCACAATCCCCTCGGAATACCTATTTTTATGGCCATCGAATCCCTCCTCTTTACCACTTTAATATTATTGACAATTATTGCTGTATGTATACTTCACTAAACTGACCTGCTGCCCCAATATACAGACAATAGCCATGTGTATTTTTTATCAAATGTAGGGATTAACCAACATCATGAGCCAAATTAATGTGTTATATAAACAAATAAAAAGCAGGTGATAGAAGTTTTTATCATTTCGTATCACCTGCTCAACTGTTTAATTTATATAACTATCTGCACACTACCCGATTCTTCCCAATACTTTTTGCCTCATATAAACATTTATCTGCAATATATATCAAGTTTTCTTTGTTATAACTATCGATCCCAAATGTTGAAATGCCTATAGATACAGTAACGTTTGCACCATCTATCCAAAGGGTGGAAATTAAACAACGAATACGATCCGCTATAATTTTGGCTTTCTTTTTGTCTATATTCCTAAGTATAATAACTATTTCCTCCCCCCCATATCTGGCAACTATATCCCCTTCCCGCACATTTCCCTTTATACATTTCGCCACATTTTTTAAAACCTTGTCCCCAACTTGATGGCCATGAATATCATTAATCGATTTAAAATTGTCTATATCAAGCATTAGAATTGAGAACTTTTCCTCACTAAATCTGTATATATCATACAGTTTATCATAAATGTTTTCAAAAGCTCTACGATTAAGTAGCTCTGTTAGTCCATCATATCTCGACCATATCTTTAAGTTACCGATATGCCCCATATTAGAAATAACAAATCCTATACGGCTTGTTACAGTTTTAAGGAAATGTATTTGCCTTCTTGTAAATGTTTCATATTTTCCATTATATAAGCACAGTACACCTAAGGGCTTACCCTCGGTAACCCAAATCGGCAAAACTATAATCGAATGAATACCCAGTTTTTTAGCCAACTCGTTGTTACATCTCGGATCCGTAAAAGCATCATAGATTATAACCGGTCTATCTGTCTCCAGTGCAACAACAGCTGCACAGCCTTTATTTTTAAATCCGTTTAAAAAATACATTTCTTCTTCAACAACAGCCCCTGAATTTAAATCAGAGCAATAAGGTGTTGATGGCTTACCATCCTTATCCATAAGTATTAAGATACATTCTTTCATACCGGTAACCTTGGGCAGAATAGGAACCATTTTTTGTATCGGATCCCCAAAACCGGTTTGGCCTTCTTCCTGATTACCCAACAAAACATTTTCTAATGTTGTTAATTCTAACATATTTTCAAAGATAGAGTCGTGCCTTTTTATTCTGGAAAATACAGCGGTAAGTTCCCTAGCCGTTAATTGTACTAAGTTTTCAAACCTGGGAACTATTTTCCTTCTATATGTATCATAGACAATAAAAATACCTATCAATTTATCTTGAGAAAAAATAGGCGTAGATAATAGCACACTTGGACTGATAACCCCTTCCAAACATGGGAATATTTTTTTTATTTTATCCTCGTCCTCCAAATATACTACTTTTTTATATTCATCCATAGATAATTCAGAATTAAAGACCCTGGGAATGTACTCATTTTCCATATTACCGCCGTTACCGGATTGATATAGGAGGTTTTCTATAACAACTATTTTGTTATCTTTTGCAGTGTCAAGATATATTGATTTATAACCGAATTTCTTATAAATTAAATTACCCGTAACACCAATAGCCCCCTCTATGCTATGCTGTCTGTTGAGTGCCCTATATAATTGTACAGTATACTTTCCATATTTATTTAATGTTTCAAATCCCATATTACTTTCTACGTCCGGCATTTAGATCCCCCGTTACAACCGATTTTCTCATGATTATCTCTTTACATGAAGCCATTATAACCTAATATGGGTCTAAAGTCCACAAAAACAGCAGCAGAACTAGTACTATATTCCTACATATTTCTACAATGTTTTATGTATAACCTTATTTTTCGACAACAAATCCTTTAGAAAACGCTTATATATTTAATCTTTTTTCTGCAAACTTTTAATACCCTCCAATATTTCCCTACCTATTTCATATTCAGGTGCAATCTCCACAGCCCTGCGTACATACCGCTCCGCCTTATCCAAATTATCTGTATTTAAATAGGCAACCGCTATATCGCACAAAATTACAGGATGATTCAGGTCATAGACCAAAGCCTTTTTGAAGCATCTCAAGGCCTCTTCATATTTTTCTTCCGCTAGGAGTTTGTTGCCCCTTCCCTCATAGGATTCTATAATATGCAGCCTGACTCTTTCATTTTTTTTGAGTTCAGGACTTTTTGCTACGAGATCTTCAAAATATTTAATTGCTATCTCATATTCTTCTGTTTTGTTATGTTTAATCGCCAACCACAACAGTTTATCCAATTCATCTTGTGAACGTTCTATTTCTATTCGATTTCGTAATCTTCTGTAAGGATTGTTGTTTTTATTTTTTAAAGAAAGTTCGAACAGCCTGTCGGACAGGACCAAAATTTCTTTGCCGGTATCTATTTTATTAACATATGTTTTAGGAATATTATTCAACCCCAAATATGCCCCTGACAGGGCTAAAACCATAGTTGCTATCGCATAATTTTCTTCGATTTCAAAACATTCCTTCAGTACCTTTTCATAATCATTAGGACTCCTAAAAAAGATATATAATGACAGGGGAACAGATTCCAATACATTACTGCTACAGCCCCATTGCTCTATTATTTGTTTAACGGGGAGATCATCTCTGACCCATTCCCCCAGCATGCGGTTAACCATTATATATAGATTAACAACATCATTGTTTTTTCCTCTAACATACACCTTTGTTGCTGCACCTTTTATGCTTCTGCCCATGATATCAATGAGCGCCTTCAGATCTTCTTTGCTCTGTAAAGAAAAAGCGGGTGTATTTAACAGATATGCTATGGCTATAGAAAATACAACACTTGCGGCAATAGCTGTTTCTTCCGCATGGGTAATAATAGTCTGAATCGACGCAATCAGCCTCAACATAACAGAATCCCCGTAATTTGCCAGTGCCGCCGGCATACATCTGAACACACAACTGTTTTCCAGTGAAGCCACCCCACTGTTATACCATTCTGCCTTATCGTTCTTATAATTTATAGCAAATTGTTTTATTACTTTGTCCCTCGTCAAGATAGGATTCCGAACAAATCTGTTGGCTAGATCCTCAGGATTAAAACATTGGTTGATAATGAGGGACTCTGCAAACAGAATAACAGCTTCAGTTTGTTCCGTGCCCCTTAAAAAATCTGTATTTCTTCCGTTTCTCGAAAAGTAAGTAATATGTCCCATTTCTTTTGATTTCTGCTTTTTCCACATATTATCAAAAACATCCCCAATAGACAGCCCTATTATAGCACCACTGATTTTATCCCTGTAATCTATGTTTGGTAACGGGGTTAAATTTATATTTTCCGCATGTATATTTAAATCAGGCATTCTTGTGTTTTCTATTAAAAATGTGTATATTTCTCCCAATAAACCCGCATCCATCGACCAGACATCCCTTCATACTATTCTATACTATAGGTGCTATATAAAATTGCATTGCTATAACTAGATATTCTACAAATAAACGGCTTTTCCTTTATGTCGGTATAATACTTTTGAGCAATTTCCCTTCAGATCCCGTGCTAAAAATCGGGTGTCGGCTTGCCATTACCGGGTTTTTTAATTCCGTACTCCCTTAACAAATTCCCGGCGCTCTGATCTCCGGCCCCCGACCTCTAGTATGGGTTACCCATAAAATATTGACTTATAATTATTTTCGTGGTATATTTTTTAAGAAGTATATACCTTTAAATTGGTACTGTGAGACCAAAAAGGACCAGGTTCGACCTCAAAGTATAATGTATCTGTCTATTATTGCTCTGGGTTTAATTTCTAACCTCTTTGGTTGTTATATAGGACCAATGAGGTTATTTATTTTGCCTTTGAATTGATTAATAATTAATAAGAAAATGTAACTCCTAAAAATAAAAAGGGGAGGCAACAGAATGAAACTACAAGGCAGACATATTATAGATGCAAGTGACTTATCGGTTGGAGAATTGAATTCAATAATTGATCTGGCACTCACAATGAGAGCAAACCCCGAAGAATTCAGCGATATATGTAAGGGTAAAATTTTAGCCACACTATTTTATGAACCCAGCACCAGAACACGTCTGAGTTTTGAATCAGCTATGCTCAGAATGGGAGGATCAGTGATCGGATTTTCAGATGCGGAAACCAGTTCAGTGATGAAGGGAGAGAACATTGCAGATACCATAAGGGTTGTGAATAACTATGCTCATATTATTGTAATGCGCCACCCCAGAGAGGGGGCCCCTCTTCTGGCATCTCAATATTCAAAAATTCCTGTTATAAATGGTGGCGACGGTGGTCACCAACATCCCACCCAAACCTTAACCGATTTAGTAACTATAAAATACTATAAAAAACATATCAAAGACATCAAAATTGCTGTATGTGGGGACTTACTGTTTGGAAGATCGGTTCATTCCTTACTCAAAACTTTAAGCAGATATCCAAATGTAGAATTTGTACTGATATCACCATCTGAATTGAGAATACCGCACCATTTAAAAGACAGTATTATAGAAAAACATAATGTGAAAATTCATGAAACCACGTCCTTGGAGGAATATATAAACGATGTAAATGTGCTATATATGACCAGAATCCAAAAAGAAAGATTTTTCAGTGAAGATGAATATATTAAACTAAAAAATAGTTATATTTTAACTCCTGAAAAACTTAAATATGCGAGAGCGGACTTACTATTGATGCACCCATTGCCCAGAGTTAATGAAATAAGTTATGAAGTAGACATAGACCCCAGGGCAAAATATTTTGAGCAAGCAAAGCTTGGTTTATTTGCAAGAATGGCACTTATGGCTCTACTATTAGGGAGGGATCGCTAATGCTTAAGGTTACGGGAATTACACAAGGTATAGTAATAGATCATATAAAAACGGGAAACGGTTTAAAAATTTTTAACAAATTAAGATTGGACAAACTAGACACTACCGTGGTTCTACTGATGAATGTAGACAGTAAGGCCTTAGGCAGAAAAGATATTATAAAGATACAAGACTACACAGATATAAACATAGATATTTTGGGACTTATCGATCAAAATGCGACTATAAATATTATAAAAAACAGCAAAATTGTTTCTAAAACAAAGGTCGAAATCCCAAAAAAGGTAAGGGGACTATTCCAATGTAAAAATCCACGCTGCGTAACAACTATAGATAATTATGCCATATCGGAATTTACATTGGTCCCTAACGACGGTAAACTACAATATCGTTGTAATTACTGTGAAGAGATTACAGAATATAAGTTGTAAAATCAGGAGGCATTTTATGAGCAGCCGAATAGTTATAGCCCTAGGTGGCAATGCCTTGGGGAACGACTCGAAAGAGCAACTTTTAGCAGTAAAAAATACGGCAAAGCCGATAGCCGACCTGATAGAGAAAGGAAATGAAGTGGTGATATGCCATGGTAACGGACCGCAGGTAGGTATGATTAACCTGGCAATAGAAAGGGCCTCTAAATGCGATCCTGATATTTCCGAGATGCCTTTTCCGGAGTGCGGAGCTATGAGCCAAGGTTATATTGGTTATCATTTGCAAAATGCGCTGAGGGAAGAATTCTTAAAAAGAAATATTAAAAAACCCGTTGTTACAGTTGTTACCCAAGTTATAGTGGATAAGGACGACAAGGCTTTCCAAAACCCGTCAAAACCGATCGGCTTTTTTTATGCAAAAGAAGAAGCAACGGTTTTGGAAAAAGAAAAAGGTTACACAATAATTGAGGATGCCGGCAGAGGATACAGAAGGGTTATTCCTTCACCCCTGCCTGTAGCAATAGTGGAAGAGGATGTTATAAAAACTTTGGTTGATACGGGTAACGTCGTCATAGCGGCAGGCGGCGGCGGAATACCGGTAATACAAGAAGGCTACGGTCTCATAGGCGTCCCCGCCGTAATTGATAAGGACTTTGCCGGTGAAAAGCTGGCAGAGGTTGTGGACGGTGATTATCTGATAATACTCACAGCCGTGGAAAAGGTCGCTCTCAATTATGGAAAAAAGAATGAAAAGCTTCTCGATACATTAACTGTCGATGAAGCTAAACAATATATAAAGGGCGGGTATTTTGCCAAAGGCTCTATGCTGCCTAAAATCGAAGCGGCAATAAAATTTGTTCGGAGCAAGAATGGAAGAAGGGCCATTATTACTTCTTTGGGGAAAGCCAAGGAAGGTATGGAAGGAAAAACGGGAACATTAATTGTTGACGATAAATTTTAAAATAGGCATATAGTAAAAAACCAGCCCCGTGGCAGGCATCTACCTCGGAGCTGATTCTATCGTAATAGGCAAACTGTTGGTTATAAATAAGTCTTTAAAACTTGCCCATAATTCGTCTGTACCCTCTTTTTTTAATGAAGATATTGGTATTATTTTATCTGTTAACGACATTTCAAGTTCTTCTCGTATAATTTTAAAGTGTTTTTGATAATTGCCCCTGGATATTTTATCGGATTTTGTTGCGACAACAATGGTTCCATATCCATAGTGCTTTATCCAATCATACATCATCTTATCATCCGCCGTAGGCTTGTGACGAATATCTGCTAAAAGTACTACTTCATATAAATTTTTTCTATCTTTTAAATATGTTTCTATCATTTTCCCCCAATTTGCCTTTTCACTTTTAGATGCTTTTGCATAGCCATAACCAGGTAGGTCAACCAGATAAAATTCCTTATTAACCAGATAAAAATTGATCGTCCGAGTCTTTCCGGGACTAGAACTCACCCTGGCCAAGCTTTTTCTATTTAACATGGTGTTTATAACGGAGGATTTGCCCACATTAGATCTCCCGACCAATGCAAATTCCGGCTTTCCATCACTAGGATATTGCTTTGGAGATACGGCGCTAATCACTATTTCAGAGCTAATTATTTTCATCTATTTCATCCCTTTTAAAAGCGTGTTCTAATACCTCATCCATATGTTCCGCAAAAACAAATTCAAGTTTATGCTTTACATTTGCAGGTATATCTTCAAGATTTTTTTCGTTATCTATCGGCAATATCACCTTTTTTATGCCTGCCCTGTTAGCCGCAAGCACTTTTTCTTTAACCCCGCCTATAGGTAAAATCCTGCCTCTTAATGTGATCTCCCCTGTCATCGCAACATCCTTATACACAGGTGTATTAGTTAGGGCGGATATCACGGCAGTTGCCATAGCTATGCCGGCAGACGGCCCATCTTTTGGAATAGCACCCTCCGGAATATGAATGTGTATGTCTAAATCCTTATGAAAGTCCGGATTGATTTTGAGATCAGCAACCCTTGAGCGTATATAACTTATGCCCGCCTTTGCAGACTCTTTCATAACATCACCGAGCTGCCCTGTGAGTACGAGCTTACCTTCTCCCTTCATAGGGGTAACCTCTACGGATAAAGTGTCCCCTCCCACCGGTGTCCAAGCTAAACCTCTTACAATTCCCACTTCGTCTTTTTCATTTACCATACCATATCTATAAATAGGATTACCCAGGTACCTTTTCAGATTTTTCGGAGTAATATTGACAGATTCAACTTCCTCTTCTACAATCCGTTTTACAGCTTTACGACATAAGTTGGCTAACTGTCTCTCTAAATTTCTGACGCCGGATTCCCGGGTGTAATAATTAATAATGTCCCTTATGGCTTTTTTGGACACCTTTAATGTTCCTTCTTCCAGACCATGGTCCTTAATCTGCTTTGGTAACAAGTGTATTTCGGCAATTTTAAGTTTTTCTTCCTCTGTGTACCCTGCAATTCTGATTACTTCCATACGATCCAATAGAGGTCTTGGTATAGTATCCACACTGTTGGCCGTCGTAATAAACATTACCTTTGCGAGGCTAAAAGGAAATTCCAGATAATGATCTGTAAAATCGTGATTTTGTTCCGGATCCAATACCTCAAGCAATGCAGAGGCCGGATCCCCCCTAAAATCGCTTGCCAACTTATCAACCTCATCAAATAAAAACACCGGGTTTTTACTCTTCACTTGCCTGATGGATGTGATAATCCTACCGGGGATAGCACCCACATAGGTTCTTCTATGTCCTCTGATTTCGGCTTCATCCCTTACCCCGCCTAAGGACATCCTCGCAAACTTTCTATCCAAAGACCTTGCTATTGATTTTGCTATAGAGGTCTTGCCTACCCCCGGTGGCCCTACAAGACACAAAATCGGACCCTTCATAGTCTTAGAAAGCTGACGAATGGCTAAATATTCCAGTATCCTCTCTTTTACTTTTTCTAACCCATAATGATCTTCATCTAAAATTCTAGCCGATTTTTTAATGTCGAGTGTATCTTTTGTTTCTTTATCCCAAGGTAAATTCAATGTCCAATCTATATAATTTCTGATTACCCCCGTTTCGGCCGAGGATGGAGCAAGTCTCGTCAGTCTATTTATTTCCCTCTCAATTTTTTCGTTTAATTCCTTGGAAAGTTTTAACTTTTTGAGCTTTTGCTTATATTCATCTACTTCTTCCACCAGATCTTCATCTTCACCTAATTCTTTTTGTATCGCTTTTAGCTGTTCTCTTAGATAATACTCTTTTTGCACCTTATTAATTTGTCTTTTGACTCTCTCGCTTATTTTTTGTTCAATCTCTAAAATTTGTATTTCTTCTAACAATATTCTATACAATGTTTCTAATCTGAGTTTCGGATCAAATGCCTCCAACACTTCCTGCCTTTTATTTGGATTTAATATAACGTTCGAGGCTATAGTATCCGCCAGTCTGCCGGGTGTATCTATTTCGGACACATTTAATAAAACTTCTGAAGAAGTCTTGTTGTCAATTTCTATATATTCCGTAAATGCGTTTACAACGCTACGCATCAAAGCATCGGTTTCTAAATCTTTAACCATTTCCATTTGGTCTTCTTGTTCTAATACCTCTACAACAAAATAAGGGTCCTCTTGTAATATATTTGTTATTTTCGCTCTTGAAATTCCCTCGACTAATATTCTAATGGTATCCCCGGGCAATTTAAGCATCTGCTTAATTTTTGAAATTGTACCCACTTTATAAAAATCTTCCGGTGTAGGCTTATTTATCTCCGCCTTCTTTTGGGAAGCCAAAAAAATCAATTGATTATTCACCATGGCCTCTTCTAAAGCATTAATAGAAGCTTCCCTACCTATGTCAAAATGCATTATCATATATGGAAAAACAGTTATGCCCCGTAAAGGAATTAAAGGAAGCTTGTGTCTTATTGTGCTATTTCTATATAATTCCATATTATCATCTCCTTATTATGCTCTATATTTTAATCGTTCGGTATGCATATTCAATATATACTTATTATTCTATTTTGACAATTGATAATTATTATACCCTTTAATATAAACCCTTTCAACATTTTATTTACCCTAATTTATGTCAATATACCAATAAATTAAATATCTCCACATAACATCAAAATAGCACATTGCATTGCATTGTGCTATTACCTGAGTTGTCCGCCCTCGATTTTAGATTTCAACCTTGTTATGTCTTTTAGTGTTCGATTTATTCGTCTGCGAATGACCCTTTTTACTCATTAAAAAATTTTTGATTCTCCAAAGCTACAATAAATGGGAATGAATCCGATATGTCTTTATCTCTATCTTCATTTTTTTCTTCATATAAAGCTAACTGAATAACCTCACCTATATTTTCTACAGGAATTACTTCTATTTTTAATTTTTTAAATCGTTCCTGATAATTATCCTTCGGAACCAGCACTCTTGTACAGCCCGCCCGTTTCGCCGCTTCAACCTTAATCGGAATTCCACCAACCGGTTTTATCTCTCCCCTGATAGACAATTCCCCTGTCATTGCAATTTTATTATCGATCGGTTTTTCCATGATAGCAGAATATATTGCCGTGGCCATAGCGATTCCGGCAGAAGGTCCGTCTATTGGTATACCCCCAGGAAAATTTAAATGTATATCATAATTTCTCGGATCAACATCCAAAAATCTTCTTATCACTGTTAATACATTATCTACAGAGTCTAAAACCGTACTTCTTCTCTTTAGGGTTTTTCCGGACAAATTCGTCTCTTCCCTGTCCACAATTCCTGTTACAATAACCCTTCCTTCCCCTTTTATGGGTACCTCTATAGTAGATGCCTCTATCTCTATCATAATACCCATTTGTATATTATATACAGCAAGCCCGTTAACATACCCAATGGACGGGGTTTTTCCTATTCTTTTTTCCGTTCTCGGAGAATATTGCCCGCTTTCTATAACCCATTCAATATCTTCAAGCGTGATTTTTCTTCTATCCTGGGTCAGGGCCAGCCCACCTGTTATTTGTATCATATTCACCGCCTCCCTGCCGTTGGCGGCATATTTCTTTATCTCCTCCAGGGCTTTTTCCTCAATTTCGAAATTACTCTTTTTACATGCATTATCGGCAATTATGCTTATCTCTTCCGAAAAAAGCGGCCTGAAGTAAACTTCAACACATCTTGACCTTAACGCCGGCGATATATCCGATGGTGTTTTTGTAGTAGCACCGATCAATCTGAAATCCGCCGGCAACCCGTTTTGAAATATTTCATGAATATACTTTGGAATTTTAACATCTTCTGAATTATAATAGGAACTTTCTAAAAAAACCTTTCTGTCCTCCAGGACTTTAAGCAATTTGTTCGTCTGTACCGGATGCAATTCTCCAATTTCATCTATAAATAAAATTCCACCATGGGCCCTGGTTGCCGCCCCGGGCTTAGGTTGGGGTATACCGGCACTTCCCATTTTACCCGCTCCTTGATAAATAGGATCATGAACAGATCCCATTAACGGATCCACTATTCCCCTTTCATCAAAACGTTGTATGGTGGCATCCAGTTCGATAAATTTTGAACTGCTGTTGAATGGGGAAAAACTGTTTTTTTTAGCTTCCTCCAATACAACCCTTGCTGCTGCTGTTTTCCCCACCCCCGGTGGCCCATAAATTAAAACATGTTGGGGATTAGGACTGCACAGCGCCGCTCGTAATGCTTTTAATCCGTCTTCTTGTCCAACTATGTCTTTAAAGGAATCCGGTCTCGTATATTCGGATAAGGGGACTGTTAGTGAACGTTCACGCATTTCCCTTAAAAGGTTCATCTCTTTTTTTGATTTTTTCCCTACGGCATTTTTATTTCCATATTGGTTTTTTAATAGGTTAAGAAAGTAAAGACCTATAACCATTGCAAAAAAGAATTGTGTCAAGAAAAAGATGTCCGGCAAAATAAACACTCCCACCGCGTATAATTTAAATTTAAAATGTTTCATAAAAACTGCAGAAACAATTCTTTTAATAGTATGCGCGTACAATGCCCTCTTTATGATTTTACCTGTCTAAAAAATTACATGAAATATAATACCGAAAATTTCTTTAATTCTCTGCTTTAGAGAAATCTGGGTATCGGAGTGGACTAGTTCATAAAGAAATGTCCCAGTTTAAATTGGGACATTGCTTTATGATGCGGATTCCTTAGGATTCTTTTTATCTAAATCAGTTTTGCCTGGCGTTTTTAAGATAATCTCGGGTTGACTGCCATTAACAATAGTATCTTCCATAACGATAACTTTTTCAACATCCCCCCTGGACGGAATTTCATACATAATATCTAACATAATCCCTTCTATGATGCCCCTCAATCCCCTGGCTCCGGTTTTTATTTCCATCGCTTTTTGGGCTATCATTTTAAGCGCTTTTTCTTCTATCTCTAAAACCACGCCATCAATTTCAAATAATCTTTTGTATTGTTTAGTAAGAGCATTTTTGGGCTCCGTTAATATCCGTACTAAAGCCTCTTCATCTAATTGGTCGAGTGTCACCACTACCGGTAATCTTCCTACAAATTCCGGAATAAGCCCAAATTTTAATAGATCCTCAGGTTGTATTTGTTTTAGTATAGATCCGATGTCCGTAATTTTTTTACTTTCAATTTTGGCACCAAATCCCATAGAGCTATTACCGATACGTTTTTGAATAATTGATTCTATACCCCCAAAGGCACCACCTACAATAAACAAAATATTAGTAGTGTCTATTTGGATAAATTCCTGGTGTGGGTGCTTCCTTCCACCCTGCGGCGGTACACTCGCTACTGTTCCTTCTAATATTTTAAGCAACGCCTGCTGTACACCTTCACCACTTACATCCCTTGTAATGGAAGGATTTTCAGATTTCTTAGCTATTTTGTCAACCTCATCTATATAAATAATGCCCCTTTCTGCCCTTTCAATATCATAATCCGCCGATTGAATGAGTTTAAGCAATATGTTTTCAACATCTTCACCCACATAGCCTGCCTCAGTTAGAGAGGTGGCATCTGCAATCGCAAAAGGAACATTTATTATTCTGGCCAATGTTTGTGCCAAAAGAGTTTTTCCGGACCCGGTGGGACCCAACATCAATATATTACTCTTTTGAATTTCTATATCCTCACCTTTAATATCTTCGATATTGATTCTTTTATAGTGGTTATATACAGCAACAGCTAAAGCCTTCTTGGCTCGTTCTTGTCCAATTACATATTGGTCCAATATATATTTTATTTCATTTGGTTTTGGCAGGTCTACTAAGTCAATTTCTATATTTTCGTCAAATTCCTCTTGGATAATCTCCTGACATAGTTCGATACATTCATCGCAAATATATACATTAGGACCAGCAATAAGCCTTCTCACCTGATCCTGAGACTTACCGCAAAAAGAGCATTTTAATTGCTTCTTTTCATCAAATCTGGACATCTTTACACCTCTTTCAAATAGCGACTATTTTTTTACAGTAATTACCTCATCAATTATACCATATTCCTTGGCCTCTTCTGCTTCCATAAAGAAGTCTCTATCTGTATCCTTTTGTATTGTTTCTAGCGGTTTACCCGTTCTTTCAGCTAATATTCTATTTATTGTATCCCTGGCTCTTAAAATCCGCTCTGCGTGAATACGGATGTCCTCTGCCTGGCCTTGCGTCCCTCCCAGGGGTTGATGAATCATGATTTCGGCATTTGGAAGTGCGAAACGTTTGCCTTTTTCCCCCGCCGCCAAAAGAAAAGCACCCATGCTCGCGGCCATACCAATGCATATAGTGGACACATCTGATTTGATATAATTCATTGTGTCATATATAGCCATACCGGCAGTTATTGAACCTCCCGGACTGTTGATATATAATTGAATATCCTTGTCAGGATCTTCGGCTTCTAAAAATAACAACTGGGCTACCACTAGGTTGGCAGTAACATCGCTTACCTCATGACCCAAGAAAATAATCCTTTCCTTTAGCAGTCTGGAGAAAATATCAAAGGATCTCTCACCCCTGTTAGTCTGTTCTACAACCATAGGAACCAATGGCATTTCTTTTCACCCCTAATGTTTTTTATTTTATAATATGTTTAACTAGGCTATTTGAGCATTCTCTACTAAAAAATCGACTGTTTTTCTGAAAATTATACCCTCTCTGATAGATTTTAAATCTTGTTCCTTCAGACCGGATTTCATTTTCTCAAAATCCTGGCCGAATTGCTCAGCCGTTTTTTGAATTTCTTCGTTTAACTCTTCATCAGTTGCTACAATATTTTCCTGTTCCCCAATCTTTCCTAATACCAGTTCGTTTCTGACCGTTTTAACAGCATCTGCTTTCATTTGTTCTCTCAGGTCTTCCCCGGTAATCCCCATCATTTGCAGATAATGCTCTATGCTCAACCCCTGATACTGTAAATTGTACCCAAGATCCATTAGCATATTATCTACTTGCCTTTCGATTACCGCATCCGGTATTTTAATGTCTATTTTGTTAGATACTTGTTCTACAATATCATTCCTCAGCTCTTGCTCAGCCCTATTTTTCGCGTCCTTTTCCAAATCTTCTTTGATATTATTTTTTAATTCATCTAGTGTATCAAATTCCGAAACATCCTTTGCAAATTCATCATCTAATTGTGGGATTTCTTTTTCCTTTATTTCATGTATTACTACTTCAAAAATAGCGTCCTGTCCCGCTAGTTCCTTGGCATGGTATTCTTCCGGAAAGGTTACTTCTACCTTTACCTCTTCCCCAATATTTTTACCCACCAATTGTTCCTCAAAACCAGGTATAAATTGTCCTGAACCAATTATGAGGTTCTGCCTTTCCGCAGTACCTCCTTCAAAGGCTACTCCGTCAATTGTTCCTTTATAGCCAATAATAACCATATCATTTTCTTGCACTTCCCTGTCCTCTATGGCAATCATTCTAGCATTTTTCTCTAATAAGGTATCCAACTCTTTTTGAATATCCTCTTCCTGTACATTATACTCTTTTTTCTTTACTTCTATACCTTTGTATTCTGTAACCTCAAACTCCGGCATAACTTCTATAACTGCCGTAAATATAACATCCTCATCCTTATTAATTTCTTCAATATCAATTTTTGGATTGTCTACGGGTTCAACGTTATGTTCCTTTAAAGCTGCTTCGTAAACTTCCGGAAAAATCATTTCAATAGCATCCTCATAGAAAATTTCTACACCATAATATCGCTCAATAATCTTCCTCGGAGCCCTTCCCTTTCTGAATCCTTGAATGTTAAATTTGGATTTTGTTTTATTATAAACCCTGCTGATGGCTTCTTCGAATTTTGCAGATTCTACAACCAATTTTAATGTAATTTCAGTATCTTCCTTTTTTATGATTTCTGAGCTCATGCATAGTCCTCCTCTATGATCCTTTTTTTTGTGCAATATTGAAAAACATCCATATAATTATAGGATGTTTAAGAAATACACAATAGCATAACTTATCATTACCATACTAACTAATCCATATACTATTGTCAACATTATCTAGACGTTTTTTTATTATTTTTTATCAATTAATTTATATAAAATTTAATATCAACAAACTCCGCCACCTATTAGGATTTTTTTTGTATAAATTTAGCTGTTTTCCCTTTTCAATGCTGTTATGCCGGTACGATGACATTCCAGTATTCCATAAGGCTTCAGTATTTCTACAAATGCATCTGCCTTTTCGCTGGCCCCGGTAAGTTCCAATATTAAACTTTCTTTGCCTACATCTACTATGCTTGCCTTAAAGATACCCGATATGCCTATTATATCCGCCCTGGTTTTGATGTCTGCTTTTACCTTTATGAGCAACAATTCCCTACAAACAGAATCCTCCTTTTTTAATTCAATTACCTTTATTACGTCTATTAATTTGTTTAGCTGCTTTTTTATTTGTTCAACATCCTGTTCGTCTCTCCTTAGGGTTATGGTCATTCTTGAAATGTCGGAATTTTCCGTCTCTCCTACAGACAAACTATCGATGTTATATCCCCTCCTTGTAAACAAACCTGAAACTTTACTTAAGACCCCCGACTGGTTTTCTACTAATATAGATAGTATATGCCTATTCATCTAATCATCTCCCTTAAATAGTACTAAAATCCGGATCAACCGTAGCTTCTATAAAAAAGGCTTCCCCCATATTCAACGAATCTTTAAATACTCTTTCAAATTCTTCATTAGAAATTACTCTCGTCCCTTTAACCCCAAATCCTTCCGCTATTTTAACAAAGTCCGGTGAATGTTTAAATACGACCCCGTGAATACATCCCTTACCATACTGTTTTTCTTGAAGCTCCCTTACCATTCCTAGCCTTTGGTTATTGAATAATATAATTTTTATGTCTAAGTCATTCTCCTCCACAACCCCGAGCTCAGCTATGAGCATCTGAAGGCCCCCATCCCCCATAACACTTATAACAGTTCTATTTGGTGCACCAATCTTGGCACCTATGGAAATAGGCAAACTGCATCCCATGGTTCCCAGTCCGCCTGATGTAAGAAATCTTCTTTCTCCCCTTATTTCAAAATTTCTGGCACACCACATTTGGTTTTGCCCTACATCCCCCGTTAAAATGGTAGAATCATCGGCAATATCAGACACAAATTTTATAGCCTTCCGGGGATTTACGCATTTATAATCTTGCTCCCCCTGTATATAACTGTCCTTAATTTCCCTTGCTTCTCGTAGCCATTCATCAGGAACAGTAAAATCTGTTTTTCCTATTAAAGCATTTAATATATTTTTTGCATCCCCAACTACCGGTATATCCACATCCAAATTTTTACCTATTTCAGCCGCATCTATATCTATATGAATCATAGCTGTATCTCTTGCAGACTGACTTATGGTAGACCTGTCGGCAATTCTCGTCCCGATAGCAATTATTAAATCAGATTGGCTTATTATTTTGTTGGCATAGCCTTGCCCATGGGAACCCACCATGCCATAATAATTTTCACTATTAGTTTCAACAGATCCTATACCCATAAGAGTGACAACCGTCGGCAGATTTACCTTTTTTATAAATTCACGCAATTCCTTACTTGCATTAGACAAAAGCACACCGCCGCCTGCACATATAACAGGTCTTTCACTTCCCTTTATTTTTTTTATAGCCCTTTTAATTTGCCCGCCATGCCCTACAGTTACAGGTTTATATCCCCTTATGTCTATTGCAGTCGGGTAATTAAAATCTATTTGTTGTTTTTGTATGTCCAGGGGTATGTCTATAAGTACGGGCCCGGGTCTGCCTGTACGTGCTATATAAAATGCTTCCTTTATTATTTTGGGTAAATCCTTTGCATTTTTTACTAAGTAATTATGTTTGGTAAAAGATGCCGTGGTACCTACCGTATCTATTTCTTGAAAAACATCTTTCCCTATAAATTTCGAACCTACTTGCCCTGTTATAATAACCATAGGAACCGAATCCATGTAAGCTGTTGCAATACCCGTCAAAATATTCGTAGCCCCGGGTCCGGAAGTGACTATACAAACCCCTGCCTTTCCGGATATTCTGGCATAACCGTTAGCATTATGAGCCGCTGACTGTTCTTGCCTAACCAAAATATGTTTTATATCTGACTTCCTTAAGGACTCGTATATAGGACAAACTGCCGCGCCGGAATACCCAAATATTATGTCTACACCCTCACTTTCCAAAGATTTTATTATTGCATCCGATGCTATCATTTTCATCTCCCTTCCTCCAACATAAAACACCCTTTTAAACGATATGAAAACTCCGCAGTCTTTCTCTCACTTATCACCCACCATAGGAGTAGAAATTTTCTGCCGCATCTGCCTGCAAAGATATGTATTCTTTTTACTATATCAGAAAAAATACCATTTTGAAAGTACAATCTTAAAAAGGGGTCAAAAAAGGAATTTTTAAAAGTTCTTAAAATATGCTAACCCCTTGATCTATATCAAATAAATATAAATAGGTCTCTTTCACCTTTTTTGCCGTAATCCGCTCTAAGGCTTCCTTATAAAGGCATAGCTGTGTCTTATATCTCGCCACTATACCGAAAACATCTCCGTTAAATACAATATCATTTTTATAGTCCACCAACACTAACCCATCTTCTTCCTCAAAATAACAATCTATAATCCCTTGTATCAGCAATTTTTCCTCTGAGTTTTCGGATAGCCCCTCAACTATGTCATCCGCAGATTTTTCAATAACAAAGACAGACTCCCTGTGTACTTTATCTGCATCGAGCATCCTTTTACCTATTTCGCTGTTAAAATATTTATATATTTTCCCCACATTTACCACCTTAGCTTCCTCTTCTGTGATAAGCTCACGTGCAACCATAAATTCTATCTGTTCATAGATTTTCTTTTTGTTGTCGACATTATTCAAGTCTAAATGTTGAAGAACAAGATGAATAATTGTACCCTTTTCTACCGCTGTAAAGACCTTTTTGCCTTCCATAAATTTTGGTGATTTTATCAATGCAGGTATTTGATGAACAATAGAATCTATCTCCTGAATCGTTGTTTTTTTGATATCAGATACGGATAATTTAGATGGTATAAGGGCTGCGTCCGGATAACTATATTTCCAATTTAACCTGCTATAGATTTCCTCCCTATACCCTATGCAATCATTTGCTGGAAAATCGTCCCTATTAAAATTAATGAGCTTTTCCTTATATTCCTCTTCTTTTAAGAGCTCCTCCTGTTCTTCCAATATTATGGCCTGTCTTCCTAAAATATGTATTATCCACCGAGAATTTTCTTTTTCATATTTAAATTTGTTAAATTCAAAATTGCCTAATTCCCTTAAAACTTCTCCGTCAGGATGTTTTATAAGTGCAGGGCCTATCCAGTCCAAATAATTTCTCCCGTTCATTAAAGAATAGACATTGTCTGCTCTTCCCCATTTTTTAGTCAGCTTATCTATATTTTTCAAGGAGCCTACGACAATCAATTTGTTTTTTGGCCTGGTAAAAGCCACATATAAGATTCTCATCTCTTCTGATAAACTTTCTACCTTGATTTGATCTTTCATTGCAAATTTTGCAATGGTATCCCTATAGGTTCTCAAATCGGTATCAACAAACTTTGGACCCAGTCCCAAGTCCTTGTGCAATAACACGTCGGCACTTGTGTCCCTGAGATTGAAATTTTTCCCCATGCCTGCCGCTATCACCACAGGAAATTCCAGTCCCTTACTTTTATGAACACTCATTATTCTAACTACATTGTCATTTTCACCGAGTATTTTTGCGGCACCCATATCCTCCCTACTGCCTTGTAGCCTCTCAATAAATTTTATAAAATTAAACAGACCCTTAATAGAGGTTTTTTCAAATTGACTGGCACGATCAAATAAAACTCTAAGGTTAGCTTGACGTTGAAAACCGCCGGGCATAGCCCCTACATAGTAATAGTAGCCGGTATCCATAAAAAGTTTCCAAATAAACTGGTCTACTTTGATATATCTGGCCTCATCGCCCCATTCATTAAGTTTTCCAATAAAAGAAACGAGTTTATATTTCAAATTATCATCATTTTCTTCTATATACTTTTCTATTGCATTATAATAGGTACCGTTTTTATTATGTATTCTGATGTTGATAAGTTCCCCCGTAGTAAAATTACCGATGGGAGAACGCATGACACTGAGTAGTGGAATGTCCTGTCTTTTATTGTCGATTACCTTTAGCAGGTTCAAGAACATACTCACTTCTATGGTTTCAAAGTATCCTGTATTGACATCCGCATAAACAGGTATATCTTCATTTATAAACACTTCTAAGAAATTTTGTGCCCAATTCCGTACTGTCCTTAAAAGCACCACTATATCTTTATACTCTAGTTTTCTATATCTCCCAAGTTTCGTATCATAAATTTCCTCATCTATCAGTTCCTTAATTCTATTAGCCACAATACGAGCCTCTACTTCTATATCAGCCAGCTCTTGTAGCTCCTCATCCATATCCCCATCCGTCTCTTTTCGTATCAGGTTGACTTCCATAAACGGGTCTTTAATGGGCTCAAAACAGGTTCCTTGGTATAAAGCCGCTCTGGCATCATAATCTATTTCGCCTAATTCTTTAGACATAATATGTTTGAAGATATAGTTAACCCCGTCTAAGATTTCGCCTCTACTTCTAAAATTTTTAGAGAGATCTATTCGTCTGTTTATATCCCCTTCCTCATCCCCGAAGGTTTCATACTTTTCTATAAATAGAGTCGGATCTGCCAAACGAAAACGATAGATACTCTGTTTAACATCCCCTACCATAAACAGGTTATCTTTTCGTTTGATAGCCTGAATCAAGGTTTCCTGTACAATATTACTGTCTTGATATTCGTCCATAAAGATATATTCAAATCTTTCCTTATACTCCTCAGCCACAGGCTCGTAGGCCAAAATCCTGAGAGCATAATGTTCTAAATCGTTAAAGTCCAAAATACCCCTGTCGGTTTTCTTTTCAGAATATTTTGTTGTGAATCCCATAACCAATTTATGCATATAATCCATGAGTGGATATAATTTGTTTAGGTCTTCTACATATTCCCTAGGACTAACAGCGAAAACCCCTTCCCTGATATCTTTAATAATATCTTTTGCTCCATCTCTTAAGTCTTTGCATTGTTCTTTTAGTCCGGGGTCACTGTCCCTACAAGGCTTTAATCTTTCATGTTCTATATTATTTAACATTTCATGAAATGATATAATAGGTAAATGCAAATTATCATATAGATCACTTATCTGAACCAAATCTCTAAATATAGCATCTTCATAGGGACTTGGCCCGGCGGGTTCCTGCGAAATAGCCAACGCATCATTTAAAAGATCCATGGCACCTTCCAATCTGATTTTAATTCTACCTTTAATTGTTTTGATCCAATCACTACCTTCGAAATCCTCAATGGAAAGCGCGAAGTCCTCCACCTTCTCTCTGAGCCACGTTTCCGGACAGGGTTGACTTTGTATAAAGCCGTATATCTTTAATACCAGATCTTGCAATGGTCTGTCCGCCTTTGTTCCGCCAAATGTTTCCACTAACTGAAAGAATAAATTATTCGCCTTCTCGTATTCTTCCTCAAATAATTCTTCTAGGGCTTCTAATTTTAAAATGCCGGTTTCAGTTACGTCCCCTATTCTAAAACCCGGATCCACATCGATAACATGAAAATGCTTTCTCACCACATCTGTGCAAAAAGAATGTATAGTGGTTATGAGTGCTCTATTGAGAAGATTGATCTGTCTTCTTAAATGTTGTCCGTCATCGGTTTCTTTGTCCATCTCCCTCATTATTGCCGCTGCTATTCTCTCCCGCATTTCGCCGGCAGCCGCATTAGTAAATGTAACTATTAGGAGTCTATCTATATCTATTTTATCTTTTAAAATAATTTGAATGATTCGCTCGACAAGTACGGCGGTTTTACCCGAACCGGCCGCGGCAGATACTAAAAGATTGCATCCTCTGGCGTCTATAGCTGCTTGTTGTTCCTCAGTCCAGGCTATCATTGTCCCATCCCCCGTTTCACTATTTTGTATTAGTTCAATTATATCATATATGGAATTGAGGTTCTAAAGTAAACCCGGTTTAAAATTTTAAG
>CAZVFS010000006.1:0-24407 GCA_964626575.1 uncultured Alkaliphilus sp. | reverse complement strand
TTACATTTAATTTTATCATAACTATATATACATTTGCAAGCAATAAATAAAAATAACAGTTGAACAATGGTGTGATGAGGGGGACGGGGTATTGTCACTTTTTGGATGACAATACCCCGTCCCCTTATCCTTATCACATTATATCTCTTTTAAAATACGTTTTAAAAATTCCTTGGTTCTTTCTTCCGTAGGGTTATTAAATATTTGCTCCGGGCTTCCCTCCTCTGCGATGACCCCATTATCCATAAATACTACACGGTCAGCCACCTCTTTTGCAAACCCCATTTCGTGGGTTACCACTAACATAGTGAGACCACTCTCTGCAAGTTCCTTCATTACTTTGAGAACTTCTCCCACCATTTCCGGATCCAGTGACGATGTCGGTTCATCAAACAACATAACATCCGGTTCCATAGAAAGTGCCCTGGCAATAGCTACCCGCTGTTTTTGCCCCCCGGATAGTTGACCCGGTTTTGCGTTGATGTATTGTTCCATGCCAACAACCTTTAAGTATTTTATGGCTGTTTTTTCCGCATCCTTGTCGGAGCGCCCCAGTACCTTAACCTGCCCTACCGTGCAATTACTTAATACATTATGATTATTAAATAGATTGAACTGCTGAAATACCATACCTAATTTTGTTCTATGTTCATATATATTATGCTCGGTGTCCAAAATGTTTTCTTTATTATAAATTATTTTACCGCCATTCGGCTTTTCTAAAAGATTTATACAGCGAAGGAGGGTTGATTTTCCGGAGCCGGACGAGCCGATAATACAAACCACCTCTCCCTTGTTTACCGAAAAATTAATATCCCTTAAAACCTCGTTAGTACCAAAGGACTTGCTTAAATGTTGTATATCAATTACCCTTTCCATATATATCCCCCACCTTCTAGGCCTTTTCCCTAAGACCGCTATCTTCTTCCAGCATATTTTCAATTTTTTGTACTTGCATTTGATTACCTAGCAGATCATAGTTTGTTGGTCCATCCAGTTTTCTTTCAAAGATACGTAAAATTCTTGTTATTGTAATTGTCATTATAAGATAAATAATGCTGGTAATAAAATACGCCTCCGTGTATCTGAAATTATTGCCTGCAATAGATTTTGTTTGGAAAAATAACTCCGTTACAGAAATTACGTTGAGAACGGATGTATCTTTTATATTGATTACGAATTCATTACCTGTTGCAGGTAAAATATTTCGAATTACCTGGGGTAATACAACATTTACCATAGTTTGAACGTGATTCATGCCTATGGCCTGAGCCGCCTCAAATTGCCCTTTATCAATAGAAATTATACCACCTCTTACAACTTCCGCCATGTATGCCCCTGTATTGATTGAAACAATGAAAAATGCTGCAGCCAATCTATCTATCTGTATACCAAATGCCACAGCGGAACCATAATAAATTACCATAGCCTGTACAATCATGGGTGTTCCGCGAAAAAATTCTACATATGCAGTAAGAAGTGAATTAATACATTTCAATAATGCCCTTTTTCCTTTTTTTTCAGATGTTGGTATGGTCCGAATCACCCCCACTATCAAACCTATAATAAAACCTATTATAGTACCTATCATAGAAATAAGGAGTGTTATTCCCGCACCGCGAATAAACATCGGCCAATACCTGGTCCAAATTCTTACCAGCCATTTTAATTCCATGTTGTCCCTCCTTCAAAACATCATAAAAACCGATTGCATTATATAAATACAACCGGTTTTTAGCAGCTGTTCTTATTCTTGTTCTGCTGGTTGATCCTTGATAGCAGTATTCATAATGCCCAAAAAATCTTCTTCTGTAAGCCCTGCTAATACCTCATTTATTTTTTCTCTCAGCTCATCATCACCTTTTCGAATCCCTACGGCAATTGCCGTATCGTCATCTGACGTTTTAAACCCGTCTGTAAATTCCACCATCGCGAAATTTTTATTGGCGCTCACAGCACTGACAGCTTCCGGACGCTCTGAAACGTATCCGTCTAATATTCCTGACTCCACCGCAACCCTCATCACAGGGAAGGTGTCCATCGGGGCCTCTTTTTTAACACCTTTAATCTGGTCGATCACTGTGTAATGGAAGGTGTTCAACTGAGCGGTTATTTTTGCTCCTTTAAAATCTTGTATGGAGGTGGCATTTTCATATTTACTGCCTTTTTTGACTACCATAACCAAATCAGATTTGTAATAGTTGTCTGAAAAATCGATTGTTTCCTTACGGTCCGCTGTTGGTGACATGCCCGCCATTATTGCATCTATTTTGTTTGATATCAATGCCGGTACAAGGCCATCCCATTCGATTTTAACAACAACCAGTTCTCTGCCTAAACCTTCGGCTACTTTTTTAGCAATTTCTACGTCATAGCCTCCCGCATATTCCGGGTTTCCGTCGATTTTAACCGCACCCTTTGAACTGTCCATCTGTGTCCAGTTAAACGGTGCATAGTCGGCCTCGAGTCCTACCCTGAACACTTCTTTTTTGTCTTGATCCGGGTCATTGGCTTCCCCGTTTTCATTTTGGTTCGCCAAAACATCAGCGTTCTCGCCGCTTTCTTGGCCTGTTGGAGTATCATCCTTTCCCCAACATCCTACCAATAGCATAGATAATATCAATGATATTACTATTATTAGCATTACCTTTTTGTTCATTTTTAGCTCCTCCCCCTTATTATCGTTACAAATTTAATCTATTATTTAAAAAATGAATGCTTGTCTAATATTGTAACATATAATTTATATTTTGTTTTAAATTTAGACAAATAAAAAACCCGAGTCCACCTTAGGTTATATTATATACAGTTGTTTCTAATCCTCATTTTTCTATCATGAGATAGCACAACCCAATAAACTGAGATGTTTATTGAGACAGCCCCACAGCTATTAACTATAAAGCCAGCAAATAGCACCGGGAATACTATCTACTTCGGCAACATCCCCTACCCCTCGGCATCAAAGTCCCCCAAACTCCACCGAAGGCCGTTGGATGTCGCACCTCTACCCCACTATAAAGGTGAGGCTCTATTAAATTCATTATTGCACATAGTATACAGTAATATGTTGTATCTGTCAACTTGTTTAAAATTGCGTATGTTTAAAATCGCGTACTAGTCCCCCTGTTCAAATCCCAGTTTTTCTATAACTTCAACAAATTTCTTTGTATCTATCGGTTTGGAGGCATAGGCGTCACATCCGTGTTCAAACGCTTGCTCTACAATTTGGGTTTCCGCAAGAGCAGTGGTCATTATAATTTTAGCACGGTTCTCCGGCGATATGCCTAGTTGTGTTTCCAGCTTCTTAATGGCCTTTAACACCTTCACGCCGTCTACCTTTGGCATCATAATATCCAAACAAATTAAATCATAAGGATTACCCTCCTTAATAGATAGAATATAAGCGTCTATTGTCTCTATCCCATCCACTACCAAATCACATTCCCCGTACCGTAAAAGAAACTTATGTAAAAATTTCCTACTAACCAGGTCATCTTCTGCAATTAATATTTTCATATCAGCAATTCCTCCTATTTTTTTGTAGCGGACAAATAAGCCAGGTCTTTTGATATCTAGCCTTTGGCCCCTAGCACAAGTCAGATCATAATAAGATTTATAACACTGATTTTTTATAGATATCAAAATTGTCCCTCATATTTGCGATATTTTCAATAGTTTGGCTCAGACTACCTCGTCTCGAAGACAATTCTATTTTAAATGCCGCGTTTTTTAGTTGCTCCGCATCTATTTTATTTGAAAGGTTTTTAATCCCATGGGCTATAGCCTCAATTTCCGTAAGGTCATCATATTCTAATGTCTTTTCTAACAATTTAATCTTGTCTTCTATCTGACAAATTATAGACATTAATTCCTCCTCAGACCTTTTCTCGGTTTCCGTAACGAAAATAATATTTCCATCATCATCAATTTTGGGGATGCCTTTGAATGAGGGCACAGGTTGCTCCTCAGCCCTAGACACTATATCAATAACATGAAAAAGTTCCTCCATTTGCACCGGTTTTGAAATATATTCATCTATACCGTTGGATAAAAATTTTTCTCTGTCCCCACGTAATGCAAAAGCCGTAAGAGCAATTATGGGAATGCGGTTACTCATGGACTCTGTTTCCATTGTCCGTATCTGGTTAGTTGCCTCAAGTCCATCCATCACCGGTAATTGGATATCCATTAAGATAATATCGTATTGTTTCCGTTTGTACATAGATATCGCTTCAACACCATTATTGGCTATATCTACACTATGCCCTTTTTCTTTTAACATTCTGGTTAATACTGTCTGATTTACCTTGTCATCTTCAGCTAGCAAAATTTTTTGCGGGTTTGTAGATTTTACCGGTGCCAATATATTTTCCTGTTTTTTGACCGGTTCGTTCCCTTTTTGAAATTTTAAAGTAAAGGAAAAGATGCTACCTTTATCCTTTTCGCTTTCTACCCACATTTTACCCCCCATTGTTTCCACTAATCGTTTTGAAATAGCCAGTCCCAAACCGGTTCCCCCATGTTTTTTTGTATATGAACCATCTAACTGGCTAAAAACCTCAAAAAGCCTGTCTTTGTCCTTGCGAGAAATACCTATACCTGTATCGGTTACCACAAATTTTAAACCGACATTATCATCGGTTCTAATATCTTCCTCAACTGATACAGAAACCCCGCCATTTTCGGTGAATTTAATAGCATTATTTATGAGATTGTTGAGTATTTGTTGTAACCTGTTAGGATCACCCCAAAGATATGTTGGTATAGATGCCGAAAAACTGTAACTTAAATCTAATTTTTTCTTTTTAGCATGGTGGGCATGGGTTCTGGCAATATTCTCTATAAGTTCTTTTATATTGAAATTTTCATCCTTAATAACCAGTTTCCCGGCCTCCATCTTGGAAAAATCTAATATATCATTGATAATATTTAATAGGGAATCTGCACAATGTTTGGCGGTAAGCAAATTTTCTTTCTGTTCCTCATTTAATCCGGTAAGTAAAGTTAAATCTATCATACCCAACATACCGTTAAGCGGCGTCCTGATTTCATGGCTCATATTAGCAAGGAACTCGCTTTTTGATTTGCTCGCCCTTTCGGCTTCTTCCTTAGCCTCTTTTAATTCCTGTTCCGCATTTTTTCTTTCCGTGATATCCCTTACAATACTTGTTAATATCTGTTCCCCCCCCATATATACACCTTTGACGCTTATTTCTGCCGGAAAGGTTGTACCATCCTTGCGAATATGTAGAGATTCATAAAACAACCCCTTCCCGCGAACTGTTTTCATTTGTTTCTCCACAATCTGTGAATCTTCTCCTAAATCATATATGGTAAGTGATAACATCTCCCCACGGGAATACCCATAGGCCCTCAAGGATGATTCATTAGCCCAAACTATTTTCCCGGCTGTATCTACAAAATAAATAATATCACGCGCATTTTCAAAAATGACTTGATATCGTTTGAGTATATCTTCATATTCCTTTCGTGTTGTAATATCTTCTATAGCGAATAACATCTGTTTTTCGCCTGCCACAGTTATTGGGGTAGTGCTAAATTTAAACCAAGCACATTTTTGCTTATTATTAAACATAACCTTACGCTGAACTACCGAGTCTATGATAGATACATCCTCATTAATGGCTTTGCTTATGGCCCTACTGATTTCACATTTTCCCTTGGGTTTTTCAACACATCCAATTCCTTCCCAAAGGCTCTTATCTATAATGTCTGCCGATTTTTTACCCACCATATTTAAAAAGTACCTGTTTGCTAATTTAATCCGTGCATTTTTATCTAAAATTAACATACCTATTGGAGCTGTTTCAAAAGCAACTTTAAAATTGTTTCTCTCTCTTTCCAGTTCCTGTTCGATTCTACTGAGTCTTGATATATCACGAAATACAATAACAACACCTATTATGAGGTGGTTTGCATTTTTTATAGGGGAACAGCTGGCAGATATATATCTGCTCGTACCATCATTTGAGATTAAAACAGAACCTTTTATTAATCCAATAGATGTTTTAGCCCGAATTACTCTATCAATAGGGCTTTCCAAACCTTCACACGTATCGGCATCTATAATGTTAAATATATCTCTAAAATCTTTCCGTCTAGCTATATCAAATCTCCAACCGGTCAGTTCCTCCGCAACCGTATTCATATAAAATATGTTCCCTTTTATATCAGTAACAATAACCCCGTCCCCCATGCAAGACAAGGTTTTTATTAAGAATTTATTTTCTTTCCCCTCTAGGGTTGTTCTCATTTCTACACTCCTCGTCCCTGATTCCTAGCTTAAGTCAGGCTATAATGTGCACAGCATTTTATATTTATATCCTCATTCCCTAGCCAAATACTTCTAGGACTGCCCTGAGTGTTTCAATAGTTTTGTCCCGTAAACTAAAACTATATTTATTCAGTCTCCATTTAAGACAAATTTCCCTATGAAGTCCACCAATAATATCAGCTAATATTTCACTTTTAATATCCGTCCTGATTTCCCCCTTCTTTTGAGCTGATTCAACCATTGTTTTAAGAAAATCGGATCGATTAAAAGCAATTAATTTAATATAGCCCTCCAGATTAGGATCGCAGGTCAGTATATCGTATGATTGCATGATAGCAGTGATAGCCGGATAATTTTCATAATATTCTGCATATCTGTCTATATAGTATATAATCGCATCTTTTGGACTTAATTTCTTCAGTTTAACGGACTCAATGATATCGTTATCATATTGGGAATAATAATTTAATACAGCAACCAACAAATCATTTTTTGTTTCAAAATGTTTAAACAAGGTCCCACTGGACACACCCATTCTCCTTGTTACCTCTTTAGTAGAAAAACCTTGTATACCGAGTTCATTTATAACATCAATAGTTGTCAATATCAGCTTTTCCTTAGTATGTAATATTTTTATATCCAATTTACCCCACCTCCAGAAGTAACCAATTACTTACCCAAATTATAGTACAACAGTACTACCTTGTCAACGAATAGTTTTTTTGGTAAATACATATATTGTCCTAGCACAATATGTATATATATGTTGAAAAATGTATATACAAAAAATAAATAAAAAGTTTTCTAAGTCGGCCTAAAAAACTCTTTATTTATTATTATATCCTTATGAAATGTATGGTATTACTTATCTATCCCTAAACATCAATTCTATTAAATATTTTATCCAACGTTTCCACGGTTCTTTGTATATCCTTTTCCTCCATAATGAAAGGCGGAAGAAAACGCAACACCCTCCCGGCGGTGCAATTTATTAATATACCTTCCTCTGCCATTTTTTGTACAAACGGTGTCCCTTCTATCTCTAGTTCTAACCCAAGCATTAGGCCCTTACCCTTTGTCCGTTTTACCCAAGAATATTTTTCTACAAGTTTTTGTAGTTGTTTTCTAAAGTAATCCCCCTTACGTTCTACTGTCTCCCAAATTTTTTCTTGTAACATATGTCTCAAAGTGGCCAAAGCAGCACTACAAGCCAGTGGATTACCCCCGAAAGTAGTGCCATGATCCCCGGGGTTAAAAGCTGCCGCAACTTTTTCTATAGCCAACACGGCCCCTATGGGAAAACCGTTGCCAAGGGCCTTGGCTAAACTCATAATATCCGGCTCCACATCAAAATGCTCGTAGGCAAACAACTTTCCTGTTCTCGCCATTCCACATTGAATTTCATCAAAAATTAACAAAATGTCTTTTTCTACACATATATCTTTTAACTGTTTTAAAAATTCTTCATTTGCTACATTGACCCCGCCCTCTCCTTGCACAGGTTCTACGATAATAGCGCATGTTTTTTCCGTAATCGCGGCCTTGACCGAATCTATATCATTAAAACTTGCAAATTTAAAACCCTTCGGCATGGGTCCGAAACCTTCCTGATACTTTTTATTAGAAGTAACACTTAGTGTCGCAAGAGTTCTTCCATGGAAGGAGGAAGTCATGGCTATGATTTCATTTCTCCCATCACCATATTTTTTATACGAATATTTTCTTGTGAGTTTTATAGCTGCTTCATTAGCCTCCCCACCGCTGTTGCAAAAGAAGGCCTTATCTGCAAAAGAATTTTCTACCAAAAGCTCTGCCAATTCTATTTGCTGTGGGATCCAGTATAAATTAGAGATATGTATTAACTTTTCTGCTTGTTGTTGGATTGCTTCAACAACTACGGGATGACTGTGCCCTAAATTACATACACTTATTCCCGCTATCATATCTAAATATTGTTTGCCTTCTATATCTCTTAAATAACACCCTTTTGCCTCTTCTATAACCATGGTTCCACGGTTATAGGTATTCATGCTATATTTTTTCCCGTTTTCGACAATGCTGCTCATTTACATTTACCCCCCAATTGAACAATAGTTTAGTTTATAATCATAGTACCGATACCTTCGTTTGTAAATATTTCCAAGAGTATGGAGTGAGGTTTCCTGCCATCTATGATATGTGCTCTTTCGACCCCACCCTTTACTGCTTCAAAACAGCATTTTATCTTGGGAATCATTCCTCCGCTTATAATGCCGTCATCTATATATTTTTTTATCTCCCCTATTTTAATTTGGGAAATTATTGTAGAACTGTCATTCTGATTTTTCATAATCCCTTGTACATCCGTAATTAAAATCAATTTCTTAGCACTTAATTCTGCTGCCAGTCTTCCTGCCACTTCGTCCGCATTAATATTAAATGTCTCCCCTTCGTTCCCGTAAGCTATTGGGGAGATTACAGGAATATATCCCTTGTCTACAATGGTGTTAATCAAATCTGTGTTCACTTCCTCTATCTCTCCTACCAAACCAAGTTCGGCATTTTTCTGTTTTGCCCTAAAGGTGCCTCCATCTTTTCCGCTAATGCCAATAGCTTTTACGCCGTTTGCACCTATGCAGGAAACAATTTCCCTGTTGATTTTTCCGAAGAGAACCATTTCTGTAATTTCCATGGTTTCCTTGTCCGTTACCCGTAAACCGTCTATAAATTTGGTTTCCTTACCCAGTTTTTTCATAAGACTTGTAATATCCGGGCCTCCCCCATGTACAATTACCGGATTCATTCCAACAAATTTCATAAGTATTATATCTCTGATAACACCATGTTTTAACTCCTCGTTTATCATGGCATTACCACCATATTTTATTACAACCGTTTCATTATGAAATGATTTAATATAAGGTAAACTTTCTATCAATACATTTGCCTTCTTACATGGCGACAAATCCATATTTTCCCTCCTAGATTCTTCGCTTTAATAATATTCTACGATCTGTAAGATACGTTAATTTTTACATAGTCATATGACAAATCACAACCCCAGCTCTTAGCTCCTTCATTGCCACTTTTTAGGTCCACGATTATTTTTAGATCCCTTTCTTTTAAAATTTGATCTATATATTTTTCATCAAAACCTGTTCCCCCGCCATCCTTTATAATTTTTATCATATCCCCTTCTTTGCCTAAAAAAACTTCAACTTTATTTATATCAAAATCTGCCCCCGAATAGCCTATGCTGCATATGATTCTCCCCCAATTGGCATCTTCACCAAAGAATGCAGTTTTTACCAAATTGGAATTTAAAATACTCTTAGCTACCTTTTTTGCATCTGCGGAAGATTTTGCATTTATCACTTCAACCTCTATAAATTTGGTTGCTCCCTCTCCATCCCGCACTATAAGTTTAGCCAAATATTCATTTACATAATAAAAAGCTTCTGCAAATTTTTCCGCCTCGGGATGTGCTTCATCAATGATCATGTTCTCTGCCATACCATTTGCCATTACACCGACCATATCATTAGTACTTGTATCCCCGTCGACGGTAATCATATTATAGGTTTTGTCCACTACATTGTTCAGCAGTTTTTGCAGAAATTCCCCTTCTATATTTGCATCCGTCGTGACAAATGCCAGCATAGTCGCCATGTTCGGCTCTATCATGCCGGAACCTTTTGCAATTCCACCTATCGTGATTTGTTTTCCGTCTATCTCTACCGATACCGCTATATTTTTAATGCATGTATCAGTGGTAAGAATTGCTTCTGCGGCTGCTTGCCCCCCCTCATAACTTAAACTGTCAACCGCCTTTTTAATGCCGGTCAATATGGTTTCCATGGGTAGTGGAACACCTATCACACCCGTAGATGCTACCAAAACATTCTCAGAAGATATATTCAGTTCTCCAGCCGTTGTTTCTGCCATTGCCAGAGCATCCTCATAGCCTTTTTGCCCGGTGCAGGCATTAGCATTGTTACTATTTATAATGATTGCCTGAATTTTAGCTCCGGTAATATTTTTTTTACATAATAATATCGGGGCAGCACATGCTTTATTTATAGTAAAAACCCCCGCCCCTTTTGCTAACACGTCGCTCACAATCAATGCCATATCTTTTTTGCCTTTTTTTAGCCCTATATTTAAACCACTTGCCTTAAAACCCTTAGGCGAGGTAATATCCCCATCAAAAACTTCAAAATTCCCCATACTTTTCCCTCCCCTTTAAACCTATTATGGCCATACAGGTGGTTGCTTCAGCCCTTCATTGACATCAAAACCAAACATTAAATTCATGTTTTGTACAGCCTGACCCGCAGCCCCTTTAACCAGATTATCTATGGCACTTACCATAACAATAGTATTGGTTCTTTCATCCACTTTAAAACCTATATCACAATAATTAGAACCATAAACTGCTTTTGTTTGTGGATACTCCCCTTCCTCCAATATCCTTATGAACTGTTGATTTTTGTAATAATATTCAAGTGCGTCCCTGATTTCTCTCGCTTTTATCCCCTTATTGTTCGTTAAATAAATAGTACTCAAAATTCCGCGCGTCATAGGAGCAAGATGAGGCGTAAACTGTACCATGACTCTTTTCCCGGCCGCTGTTGACAGTTCCTGTTCAATCTCCGGTGTATGTCTATGCGTACCTATCCCATATGCCCTGAGGTTCTCATTGCACTGTGAAAACAGATTCGCATCCTTAACAGATCTACCAGCACCCGAAACCCCGGATTTTACATCTGCTATTATAATATCATTATCAGTAAATTTTTCTTTTAACAATGGATACACCGGCAAGATAACGCTGGTAGGATAGCAACCCGGATTTGCAACCAAATCTGCCTCCCTAATCCTGTCACCGTAGATCTCGCATAACCCGTATACTGCTTTGGCCAACAATTCTCTTGCCTCATGTTTCACAGTATACCATTCTTCATATGTATCAACATCCTTTAATCTAAAATCAGCTGAAAGATCTATAACCTTTTTGTTTTTTCCCAATATCTTTTTTACTAATCCCTGACTTAATCCATGTGGCAAGGCAATAAAGAACACATCTATTTCATTTAAATCCTTTTCTAAATCTATAGAAATACATTTATCGTCTACTATATTTTTAAAATTAGGATAAATTTTGCTATATTCTACAGAAACATAACTTCTTGAATCCAGAAAACTTATTTCCAGTTGACTGTGGCCGGACACCAGTCTTACCAGCTCTCCCCCAGCATATCCTGTCGCTCCCACAATACCTACTTTAAGCATATTTGCACCTTCTTTTTTTGTTTGTTAGATAATATTTCAACCCAATAGTAAAGGAAACACATCTCATTTATTTTTATAATTATACATCATAATTAATAATTATGCAATGCCTTTTCTAGTTTTTATTTTTCATAAAAAAAAATAGACCCATGAAGAATTCACCCCCGGCAAAATCGGGTGGGATCCTTCATGGGCCGGACCTGTTCCGTTTGTTCCGGAATGATAAAAGGATGGGACCTTCATAGCAACAACACAGTCCGGTCCCCCTGTCTTTTTATTATTTCTCTTTCAGTCTGATCAGTAATTCCCCTACTTTTACCTGCTGCGTTTCTCTCACTAATATACTATCTATTACGCCGTCTACAGGGGCCGTAATATTAGTTTCCATTTTCATGGCTTCAAGTAAAATAATACTCTGATTTTTGTCTACTTTTTCTCCCTCTCTTACTAAAATTTTGACTACTACTCCGGGAATAGTAGCGCCTATCTCAAATTTATTTGTCGGATCCGCCATTTGAGTAAATATTTGTTCGTCAGTTCCAATTGATTTACTTGCTTTGTCGAATATTTTTACTTCTCTGCGGTTTCCATTCACTTCAAATACTACTGTTCTGTTTCCCTCATTATCTAATTTACCAATCTCCTGCAATTTAACAATTAAAGCTTTACCCTCCGCAATCTCCACCTCACAAGTTTCACCTTCATATAATCCATGGAAAAATATATCGCTTCCCATTCTACTCAGGTCCCCATACTCATTGATAAAATCCAAATACCCCTCGTATGTCTTCGGATAAAGTGCATATGATAATAGACTTTTCCAATCCGGATTCATATTATATTTTTCTTTCAGATGTTTTGCAATAGCGTCGAAATCCTCCGGCTCTAATAACTCGCCGGGTCTTACTTTTATAGGGGTTTCACCTTTTAAAACTATATCCTGTAATTCTTTAGGAAAACCTCCGCTTGGCTGACCTAACATACCTTTAAAATAATCTACAACGGACTCCGGAAATGTCATATCCTTTGCCTTCTCGTATATATTTTCAGGATTTAAATCATTCTGCACCATAAAGATAGCCAAGTCCCCCACTGTTTTGGATGATGGTGTAACTTTTATAATATCACCCAGCATTTCATTAACTGTTTTGTACATTTCTTTCACTTCGTCAAATCTGTGCCCTAAACCAAAACTATCTACCTGTGGTTTTAAGTTAGAATACTGTCCACCCGGGATTTCATATTTATAAATTTCCGCTGTTGCAGATTTTAGATCAGATTCAAATTGTTCAAAAAGTGGCCTCACGGCACTCCAATAATGAGAAAGTTTTTGTAAATCATCTGTGTTCATTTTAGTATCCCTGGAAGTATTCTCCAGAGCTGCAACAACCGAATTTAAGCATGGTTGGCTGGTAAGCCCGGACATACTGCTAATAGCAACATCCGCAATATCTACTCCGGCGTCCACTGCCATCAGCACGGTAGCAACACCGTTACCGGTAGTATCATGGGTATGAAGATGTATAGGAATAGAAATTTCATCCTTTAATGCTTTAATCAGTTTTTGTGAAGCATAAGGCTTCAAAAGAGCAGACATATCTTTTACGCCTAATATATGCGCGCCTGTTTTCTCGATTTCTTTGGCCATATCCACATAGTACCGTAAGGTATATTTATCCCTTTTTGTGTCTAAGATATCACCGGTGTAACACATACATGCTTCCGCAACTTTGCCGGTTTTTAATACTTCATCAATGGCTACCTCCATGCCTTTCAACCAGTTTAAAGAATCGAAAATCCTGAATACATCTATACCGGTTTCCGCAGATTCACGAATAAACTCCCTTATAACATTGTCGGGATAATTTTTGTAACCCACCGCGTTGCTGCTTCTCAAAAGCATCTGAAACAAAATATTGGGTATTCTCTCACGTAATATTTCTATACGTTCCCAGGGAGATTCCCCCAGAAAACTATAAGATGCGTCGAAGGTAGCCCCTCCCCACATTTCCAAAGAGAAAAAATCACCTGCTAAAACCGAAGTAGCCTTGGATATCCTTGCCATATCTATGGTTCTTAGTCTTGTTGCCATCAAAGATTGGTGAGCATCCCTCATAGTGGTATCAGTCAGCAATAGTTTATCCTGACTTTTAATCCATTTCACTAACCCTTCGGGACCCTCATTATCCAATATTTGTTTTGTCCCGTATGGGTTTTCGGATCTTGTTACATATGGAACCACCGGTATATCGTATTCCTTTTTTATTCCTTTTGTTTCATTAACTACTTTTTCTCCAAGATATTTAAGCAGTTTTAATTCCCTATCACTCTGGGGTTTAATATCAAAAAGTTCGGGATTATTTTCTATAAAACCGGTATTGGATTCCCCCCGTCTGAAGGTTTCATGGTTTAACACATTGACCAAAAATCCAACATTGGTTTTAACCCCACTGATTTTGGACTCTGTCAGAGAACGAATCGATTTTCTGATGGCATCCTCAAAGGTTCTTGATGAAGATGTTACCTTTACTAATAAGTTGTCATAATAGGGGCCAATTTCAGAACCTGTAAAACCACTGCCTCCATCCAACCTTATCCCGGGTCCGGAGCTCGTTCTATATACGTCAACTCTTCCTATACTCGGTAAAAATTCGCTGCTTGTATCCTCACAGGTTATTCTACATTCTATGGCATATCCCCTGGGGATTATATCCTGTTGGGATTTAATCCCTATTCTCGGGCTATCTAACGAATAACCCTGAGCTATTAAGATTTGATTTTGCACAATATCAATGCCGGTCACTACCTCCGTAATTGTATGCTCCACCTGTATTCTGGGGTTCACCTCAATAAAATAATGATTTCCATAGATGTCTAGTAAAAACTCTACCGTTCCGGCATTTTTATAATTGACGGCCCTTGCTATTTTTAGGGCATCTTCACATATTTCCTCTCTTTTTTCATCAGACAGGCATATGGCCGGGGTAAATTCTACCAGTTTCTGGTGCCTCCTCTGTACGGAACAATCCCTTTCATAGAGATGTACTATGTTACCATGTTCATCCCCCAATACCTGTACCTCTATATGTTTGGGTGCCTTTAAATATTTCTCAATAAAAATATCATCATTACCGAATGCCTTTTTGGCCTCACTTTTTGCACTGTTAAAGGCCTCTACTAGTTTTTCCTCCGATCTTACAACACGCATGCCTCTTCCGCCACCACCGGTGGCAGCCTTAAGCATAACCGGATATCCACAACGATCGGCAAATTCTATCAACTCTTCTTCAGAAATAATAGGTTCTTCTACACCGGGTATTGTCGGTACGTCTGCTTCCTTGGCAATCAATTTAGATCTGATCTTGTCTCCTAATTTTTTGATTGTCTCATGGGAAGGCCCGATAAACACAATCCCTGCTTTTTCACATTTTTGTGCAAATTCCGGGTTTTCGGACAAAAACCCATATCCCGGATGAATAGCATCTACACCCTTTTTTAATGCCAAACTGATTATTTCCTCAATATTTAAATATGCTTCTATAGGGCCCTTATTCCTTCCTATCAAGTAGGACTCATCTGCTTTTGTTCTAAAAAGGGAACGTTGATCCTCGCTAGAATAAACCGCCACGGTTCTGATCCCCATCTCACGACAAGCCCTGAAGACCCTGATAGCAATTTCTCCCCTATTTGCTACTAATATACGTTTAAATTTCTTTATGCCCATCATCCTTACCCCCCTTTCGCAGAAACAAAGAGATGTTTCAAAACTGCTGAAAAAGTCCTGTATTGCATCATTCTGAATCTAACGAAAATTATACTTTCCCGGTAATCCTATAAAACATCCTTTGTCTTTATAACTACATGTTTGCTATAACTGCATCTGTAAATTCAGTAGTAGACAATTTACCGCCTATATCTATTGTACGGCTTTCACTATTTTTTAGCGTATCCCCCAAAGCCTTTTCAATTTTAAGTGCTGCCTCAGCCTCATCAATATATTTCAACATCATTGCTCCTGAAAGTATAGCTGATATGGGGTTTGCTATATTCTTACCCGCAATATCAGGGGCTGAACCATGAACAGGTTCGAATATAGCAAAATCGTCACCTATATTACCACTGGGAGCGATTCCTAATCCCCCTATCAGTCCGGCACCCAGGTCAGACAAAATATCCCCATATAAATTCGGTGCTACAATAACTGAAAAATTCCTTGGATTCATAACCATTTTCATTGCCATAGCATCCACAATTATATCCTCAAATTGAATATCCTTATAATTATTGGCTACCTCTTTTCCTATCTTCAGAAACAGTCCGTCGGAAAGTTTCATGATATTAGCCTTGTGTGTAAGAGTCACCTTTTGTCTTTTCTCCCGCCTTGCAAGTTCAAACGCAAAATTGCATATTTTAAGACTGGCATCCCTACTTATTATTTTAATGCTCTGTGCTATGTTATCATTAACCATAAATTCTATACCCGTATATAGGCCTTCCGTATTTTCCCTTACAACGACAAAATCTAGGTCCTTATACAGAGAATCTATGCCATCAAATGATTTTATAGGTCTTATATTGGCAAATAATTTAAAATGCTGCCTCAATGCAATATTTATACTTCTGAAACCTGTGCCGACCGGTGTTGTAAGCGGGCCCTTTAAGGCAATTTTATTTTTTTCTATGCTTTTTATTGTTTCATCCGGCAATGGATCGCCATACTTTTCATATGTTGAAAACCCTGCTTCCTGTTTATCCCATGTTATTTTAGCACCTGCCGCTTCTATTATTCTGATTGTTGCATCTATAATATCTTTTCCTATTCCATCTCCATCAATTAAAGTGATTGTCCTGTTCATGTTTTTCCTCCTAATATTGTAGTTGGCCCGCACATATTCTTTATCCTTTACTTTCTGAACCCTATTTCTCTTCCAAAGACAGAAATCAGCTGGCCAGAGGCCCAACCGACCAACTGACCAACTGACTAACCTACCAACTATCCAACTGATTGACTAACTGTCCAACTATCCATCCGACTGAGCGGTCGACCGTCCAACTGTGTTTAAAAGTCCCCCGTTCCTTAGTATGTCAGCATGCCTTTTTGTTATATCTAAATTCATGATATATTGTAAATCTTTTGTCTTGTTTAAAACTATCATCTCCCCGGAATTGATACCGGAAAGAACATTTTTAATTTCCAATTCATCAAAAGCATCTATGGTCAAATAATCATCACTATTTCTAAATGTTAAAGGCATAATTCCATTGTTTATAAGGTTGTTTTTATGAATTCTCGCAAAGGATTTAGCCATAACAGCTTTTATGCCTAAATATAGCGGAACCAACGCCGCATGTTCACGGCTGGATCCTTGCCCATAGTTTAGACCTCCAACTATTATACCGCCATCATATTTTTTAGCATTTGCCGCAAAGTCCTTATCAATTTGATTGAAACAAAACTCGGATAAATAAGGTATGTTTGACCTATATGGAAGCAGATGCGCGTTTGAAGGCATAATATGATCGGTAGTTATCCCGTCCCCCACTTTTATCAAGGTTTTCCCCGTAATTGAATTTTCCAACGGTTTATTTTTAGGAAACGGTTTTATGTTTGGCCCGCGTATAATCTCTACATCTTCGCCTTTCTTGGCCGGCTCGACTATTAAATTATCGTTTATTAAAAATGTGTTCGGAATTTCTATGTTTAAGTCTATATCCTTATCAAAATCCTCTGCCGATGCAATGTAACCCTTTATAGCAGATACAGCCGCTATTTCGGGACTTGCTAAGTAAACATCCGCTGTTTCCGTACCGCAACGTCCTTTAAAATTTCTGTTGAATGTTCTCAATGAAACCCCACCGGTGCTTGGTGCCTGCCCCATACCTATACAAGGGCCGCAGCCGCTTTCCAGCACTCTTCCACCTGCGCCTATAATTTTAGCTAATGCCCCGTTTTCAGACAGCATGGTAAGTACCTGCTTAGAACCGGGGGACACTACCAAAGAAACACTTTCATTTATAGTCTTGCCTTCCAATATACTTGCGACTTTCATTAAATCCACAAAAGATGAATTTGTACAACTTCCGATAGCCACTTGGGTAAGCTTAGTACCTCTTACTTCCCTCGCAGGAACCACCGAATCTGGGGAATGGGGACAGGCAACCATTGGTTCCAATTTATCCAGGTCTATGTCTATAACCTCATCATATATAGCATCTTCATCCGCCAATAATGGTATAAAATCTTTTTTCCTGCCCTGCGCCCTTAAAAACGCCAATGTGTTCTCATCGGATGGGAAAATTGAGGTTGTAGCCCCAAGCTCCGCACCCATATTGGTTATTGTGCCTCTTTCCGGCACAGAGAGACATTTTATACCTTCCCCGGCATATTCAAATACTTTGTTTACCCCACCTGCAACCGTGCACTTTCTCAATACCTCCAAGATTATGTCCTTAGCACTGGTATAACCGCTTAATTTTCCTTTTAAATTTACCCTGACAACCTTGGGAGTTTTTATATAATACGCTCCCCCTGCCATGGCTACAGCCACATCCAGCCCACCTGCCCCGATTGCAACCATACCGAGCCCACCACAAGTTGGCGTATGGCTATCGGAGCCAAGCAATGTATCTCCCGGTACCCCGAATCTCTCCAAATGTACCTGATGACATATACCGTTACCCGGTTTTGAAAAATATATGCCGTATTTTTTTGCAATAGTCTGGATATATAAATGATCATCCGCATTTTCGGGACCCGACTGCAACATATTATGGTCTATATAAGCTACGGATAGCTTTGTTTTTACCCTGTCTACATTCATGGCCTCAAATTGTAAATATGCCATAGTACCCGTTGAATCTTGAGTCAACGTCTGGTCTATTTTTATTCCTATTTCTTCACCAATACCATATCTACCACTGACTAAATGGTTCTTTAATATCTTTTCCGTCAAGGTCATTCCCACAGAAAGCACCTCTTCCTAGACTGAACTCTCTTCATATACTTCATATTCAGCATTTATATATTTGTTTGATATTTCAATCATTTCTTGTACCGTAATATTGGTAGTCCTCCCATTTTCATATTCTTCATCTATCCATTCCTTGATTGGAAACAATCGCTCATCATGTTTTGTGAGTTTATCATCCCCCTGTTTATTAAAATAACTATTTATAAAATATGCAATACTCGCAACACCTGAATAGTTATTAATGGCTACCAAAGGTGGTCTCCCAAGTATTTTACCCGTGTTGAAACTATTATATATCTCTTCATCTTTCAGCAAACCGTCTGCATGAATCCCGGCTTTTGTTACGTTAAAATCCGAACCCACGAAAGGCGTTTTAGGCGGAATCTTGTAATCCAACTCGCTTTCAAAAAACTTGGCTAAATCACTGATCACTTCTAGGTTTACGTTCTTTGTGGTTCCTTTTAATTGTGCATATTCTATAATCATAGCCTCTAGTGGGCAGTTTCCTACTCTCTCACCTACACCAAACAAAGTGGCATTAACCGAGGCTCCCCCATATAACCAAGAAGTAACCGAATTAGGCACTACAGCGTGATAATCATTATGTCCATGCCATTCTATACATTCGGACGGAACCCCTGCATTCTTTCTAAGACCATGTATAAGCATTGGTACCGACCTGGGTAATTCCACTCCATTGTAGGATATCCCAATACCTAAGGTATCACAAGCCCTAATTTTAACTTTCGCATTCCCTTGCCTTGCCAGCTCCATTAAATTTTGTGCTAAGGGCACAACAAATCCAAAGAAGTCTGCCCTTGTAATATCTTCAAAGTGGCACCTCGGGGTAATACCGTTTTCCAGTGCGGCTTCAGCTATATCCAGATACATGTCCATGGCTTCTTTTCTTGATTTTCCAAGTTTATTAAATATGTGATAGTCAGAACAACTCGTCAATATTCCAGTTTCCTTTACTCCCATTTCCTTAACCAATTTAAAGTCCTCTTTATGTGCCCTTATCCATGAAGTCACTTCCGGAAAATCATACCCTCTTTCCATACATTGGCGTACAGCATTTCTGTCCTTTTCATCATATAGGAAAAATTCGGTCTGTCTTATAATTCCGGAACCGTTATCAAGCTCATGAAGCATATCAAAAATCTTTACCATTTGCTCCGTAGTCATGGATGCCATAGATTGTTGCCCGTCCCTGAATGTGGTGTCAGTTATCCATATGTCTTCCGGCAATTTCATAGGCAATTGTATATTGTTAAATATTGTTTTCGGTATTTCATCATAAGGAAAGATTTCTTTATATAAATTTGGTTCCATAACATCAATAACTCTATGTTTCATTATATTCCCCCCCTTTTAAATATGAAAGATAACATATCGTATCTTGCATTAATTAAATATAATTTATTTTTTAAATCTGGCTCACCGCAAGTCCCCGACCGGAATATAGTTGTTTAATATCAAATATTTTAACACATATTTTTTCAGAATTCAAGCGTAATTTGCAAGTTTTTTTATAAAGGTTTCATAATTAGGATTAAAAAAGACTATGGGGTTCCATAGTCTAAACATAAACATTTTCCCCTTTTACGCTTACGAAGTTAGCTGCCGGGTTGGGACTAAAGGTAGCCCCTCCTAAAAATAGGATTCACCCCAAAAAAATGGTTCCCCCGCTTCTTTGCAGAATTCAGCGATATTAACTGCACTATAATATTTTTAAATTTAAGGTGAGATGCGACTGTTCTATTAATCATATCATAACTACATACATACTTACAAGTAAAAAGACAATCCTTCTGCTAGATTAAATTTTGTTTTACATAGTGAGGCTTTCTTCCTTTATAATACACAGATTTCAAATCGCATGTATAAACGATTTCCTTCGCTATATCAAAGTTTACACCTATATCCTCAGGTCTATGAGCATCCGACCCTATGGTAACATATTTTCCCCCAAGTTCCTTAAACCTTTTGAGAATTATAATAAAATTGTCTACCGTGTTTTTATCATGGATCCACCTCGTATTTATTTCTATTGCTTTATCGGCGATAAGGAGTTCTTTGAGAATTTCATCTATTAAATCAGGAAAGTCTTTATAATAAAGGCTTTTGTCTTTATATATCGAATATCTCGTTATATAATCCATGTGTGCCAGGGAATCAAAAAAATCGTGATGTTTAACCAACAAGAGCATATTCCTCAGGTATTCTTCATAGGCCTGTTCCTTGCTTTTCCCCTCATAATACTCCCTATAATAAATATCTATTCCGTTGACAACATGAATGGCACCTATAATGAAATCAAAAGGGTAATTATTTTTAAGTTCTTTGATTTCCTTGAGAGAATCATCCCTAAAACCTATTTCAACACCAAGAAGGAGTTTCCCGCTCCTATATGTTTCGTACGCGTTGAAATACTCATCGGGATCAAATATGAATTCATTCGGTATATGGTGTTTATAATCCATATGGTCGGTTATTATAAGGCCAATTCCCAATTTGTTTGAAACCCGGATTGCATCTTTTATATCCATTATGGCATCAGTAGAAAAATTTGTGTGAACATGACAATCATACATTTTTTATCCCCCATATAAGAATTATATTATAGTAAGATTCTAACATACATAATAATAATGTAAAATAATTAATGATACAAGGGATGTTTTTTCTATAGTAGTCTTATACTATCCTTGATACATGGCTCGCTTAATTATATAATATAAAGTAGGTTCATCTTTTAATGATTAAGGGGGACAATTTTTATGGAAAATACCAATAACAGCAAAAAATTAGTTTATATTGCAGCCACATTATATGCCCTTATTACAGGCCTTTCTTTTCTATTTACTAAAATAGCATTGCTTACTGCCGAACCTCTGGATATATTGGCCCATAGGTTCACCGCAGCATTTATGTCAATACTAATACTTGTATTGTCCGGGTTAGTAAAAATAGATTATGATATGAAAAAATTTAAAAAAATGCTTCTGCTAGCCCTGTTATACCCGATGGCATTTTTCGCTTTCCAAACCTTCGGGTTACAATATGCAACTTCTTCGGAGGCGGGTATACTGTCGGCATCCTCCCCAATAATTACACTGCTTTTAGCAACATTTCTGTTAAACGAAAAAACAAATTTGTTACAGAAAATATCTATAACCGCATCAGTATCGGGTGTAATATATATTACATTAATGAAAAGTTCATCGTTTGAAATAAGCGGGATAAAAGGCATAACACTTCTTCTTTTATCCGCGTTATCTATTTCCGGATATCATGTTATGGCAAGAATGTTAGCCAGAAACTTTTCCAAAATAGAACTCAGTTTTATTATGTCTTTAGGCGGCTTTTTGTTTTTTAATATCATAGCAATAGGTAAACACCTGATTAACGGAGACATAAACACATTTTTATTACCGCTAAAGAGTACCCAATTTGTTTTGTCTATGATTTATCTAGGTGTGCTGGCATTTTTGGTTTCATCCTTATCTATAAATTATATTTTGTCTAAAATAGAGGCTGCAAAAATGAGTGTATTCTCGAATCTGGGAACTGTCATCACCATAGTTGCAGGTGTTGTATTTCTCAAAGAGAAAATATTTTACTACCATATTATCGGTTCTATCTTTATAGTCGGTGGTGTTATAGGAACAAACTTTTTAGATAAGGTGAAACTAAGCAGTAAAAGCAAAAGCACCTAATATTAACCGCCGTGATGCCTTGTTAAATCATTAATTTGCAAATATCATTGCTAAATTCTACCGGGTTGCCTACTGATAATCCCTCGATAAGCAGGGCCTGATTGTAGAGTAATTTAGTAAATAATGCAAACTTTTCCTCATCATTTTTATATGCGTCTTCCAACGCTTTGAATACTTCGTGATTTTCATTTACCTCCAGCACCTTTTCCGCTTTAATTTTTTGGTTGTCCGGCATTACACTTAATACCTTTTCCATTTCAATTGAAATTTCACCTTCATTTATTAAACATACGGGGTGAGATTTTAATCTTTTGGATGTTCTTACATCTTTTACTTTATCGGATAATATTGTTTTCATCTTTTCAAATAATTCTTTATTGGTATCTTTTTCAGCGTTTTCATCCTCGTCCTTTTTATCTTCGATACCCAAATCACTGCCGGACACGGATCTGAATTCTTTTTCCTTGTGGGAGTTCAACATTTTCAGCGCAAATTCATCAACATCGTCAGTCAAATAAAGAATTTCAAATCCTTCTTCTGCCAACAGTTCGGTTTGCGGTAAAACAGCCAACCTCTCGTTGGACTCACCTGCAGCATAATATATATATTTTTGCTCCTCTTTCATCCTCAAGATATATTCATCTAAAGTTACCAATTTCTTCTCTTTTGAAGAGTAAAACATAAGTAAATCCTGTAAAACCTCTTTATTGTTTCCAAAATCACTATATACCCCATATTTTAGCTGTCTGCCAAAGGAATTATAAAACTGTTCATATTTGTCCCTGTCTGTCTTTAATAAATTCGATAACTCACTTTTAATTCTATTTTTGATGTTTCTTGCAATCAATTTGAGCTGTCTATCATGCTGCAGCATTTCCCTGGAGATATTTAAGGATAAATCCTCCGAATCTACCATTCCCTTTATAAAGCTGAAATAATCCGGAATCAAATCAGCACACTTGTTCATAATGAGCACACCACTGGAATACAGTTCCAGCCCCTTTTCATATTCTGCCGTATAATAGTTGAAAGGGATCTGTTCCGGAATAAACAAAATCGCATTATATCTTACAGCACCGTCGGCACTTATGTGGATATGTTTGATTGGCTTGTCAAATCCATATCTTTTTTCAAAATAAAAATTAGTGTAATCTTCCTCTGTAAGTTCGTTCTTGTTCTTTCTCCAGATCGGTACCATACTATTGATTATTTCTTCTTCGATATAATCCTCGTACTCATCTTTACTGCCTTCCTTTAGCTTTGTTTTAGTGACATCCATCTTTATCGGATATCTGATAAAATCGGAATATTTTTTTATAATGCTTCGCAGTCTGTATTCCTCTAGAAATTCATCATAGTCTTCATCTTCCGTACTTTCTTTGATTTTTAAAACAATTTCCGTACCGACCGTATCCTTGTCCCATTCCTCAATAGTATACCCGTCAATCCCCTTAGATTCCCATTTATACCCTTGTTCGCTATCCAGGGATTTGCTTATTACGGTAACCGCATCTGCCACCATGAATGCGGAATAAAAGCCAACGCCAAATTGGCCTATTATATCGTAGCCGTCTTCTATTTCTATCCCCTCTTTAAATGCCAACGTTCCGCTCTTTGCAATAATCCCCAAATTATCTTCTAATTCATCCTCAGTCATGCCTATACCCGTATCGATAACCCTCAATGTCCTGTTGTCCTTATCCGCAATAATTTTTATATAGTAATCATCCTTGTTGAATTGTAAAGTCTCATCAGTCAATGCTCTATAATATATTTTGTCGATAGCATCACTGGCATTTGAAATTAACTCCCTTAAGAATATTTCCTTGTGGGTATAGATTGAATTAATTACTAAATCCAACAGTCTTTTGGATTCTGCTTTAAATTCTCTTATATCCAAACAAATCTCTCCCTTCAAATGGGACCAGGCCCTGAAAATTTACTTGTTTCAAATAAATAAACCTCCTATAAACCCGCCCCCGTAATCCTTCTTAATTCTATTAGCACTCAACTAAGTTGAGTGCTAACTATTTTTATATATACCATATTTTAATTTATATGTCAATTATTTTTGTGTTTTTTTCCCTGCTACATTAGATATTCTCAATGATAAAACACCTCATTTTTCTGCATTTTACCCAGAACTTACAT
>CAZVFS010000005.1:25775-27990 GCA_964626575.1 uncultured Alkaliphilus sp. | reverse complement strand
AAAAGTTTACCACTGCACCCTTCCCCTTCAACAGTGGCTATAGATATCCTACATATTTTAAACATTTCCACATCATTGACTCCATTACCAACACAGATAGTACTGCTAGCGCCAAGCTCTTCTACTATTTTCTTTTTAAAAAGACCGGCATTTTCCTTAGGGAAAGTTTTTACATCAATTCCTAGGTCATTACACTGTGATTTTACAGTTCCATAAGTATCGGCAGTCAATATGTATATATTTGCATAACTTTTAAGTTTGATTAAGGATTCCTTCACACCTTTAATTAATTTTCCATCAACAGCTACTGTTCCATTATAGTCAAAAACAACATTTTCTATTTTGATTTTACCTGTACCCGGTATATCATAAATTAACATAATCAACCCCCATGTTCTTTTGTGTGTAGTTTTCATAATATACCTATAATATTAGCACAAAAAATCGGATTTTTATAGCATATATATGATTATGTTTTATCCTAGGGCTACGTCCAACACCATCATAATAGTAAAACCCAACATAACACCTATGGTGGATATGTGAGTGTCTAAGTCTCTCTGTGCCTCGGGTATCAATTCTTCCGCAACTACATAGATCATAGCGCCTGCCGCAAAAGATAGGGCATAAGGTAATAAAACCTGCATCCTTGTTACTAGGAGAGCACCGAGCACCCCGGAAATAGGTTCTACTATGCCTGATAATTGTCCATATATGAAACTTTTAAATCTTGAAAGCCCCTCCCTTCTGAGCGGCACAGATACGGCAGTACCCTCGGGGAAATTTTGAATAGCGATTCCCATAGTAAGGGCAATCGCACCCGCCAAGGATGCAGACGGTAGGCCTGCTGCAATTGCACCAAAGGCAACCCCTACGGCCAAACCTTCCGGTATGTTATGTATAGTTATAGCAAGAACCAATAAAACGCTTCTCTCCCAGCTGGTTTTAATTCCTTCATATTTTCCTTCAGGTTGATTTAAATGCATATGGGGCAGTAATTTATCCACTATATAAAGAAAGGCACCGCCTAGCACAAAACCAACGGCAGCCGGTATCCATGAAACTGCGCCCGCTATCTCTGCCATTTCTATGGAAGGTTCAAGTAATGACCAAAAGCTGGCTGCAATCATGACCCCTGCCGCAAATCCGAGCATGCCGTTCAGCACCTTCTTGTTTATTTCCTTGAAAAAAAATACTAATGCCGCTCCAAGTGCTGTTACGGCCCAAGTAAATAATGTAGCTATAAGTGCCTGTGTTACATGATCTAAACCCATAAACCAAATTTTCATAAAAGAGTCCCCGCTTTCAAAAATAATCTCATAACTATTTTTACACCAAAAATTTATGTTTAAACTACCTTTAGACTGATTCACGTAATTGCATGGGCTAGATCCCTTGCAATTAAAACAATTAGGCCATATAATATGCATTAAAAGAAAGAAAGGATAGATATAATGATTGAGGTAAAGGGTAAATATAACAGCGCAATTATTTATATCGACAATGTGGAAAATAAAGTCATAAATCAGATCAAGATGTTATTGGATCAGGAATTTGTAAAAGGAAGTAAAATAAGAATAATGCCGGATGTACATGTGGGTATGGGTTGCACCATAGGAACAACCATGACCATTGAAAACAAAATTGTGCCTAACCTTGTCGGTGTCGACATAGGTTGCGGTTTGGAAGTTATAAAAATTAAAAATAAAAATATTGAACTACAAAAATTGGATAAGTTAATTTATAATAAGATACCCGGTGGATTTAAAATAAGGGATAAGGAACATAAATTTAATGATGAAATTGATTTGAATATGCTTAGATGCAAAAAGGAAGTTAATCTTAATAGGGCAAGGTTAAGCATTGGCACATTAGGCGGGGGTAACCATTTTATTGAAGCAAATAAGGACAGCCAAGGAGATAAATATATAGTTATACATTCCGGAAGCCGCCATTTAGGGCATCAGGTTGCGAGCCTCTATCAGAAAAAGGCCTATGAAGCACTTAACAAGGGTACAAAGAAGGACATAGATGAGTTTGTAGCACAGTTAAGGTCGCAAGGACGGGAAAAGGACATAAAAAAAGAATTGAAAAAGAGAAGATCCAAGGTTGTTACGGATATACCGAGGGATCTGGCATATGCATCCGGGCAATTGTTTGAAGACTATATCCATGACATGAAAATTGTTCAGTATTTTGCCGAATTAAACAGAAG
>CAZVFS010000005.1:24126-25675 GCA_964626575.1 uncultured Alkaliphilus sp. | reverse complement strand
ACTTTAAATGAATTTAAGGAAACGATGGAAGGAATTTATACAACTTCCGTAAATAGAAAAACAGTTGATGAATGCGCCCACGCGTATAAATCCATGGACGAAATAATGGAGAATATTGGGGACACAGTAGATATAATAGACAGGATAATACCTATATATAACTTTAAAGCCGCAGACTAAAAGATTGTCCTAGCCAACTGACAACCGATCCTTCCGGCATGCGGAGAATGAACTTTCCGCCACATATTTACGTCTTTATATTGTGCTTGTCCGATTAATCGGTTGACCGGCCACCTGATCAACCAACCACCTGACCAACCAGCCAACCGACTAACCGGCCAACCGACCAAAATAGCTATAGACAAACAAGGCTTTTAGTAATATATTTAAGTTATTATAATATTTTGCAAATGCAGGAGTGAAAGTATATGAAAGTTATAATAGTGGGGGCGGGAAAATTAGGTCAAAAATTGGCAGAATCGTTGGTCACCGAAAATATAAATGTAATACTTATAGATAACAACACAAGCCTGATAGATAAAATAAATGAAAATCTGGATGTGCTGACTGTTGCTGCTAGTGGCATAAATATAGATACATTAAAAGAAATAGGTGTTAAAAATTGCGATCTATTAGTGGCATGTACTAAGGAAGATGAAACTAATACTGTTATATGCCTGTTAGCTAAAAAACTCGGATGTAAAAAAACAGTAGCCAGAATAAGAAATCCTGAGTATATGCAGCAGCTGGATTTTGTGAAAACTGAATTGGGTATTGATTATGTTATTAACCCGGAATTGGAAACAGCTAAAGTTATAGAAAAATACTTGTCGAAAAACTTTAGTTTTTATATAGGTGATTTTGCCAGAGGCAGAGTGACAATGTTAGATTTTAATATTGGGCACAATGAGGGTTTTGTTGGAAAGAAAATTAAAAATCTCAAGGATTTCGATGATTTCCTAATAACTGCTGTGTCTAGGGGTGGGGAGATTATAATTCCTAATGGTTCAACACAACTTGTAAAAAATGATGTCATACATGTTATCGGCAAAAGCGCCAACATAGCAAAGTTGGATGCTAAATTTCAAGAAGAGGTAGGCATAACAAGGAAACAAATAGAAAGGGTTATGATATTAGGGGGAGGAAAAGTAAGTTTTTATTTAGCGAAACAGCTTGCACAATCTAACATTTCGGTAACTATCTTGGAAGAAGACAAAGAACGTTGTGAAGTTTTAGATGAAAAATTGGATAATGTATTAATAATTCATGGTGACGGTACAGATATACATCTGTTGGAAGAGGAAAATTTGGAATCTATGGACGCTTTCGTCGGATTGACCGGATATGACGAGCAAAATCTATTGATGGCATTGATGGCAAAACAGGCAGGTGTATCAAGGGCTGTAGCTAAAATCAGTAAGGAAAGTTATATTAAGATTATAGATAAGTTAGACATAGATGCGGCGTTTAATACCGTATACATCACAGCCTCTAAAATATTAAAGTATATCAGAGGGGGAAAAGTGATATCAGTCTCATTGTTGTTAGG
>CAZVFS010000005.1:3992-24026 GCA_964626575.1 uncultured Alkaliphilus sp. | reverse complement strand
AAATATTAAAGTATATCAGAGGGGGAAAAGTGATATCAGTCTCATTGTTGTTAGGTGGAGACGGGGAAGTAACGGAAATTATTGTGGGGGAAGACTTGCCGTTTACAGGGAAACCTTTAGCAGAACTTAATTTGCCAAAGGGTATTATAATAGGATCAATAGTTCGTAATGGAGAGGTTATCATACCTAAAGGAAGTTCTATTATATATCCGGGAGACAGAATAATTGTATTCAGTTTGACTAAGGATTTACCTACCTTAAAAATGTTTATGAAATCAAATAAAGGGGGTATTTTCGGTGAATTACGAGATCGTGTTAAAGGTGCTAGGTAACATTCTTATGGTGGAATCTGCATTGATGTTACCCGCGCTATCTATAGCCTTTTATGCTAATGAACACGATAAAACAGCGTTTCTTATTACAGTGATAATAACGGGCATTATAGGGTTTACAATGTCTAAAAAAACTGTAATCAAAAATAACGTCAACGTTAAAGAGGGTTTGGCTATAGTGGCCCTGGGCTGGATCTTTGCTTCCTTGTTTGGTGCACTTCCTTTTTATCTGTCGGGCAGTATACCTTTGTATGTAGATGCGCTTTTTGAAACTGTTTCCGGATTTACAACTACAGGGGCATCAATACTGAGCAATGTTGAAGGCCTCCCGCATGGTGTCTTATTTTGGCGTTCATTTACACATTGGATAGGCGGGATGGGGATACTGGTTTTTACTATAGCCTTGCTTCCCGCACTGGGAATAGGCGGTTTTCAAATATTTAAGGCGGAGAGCCCGGGCCCTACCAAAGATAAAATAATGCCTAGAATAAAAGATACGGCTAAAATTTTATATACAATATATTTTTCGATAACTATATTACAAATTATACTTTTAAAGCTGGGCGGGATGAGTTTTTTCGAATCGATGTTGCATACCTTCGGCACCGTAGGAACCGGAGGATTTGGCATAAAAAACAACAGCATTGCTTTTTACAACAGCACATATATCCACATTATAATAGGAGTCTTTATGTTATTATCGGGTGTAAACTTTTCGTTATATTACTCTTTGTTTAAGGGTGGATGGAAAGATGTGTTCAAAAATGAAGAATTGAGACTTTATTTAGCCATAGTTCTTATGGCTATTATAGCTATTGCGGCCAATCTTTCTATGACGTCTTATGCAGGTATTTTCCGTTCATTAAGGGACTCATTTTTTCAGGTGAGTTCAATAATAACTACTACGGGGTATACTACCGCAAATTTTGATGTTTGGCCTGCTTTTAGTAAAATTATTTTATTTACACTTATGTTTATAGGGGGTTGTGCGGGCTCCACCGCGGGTGGAATAAAGGTTGTCAGAATATTAATTTTAATGAAACTTATTAAAAGGGATGTAGCAAAGCTATTTCACCCGAGAGCTTTTATTTCGATAAAAAATAGCGGGAGAAAGGTTACGGATGAAACTATAGTGAGTATAAGCGGGTTTTTTACCTTGTATATTATGATTTTTGTTATATCAACTATAATAATATCCCTGGAGGGCTTAGATATTGTGAGCACATCCAGTGCCGTAGCCGCTACATTGGGTAACATCGGACCGGGGTTAGGTGTTGTCGGGCCTGCAAGTAATTTCGGAGGGTTCAGTTCTGCAAGCAAAGTGTTGTTCTCATTTTTGATGTTATCCGGCAGGCTGGAGATATTTACCCTGATTACGTTGATACTACCTAAAAATTGGACTATGGAAATTTAGAAGGGTGCACTGTGCATGGTTTTTATTGCGTCCCGATTACTTTGAAAGTAGAGTGGTATTCGAATGAAATTAAACAGAGAATTGCTTACTGAAGATGTTAAAAAAATACCCGGCCTGATTTTAGCTTTTGCAATCTGTGGCTACGGAATGGTACAAATTAAAGTAGTTAATCTAGGAATGGCGCCATGGGATACACTTGATTTAGGTATAAGTGACAGAACCGGCATAGATTTCGGAAAAGCTACTCAAATTGTGGGACTTGCCATAATACTTTTTTCTATAGCCGTTAAAATTTATCCGGGAATAGCAACTATTCTTAATATGTTTTTCATCGGATTTTTTGCAGACATAATTTCCAAGTTTAATATTGTGTTAGTGCCGCAACATTACTTTTTAAAGATAGTAGTGTTGTTTTATGGTAATATTATATTAAATTACGGATTATACAGTTATCTAAAGTTCGAGTCAGGGGCAGGCCCTAGGGATGGGCTTATGGTTGGCCTGGTAAAAACGACAGGCCTGGATGTTAAATATATAAAAACGGGTATAGAGTTGATAGCTTTAATAGTCGGATATTTACTTGGTGGAACTGTTGGAATAGGAACAATAATTTCAACTTTCAGCGGTGGCTATATGTTAGACAGGATTTTTAGATGGAAAGGTTTCGATCCGAAAATAATCCGTCAAAGGAGATTAACCGACTATTTGGTATCGGACAAGGAAAGGATGGTTGTTAAAGACGGTGAATAGATGGCATGTACCGGATTTTGAAAATATGAGGAGGCATATCGCATGAAGAAGAGCAGAAAAAGGCACAGTAGGGCGGGAAGGTTACTTTTCACTATGGTACTGTTGTTTGTTGTTTTATTAGCAGGTTTTCTATTAAAAGGCAGAATATCTCCCTTTTTTGATAAAATAATTGCGGGAACTATAACAGAAAATGGTGATGATATTGCAAATGGGGGTGTTCCTGTTAACAAGAACAATACGGATAATGCTATAAACGAACATACCAACAATAATACAAACGATAATAGAAATGATAACAACAGTCACGATAACCCTCAAAACAATCAGAATAATGGGCATCAGGATAACAACGACGGCAGACAACCTGCAGAAAATGTTGATGATATTTTGGTCCTTGTAAACAAAAGAAGATACTTGGATTCAAGCTATAAACCAAGTGATTTGATAGTGCCGGATGTAAAGTTTTCATTTGATGAAGAACGTGAAAAAAAATATATGAGAAAAGAAGCCGCTGAGGCATTAGAAGAACTTTTTGGACAAGCCTATGAAGAGGGTATATATATATTTGCGCTTTCCGGGTATAGATCTTACAGTACACAAAAATGGCTCTTTGAAAATAAAGCAAGTGAGATAGGGGAAGAGGAAGCCAACAAGATTATTGCAAGACCCGGCGAAAGTGAACACCAGACAGGACTGGCCATGGACATAACGAGCCAGAGCGTTCAATTTGATCTAAAAACAAGATTTGGTGAAACGGAAGAAGGTAAATGGATAAAAAATAACGCTCATAAATTCGGTTTTATTATAAGATATACAAAAGACAAAGAAGACATTACAGGTTATAACTATGAGCCTTGGCATATAAGATATGTGGGTAAAAAGGCGGCAGAGGAAATATACAATAGAGGTATTGCACTTGAAGAATATTTATCTTAACATTGCTATTTTCTATGGTTTTAGTTTGGAAGTAATCCCAGGACCAATGTTTAGCTGATAAATTTAAAGGTGGGAAAAAAATTGGTTAACAGAAGAAAGGTTATAAGTATAGTATGTGTGATATGCGTTGCTTTAATGTTTGTCTTAAAGGTTTATTATCCCCAGTTAAAGTTATTAATAAATAAACCTACTGAGATAAGAGCGGCAGATGAAGATTCAGACACTAAAGAACCCGGTAAAGATTATAATCCGGATGACAGTACAGAAGATACCGAAGGGGATAAACTCAAGCCCGATAATACCGAAGATGAAACTGTTGACGAACAAAGCGGTGATTCCTCCGGGGCAAAAGAAGAAAACAAAGATGAACATAGTGAGGATAAGGGAGAGGAAGGGACCGGAGATAAAACGGAAAACCCGGCCAAAGAATTTAGGGCGGCTTGGATATCCACCATATATAATCTGGATTGGCCATCAAAAAAGGGATTGAATCAAGCACAGCAGAAACAAGAATTTATATACTTATTAGACGGGTTAAAAAAAGCGGGATTAAATTCGGTAATAGTACAGGTAAAGCCCAGTGCGGATAGTTTCTATCCTTCCGAATATGCCCCATGGTCCGAATATTTGACCGGAGTACAGGGACAAAATCCCGGATATAATCCGCTGACTTTTATGATAGATGAAACTCATAAAAGAGGTATGGAATTTCATGCATGGTTTAATCCATACAGGGTAAGCGTAAAGGACAATATAGAAGAACTGGCAAAGGATCATCCTGCCAGAAAAAATCCGGATTGGGTAGTATGTTATGGAGATAAATTATACTATAACCCCGGCGTTTTGGAAGTTAGACAGTTTGTAATAGACAGCATATTAGAGGTTGTGAGGAACTATAATGTGGACGGGGTCCATTTGGATGATTATTTTTACCCGTATCCGGAAACGGGTGTAGATTTTCCGGATGACGAATTATATAAAACAAATAAAAGGTTTGACGGGGAAACAAAGAGACAGTGGAGAAGAAACAATATCAACGATTTTATAGAAAACTTATATAAATCTGTCAAAAGAGAAAAAGCAAGTATTAAGTTTGGTGTAAGCCCGTTTGGTATATGGCGCAATAAAGATGATGACCCCGTAGGTTCAGATACCAAAGGCGGGATTACGAGTTATGATAGCCTGTATGCCGATACTAAGTACTGGGTGGAAAACGGATGGTTAGATTATATAGCACCTCAAATATATTGGTATTTTGGTTACGACAGGGCAGACTATGGGGAACTTGTTGACTGGTGGACAAATGTGGTAAAAAACCATAAGGTTCACTTGTATATTGGGCATGCGGTATATAAAGTGGAAGAGGGCAACACACCCTGGGGTAACCCCCTGGAAATTATAAATCAGATACGATATAATAGGGGTATTCCACAGGTAAAAGGGAGTATATTTTTCAGAGCAAAATCCATTATAGATAATCCCTTAGGTTTAGCGGACAGGCTTAAAAATGATATTTATAAGGAAAAGGCCAAAACCCCATAGGTTTGGTCCCATCGTCTTGCTTGGAATAACATCGGCGAGAAAAGGTTGGAGGAATCGAATGAATGTAGATATACCGATTATTTTTGAGGATAATCATCTGTTGGTCGTTGAAAAACCCCCAAATGTTTTATCACAGGGAGATAAGACAGGGGATTTGGATATGTTGACCTTATTAAAGAAAGATATAAAACTTCGATATAACAAACCCGGCAATGTTTATCTCGGATTAGTGCATCGTTTAGATAGGCCGGTAGGCGGGGTCATGGTTTTTGCCAAGACTTCAAAAGCTGCATCAAGGTTGTCTGATCAGATACGAAGGCGAAAATTCGAAAGGCGGTATATGGCGGTTGTATATGGTAAACCCCATAGGGATAAAGCCACCCTGGTACACTATCTACTAAAAAACAATGAAACAAATACGGTATCTGTCGTAAAGGAGGGTATTGAAGGGGCCAAAAAAGCGATACTAAGTTATGAAATAATTGACACCATAGGGGATTTTAGTTTGGCGAAAATAGATCTGCATACAGGTAGATCCCATCAAATCCGCGTGCAGTTTTCCGCAATAGGATATCCATTATACGGGGACCAATTATATAATCCCAAAAAAGATAAAATAAAAGATCAGATTGCGCTTTGGTCTCATGAAATTGTTTGTATCCATCCAACATTGAAGGAAGAAATGACATTTACCTGTTTGCCTATTAAAAAAGAACCGTGGGCTTGGTTTTAAAAAATAGGGTCAGGCTTGAATTGTTTACTTATTGAAGAAAAAAGGGATCAGGCTTGAATTATCTACTTAGTGATAGGTAAATAATTCAAGCCTGACCCCATATAGGAAGTGTGGGAATTTCGTATGAAATATAATATAACCGGTTTGAATAAACAGGACATTGATCGGTCCAGAGATGAATACGGCACAAATAAATTAACCCTACAGGAGACAGAGAATTTTTGGAATAAACTAAGAGGGAATTTCAAAGATCCTATTATTAGGATTTTAATGGTTGCCCTAGCTATTAATTTAATATTTTTCTTTCTGGGAAAATCCGCGTGGTATGAATCCCTGGGCATTGCAATAGCTGTTTTATTGGCGACCCTTGTAGCCACTTGGTCTGAATATAGCAGTGAAGAATCATTTCAAAAATTACAGGAAGAGGCATCAAAGATTAAATGTAAAGTATTTAGGGATGATCTGATACAGGAAGTTCAGATCGATGATATCGTCGTAGGAGATTGTGTACTACTACAACCCGGGGACAAGGTGCCTGCGGATGGGAAACTGGTATACGGTAAACTGAAGGTAGACCAAGCCTCGCTGACAGGGGAAACAAAGGAAATAAAAAAGCAAGCCATACCGGAAAATTTTATAGAAAAAGGGAAGAATACAGACCTGACTGATCCTTATAATGTTTACAGGGGCACAGTGGTGGTTTCGGGGGAAGGTATTTTATGTATAGAAGAAGTGGGCGATAAGACCTTTTACGGGAAATTGGCACAGGAGATACAGACAGAAAAGAGGGACTCGCCATTAAAGGTAAAGCTCAGCGGTTTAGCCGGCAATATAAGTAAATTCGCTTATATCGGTGGTATAGCAATAGCCCTTGCCTTTATGTTCAAAAAGGTAATAATGGATAACAGCTTTGATTCCGTTAAAATTATACATTATTTATCCGATTGGCAAAATTCGGTTAATGATTTAGTGGCGGCCGTTATATTGGCTATAATTATTATAGTTGTTGCCGTGCCGGAAGGGTTGCCGATGATGATTGCGATGGTACTGTCTTTGAATATGAAAAAACTTCTGAAGGATAACATTTTGGTCAGAAAGCTCGTTGGTATTGAAACTGCAGGGGGTTTAAATATACTTTTTTCGGACAAGACCGGGACAATAACCAAAGGGCAACTGGAAGCGGTTACATTTATTAACGGCTCCGACAATGAGTATTCATCCTTTGAGGAAATACCGCGGGAACTCGGTAATTTGCTGAGCCTTTCTTTGATAAACAATATGGGCGCCCTGGTTAAAAAAAGCCATGATAGTTGTAGTATACAGGTGGTCGGGGGAAATATGACAGAAAGAGCCCTCCTGCGTTTTGTGGCCTGTAACGGAGAAATAGAGACAAAAAAGCAGGTTGTAAAGGAGGTGCCTTTTACCAGCGAAAATAAATATTCGGCGGCACAGATAATAGGAGATTATAATTTAACCTTGGTTAAAGGTGCTCCGGAAAAGGTAATATGTAATTGTAGCTACTATTATGATGAAAAGGGGAATAAAACACTGTTTGAGGACGTGGAACAGTTAGAAAATAGAATTGACGAACTGGCTAAAAGATCGATCAGGGTTATAGCTATAGCCACCTCGGAAAAAGACCTGCAGGAGAATGATCAGTTTGGCGAATTAACCTTGGTTGGGATTATGGGTATTAGGGATGATTTGCGTTCTGAATCCGTAAGTGCCATCAAAGAGGCTGTTGATGCAGGAATTCAGGTTGTTATGGTCACAGGTGACGGGAAAGAAACAGCGGTTGCAGTTGCCGGGGATGCCGGTTTAATACAAAATGATGGGGATATTGTACTACTCTCACAAAACATTCAGAAACTTACCGATGAACAGTTAAGGGAGATGCTCCCTGACCTTCGTGTAATAGCAAGAGCCCTGCCTTCGGATAAATCCAGATTGGTAGGCATTGCACAGGAACTCGATCTGGTCGTTGGGATGACCGGTGACGGTGTAAACGATGCTCCTGCTCTGAAACATGCGGATGTTGGTTTTGCTATGGGAAACGGAACAGAGGTAGCCAAGGAAGCAGGGGATATTGTTATACTGGATGACAACTTTTTGTCTATTACCAAATCTGCGCTCTATGGTAGGACTATATTTAATAGTATCAGAAGATTTATGGTGTATCAGTTAACAGTAAATATCGGAGCTATATTGATTGCATTTATAGGTCCATTTATTGGTATAGATCTTCCTTTGTCTATGACTCAAATGTTATGGGTAAATTTAGTTATGGATACATTGGCGGCCCTGGCATTTGGTAAGGAACCGGCCCTTGAAAAATATATGAAAGAACCTCCTAAAAGGAGGGCAGAACCTATTATTGATAGGGATATGTGGGGTTCCATTTTACTGAATGGCGGTTTTATAGCGGGTATGTGTATTTTTTTCTTAAAATCATCGTTTGTCAGAAGTATTTTCAGGTCAGGCCCGGCCGGTCAACAGGATATATACCTACTTACGGGCTTCTTTACCTTTTTTATATTTTTAAATGCATTCAATATTTTCAACGCAAGGACAAGTGGGGTTAATTTATTTGAACATATTTTAGAAAACAAAGGATTTCTAAAAGTGGTTGCTCTAATTTTCGGTATACAAATTGTGCTCACGCATTTTGGCGGCGAAATATTGAGAACAGCGGGTTTAAGTGCTATAGAATGGATTTATGTTACACTTATGGCGATGTTAATTGTTCCATGGGATTTGGTAAGGAAATTAATCAGAAATTTTGTAGCTAAACCCGATATCATAATCGACAGAACAGTTAAAACGAGTGCAGCTGTATTAGAACGGGCTATGACCCGAAAATGATGATTGGCAAGCTATCTATTATAATTATTATATAAAATATGAAGGGGATTTATTAAATGTATAAAATTTATCCGATGAATACAACAGGATAGAAAATATATACTTTAAATTAGATAATTAGAAACAATAATAACCGCAATTGACATATACTAGACAGTAGGAGTGAATTCAATGGATAAAATAAAAATATACAATAAATTGACCGAAACAATTTCAAAAGATGCGGTTCTACTCGATGAACCCATGAAAAACCACATCTCCATTGAGGTTGGCGGACCGGCGGATATTATGGTGATGCCACGATCGGTAGAGGAAATTCAATCGGCTATTAAAATTTGCAAGGAAAATAATGCACCGTATTTCATTATGGGAAACGGAAGCAATCTTATTATAAGGGACAAGGGTATAAGATGTGTGGTCATTAAACTTGGGAACGGATTTGCAAATGTGATTATCGATGAAAATGTGGTGGTTGCGCAGGCAGGCATTTTACTTTCTACATTGTCTGAAAAAATAATAGCGGAAAAGTTAACAGGTTTCGAATTCGCCAATGGAATACCGGGAACCTTGGGCGGAGCCGTAGCTATGAATGCAGGCGCTTACGGGGGTGAGATGCGGGACGTAGTAAGAAGTGTCAGGGTACTGAGCCCGGAGGGCAAAATAAAAAATCTCTTGTCGGAAGAGTTGGAATTCGGATATCGCACAAGTGCAATTCAGACGGGGGATTATATAGTGTTAGAGGTTGAAATGGAATTTGAAAAAGGGGATTATGAAAAAATAGTCGCGACAACAAAAGACCTAATAGAAAAGAGAACCATGAAACAGCCTTTAAATTTGCCCAGTTGTGGAAGTGTATTCAAAAGACCTGTGGGACATTTTGCAGGGAAATTGATAGAGGACAGTGGTTTAAAAGGAAGAAAAATAGGCGGGGCACAGGTATCGGAACTACATTGTGGGTTTATTGTAAATGTAGATAATGCTACCGCGGATGATGTTCTTAACCTGATTAAATTAACACAAGAGACAGTTAAATATAAATTTGGGGTGCAATTAGAGACAGAGGTTAAAATCATAGGTGAAGAATAAAACGATATCGTGTCCATATAAGGGAGAGGGTAAAAGTGAGGTTTATAATAATTACAGGGTTATCCGGGGCGGGGAAAAGTCAGGCCGTTAAATATATGGAGGACTTTGGTTTTTATTGTATAGACAATTTGCCCCCTACTTTAATTCCCAAATTTGCGGAACTGTGCCATCAACCACAGGGGACACTGGATAAGGTAGCATTGGTTATTGATATTCGCGGGGGGATGTTTTTTGATGATCTATCCAGCAGTTTAGAAAGCCTGGAAAAATTGGGCTATAAATATGAAATTCTATTCCTAGATGCCAGCGATGCGATTTTGATCAAACGTTTTAAAGAAACCAGGAGAACGCACCCACTATTGGCGGATGGTTCCATCAATGAAGGGATTACCCTTGAAAGAGAAAAACTCAAGTATTTAAAGCAAAGGGCAACTAATATCATAGATACTACCAATCTTATACCCTCCCAACTTAAAGATGAACTTAAAAACATTTATGTAGAAGGTAATAAATCTGATAATCTGATTATTTCAATTATATCCTTTGGATTTAAACATGGTATACCGTTGGATGCAGATTTAGTTTTTGATGTCAGATTTTTACCTAACCCATTTTATGTGGACGAGTTAAGGGATTTTACGGGTGATGATATCAGGGTTAGGGATTATGTTATGAACTCTCCCGTCAGTATAGAGTTTTCAAATAAATTGAACGATATGATAAGCTTTTTAATTCCTCATTATATAAAAGAAGGGAAAAATCGATTGGTCATTGCTATCGGCTGTACAGGAGGGAGGCACAGGTCTATTACTGTTGCTCGTACACTTTATGACTATCTCAAGGAAAAGGGGTACAGGGTACTCATGAATAATCGGGATGTTAATCTATATAAAGGGAGGAAAGGACAGGGGCAATGAGACTCATTTATTGGTTAAGACCCGGACTTAAAATTAAGAGATGGCTAGTAGCCGGGTTAGTGGGGATATTTTTGGTATCTATTTCTATATCTTATCATTTGCTTAGGTTTAATGTAGTTAATAGCAATTTGACTAGTATTTTGGTGGGATTGGCAGGACTCGGTATATTGTTTTTTTCTTTGAGACAAGGAATTATTTCGATTTTAGACTTTGTGTATTATCCTGCTACGTTAACAGGCAGGAATGGTAATAATAAGTTAAACAAAAAAATACATGATAAAAAATTTTTGTCACGGGGACCTAAAATAGTGGTGATAGGAGGAGGGACGGGTTTATCGGTACTACTCAGGGGGTTAAAACTTTTCACTTCCAATATTACAGCTATTGTAACTGTTACAGATGACGGCGGCGGTTCCGGAAAATTGAGGGAAGATTTAGGAATGTTGCCGCCCGGAGATATAAGAAACTGCATACTTGCTTTGGCGGATATGGAACCGACTATGGAACAACTTTTACAACATAGATTCAAAGAAGGCGATTTGAAGGGGCAGAGTTTCGGAAATTTGTTGATTGCTTCTATGAATGATATAAGCGACAATTTTGAAGAGGCCATAAAAAAGATAAGTGATGTATTAGCCGTAACGGGCAAGGTTTTACCTGTCACACTCAAGGATGTAACTTTGTATGCCAAACTTAAAAACGGGTCGGTTATCAAGGGAGAATCCAAAATACCTATAAAATGTCTGGAATTAGACAGCCCTATAGAAAATATATTTATCAGACCAAGGGATGCCAGGGCTATTAATGAGGCGGTAGATGCTATAGACAACGCGGATCTGGTGTTATTAGGGCCGGGCAGCTTATATACCAGTGTAATTCCTAATTTGCTCGTAAAAAATATAAAAGAGAGTCTTAATAGGACCAAAGCACTCAAGATCTATGTTTCTAATGTAATGACGCAGCCGGGTGAAACGGACAACTACACGGTTTACGAGCATGTAGATGCTTTATTTCGGCATTGGTTGGATGCTTCAATCGATTATGTTGTAGCAAATACCGGCGGAATTAGTGATGTTATAGGTAAAAAGTATGGCACAGAGGGTGCGGAGGTTATAAAGTTAACCCAGGAGGACAGAGAGAAATTAAGGGCTAAGGGTATTAAGTTGATAACAGAGGATTTAATAGACATAAAAGAGGATTATGTAAGACACGATGCAATCAAACTATCAAAGATCATAATTGATTTGGTGCTGCAATGGAAGGTTACAAATGACAGAAATCGTATAATTGATTATTTTTATATAAAGGAGATCATGAAGCGATAATTTAGCAAGGGGATGATTTTATGTCATTTTCATCTAGAACAAAAGGGGAGCTCGCGCGGATTTATTCCGAAGAACGTTGCTGTCAGTTAGCGGAATTAGCAGCTTTGGTTAGGATGAGCGGCACTTTACAATTAATAGGTGGAAAGCAAAAATTAAATATAAAATTGGTTACGGAAAATCCGGCGGTTGCAAGAAAATTATTCAGATTATTTAAAACATTATTCAATATAAATATCGAGGTCATGGTGAAAAGGGGCCCCAGATTGAGAAAGAGGAACTATTATTTGATGGTTGTAACCGATGATATGGGGAGTAATAATATTTTAAAGGAGATTGAAATATTAAAACAGAAAGATAACCTTTTCGATATTTCCTATGAAACCCCTGCGGGATTGTTGGAAAAAAGATGTTGTAAGAGAGCATATTTGAGGGGTGCTTTTTTGGGGGGAGGTTCCGTCAGTGATCCCGGAAAAACCTATCATTTAGAATTTGTCAGTCATAGCCTGGTTCATAGTGAATCTTTAAGGGATTTAATCAATAGTTTCGGATTAAAATCAAAAATAACGGAACGTAAGGGACATTATGTTGTATATCTAAAGGAAGGGGACCAGGTAGCCGATTTATTAAATATTATAGGTGCGCACAGCGCACTGTTGAGTCTGGAGAATATAAGGATTTATAAACAGATGAGAAACGATGTTAATCGTATTGTTAACTGTGAAACCGCAAACCTTGGTAAGGTTGTAAATGCGGCCGTCAGACAAATTGCAAATATAATGTATATTAAAGATACGGTGGGGTTAGGATATTTGCCTGCAAATTTACAGGAAGTTGCACAGCTCAGATTGAAGTGCCGGGATGCCAGTTTAAAAGAACTTGGACAGATGCTAAGCCCTCCTATAGGCAAATCTGGGGTAAATCATAGGCTCAGGAGGATAGACGAGATAGCGATTCGCCTACAAAAAAATAAAAAATAAAAACAGAAATTATTATTATAGTAACTTCTGTTTTTATTTTGTAACTTGTTATGGAATACTTTATAATATAAATACGGGCACGTCAGACTGTGTGAAAATTGTCACTCTGACGGATATATGAATTTATGATTTTATAGAAAAATTATAGTCTTTGGGAAAAAGAGGGAAATAGAAAATGGGAAACGGTTTTGTTCACTTACATGTTCATACGGAATACAGTCTCCTTGATGGGTTTACAGTTATAGATAAAATGATGGATAAGGTAAAAGAACTGGGCATGGATGCTATAGCCATCACGGACCATGGTGCTATGTTTGGTGTTGTGGACTTTTATAAAGCTGCGAAGGAAAAGGGAGTCAAGCCTATAATAGGTTGTGAGGTATATACTGCGGCAAGAACAATGGAGGATAGGGATCCCCAAAAGGACAAGGATCAGGGGCACCTTGTGCTATTGGCTAAAAATCAGGAGGGATATCAAAATTTAATAGAATTAGTATCCAACGGATTTTTAAAAGGTTTTTATTATAAACCGAGAATAGATTATATTGAACTTTCAAAATTTAGCAAAGGATTGATCGGTTTAAGCGGTTGTCTGGCAGGAGATATAAACCGGCTTTTACTCCAGGATCAATATAAAATGGCCAAAGAGTTAGCATTAAAACTCAAGAATATATTTGAGGAAGATAGTTTTTATTTGGAGCTGCAGGATCATAACATGGAAGAACAAAAGAAGGTAAACCTGCAATTAATAAAATTAGGCAAAGAGCTAAATATACCTTTGATAGCTACTAATGATGTTCATTATATAAACAAGGAGGACGCTGAGGTACATGATATTTTACTCTGTATACAGACAGGTAAAATAAAAGAAGACACGGATCGCATGAAATTTCCTAATAACGAATTTTATCTAAAACCCCCGGAAGAGATGGAACAAATTTTCGCATTTGCTCCTGAGGCCATATCAAATACAATGAAAATTGCAGAGCAATGCAATGTGGATTTTGACTTTGATACAATACATTTACCGGAATATAGAGTGCCTGATGATATATCAAAATTGGATTATTTGAAAAAGATCTGTTTTGAAGGACTGAACAGGCGATACAATCCTGTGACGGAAGATTTAGAGGACAGGCTAAATATGGAACTCTCTATAATTGAAGGCATGGGCTATATAGAGTACTTCCTTATAGTTTGGGATTTTATTAAATATGCAAAGGATAACAAAATACCGGTAGGGCCGGGTAGGGGCAGCGCTGCCGGGAGTATTGTTGCTTACGTTTTAGGTATAACAGATATAGATCCCATCAAATATAATCTTATTTTTGAACGGTTTTTAAACCCGGAGAGAATATCCCTTCCCGATATAGATATAGATTTTTGTTATGAGAGACGGGAAGAGGTTATAGACTATGTAAAACAAAAATATGGTGAGGATAAAGTGGCACAAATAATTACATTTGGAACCATGGCGGCAAGGGCGGCTATCAGGGATGTCGGTAGGGTTATTGATATGCCATACAATGAGGTTGATAAGATAGCCAAACAAATTCCTTTTTCCATGGGGATGACAATAGATAAAGCACTCAACATGAGCCCGGAATTCGAAAAAACGTATAGGGAAAATACGGAAGCAAAATATTTAATAGATATGGCGAAAAGACTGGAGGGATTACCGAGACATGCATCCACTCATGCCGCGGGGGTGGTAATATCTAAAAAATCTCTAAAGAAACATGTACCTCTATATGTGCATGATAATAATATCACAACCCAATTTGCTATGGGTACTCTGGAAGAACTCGGGTTACTTAAAATGGATTTTTTGGGGCTGAGGACCTTAACTGTAATTAGGGATACTTTAGAACTTGTTGAAAAAAATTATGATATAAAAATAGATTTTTCCAGCTGTAATTATGAGGATAAAAATGTTTATGAATTGATTGGCAGGGGCGAAACATTGGGTGTATTCCAACTTGAGAGTACCGGGATGACCCAATTTTTGAAAGAATTAAAACCCGATTGTTTTGAAGATATTATCGCGGGCATTTCTTTATATCGTCCGGGCCCAATGGATTCCATACCCAGATATATAGAATATAAAAACAACCCTCAAAACATAGAATATATGCATGAAAGCCTGAGGCCTATATTAAATGTAACCTATGGATGTCTGGTATACCAGGAGCAGGTTATGCAGATAGTGAGGGATTTGGCAGGGTACAGCTATGGCAGATCAGATCTCGTAAGACGTGCAATGGGCAAAAAACAGATGGATATAATGGAACAGGAAAGGAAAAACTTTATATATGGAATAGTTGATGACAAAGGTGAGGTGGAAATCCCGGGATGCGTAAGAAATGGTGTGCCGGAACATATTGGGAATAAATTATATGACGAAATGTTGGAATTCGCTAAATATGCATTTAATAAATCACATGGTGCCGCATATGCGGTGTTGGCATACGAGACGGCATATTTAAAATGTTATTATAAAGTGGAATTCATGGCAGCCCTTATGACCAGTGTTATGGAAAGTACGTCAAAAATAGTGCAATATATTCAGGATTGTAAGAGACAGGGAATAGAAATATTACCGCCAAACATTAACAAGAGTTTCAGCAAGTTTACAGTTGAAAACGGAAGCATAAGATTTGCCCTGGGTGCGGTTAAAAATGTAGGTATAGGTATGATAGACAATCTGGTAAAGATTAGGGAAAGCAGAGGAGAATTTATAAGTTTTTTAGATTTTTGTCAGAGGATGGAATCTAAAGATATAAATAAAAGGGCTGTAGAAGGTTTAATTAAATGTGGGGCACTGGACTGTTTGGGTACAAACCGTGCTCAATTACTATCGAGCTATGAGATAATTATTGATGGTATACAGCAGGAAAGACGAAGAAAAATAGAAGGACAGATAGATCTTTTTCAGATAAATGAGGAAATCGACGTTTCAATAAATCAGTTTAACTTTCCTGACATACAAGAATTTAATGAAAAAATAAAATTGGATATGGAAAAAGAGGCTGTAGGATTTTATATCAGCGGGCATCCTCTGTCGGAGTTTGAGAAGGAATTGAAGCATATTGTTACTATTAACAGTAGTGAACTTTCAGAGTCAAGCGGTAATTCGGAAGAATCGCCATTAAAGGATGGACAATCCATAGTAGTGGGTGGAATAATCACAAAAATAAATATTAAAATTACAAGAAACAACCAAATGATGGCCTTTCTGACCCTGGAAGATCTGTTTGGGAGTATGGAGTGTATTATATTCCCAAAAACCTACAAGTATTATAACAGCCTTATACATGAGGACAACCTTGTAGTTTTAGAAGGCGTATTAAATATCAAAGAAGAGGAACAACCCAAAATTTTAGTCAATGTAATAAGCCCCCTATTGAAGATTCCGGAAAAGGAATTAAAAGGCTTGGATGCAAGGAAAAACAAAAGGCTATATATCAAGATTAAAACTAAAAAGGATTGGCACCTAATCGAAAGGACGAAGCCAATTTTTAAGCAACATGGCGGCAGTACACCTATAATAATATATATAGAAGAAAGTGAAGAGAAACTCAAGGCTGATAAGGAATTATGGGTCAAGCTGGATGATGAATTGATAAATAAGTTGTTTAACTTTTTTGGGGCTGAAAATATAAGGGTAGTTTGATTTTGAATATTACTGTGTAACAAAGGGATCAGTATATGTGTTATAATTATGAAATAAAACAAAACATTTTCATACTATATTGAAACTGTCAAGGAGGCCTAAAAATGTGGATAGTCGTATACATTTCTAATACACGTCAACATGCGAACGATATAAAGGAGGTATTAGCAGCAGAAGGCTTCTTGGTAAAAATTAAACCGATCAGTAGAAGTAATAAAGAAGGGATTTGTGAGATAATGGTGCCCAGAGAGGAAGCTGAGGAATGTCACTCGACCTTGCTCAATCTTGGGTTTTAACATAAATGCGTGAGGGGGGTCAAATTTTGAAAAGGATTGCCGTGTTAACAAGCGGTGGAGATGCACCCGGGATGAATGCAGCCATACGTGCGGTCGTGAGGAGCGGTATTTATAATCATGCCGAAGTTTTATCGGTAGAGGACGGTTTTACGGGTTTAATCAACGCACAGATTGAAGAGATGAACCTATCTTCTGTAGCGGACATCATTCATAGAGGTGGAACCATTTTAAAAACAACCAGATGTGAGGACTTTAAAACTGAAGAGGGACAAAGAAGGGCTATGAACGTAATTGAGGTTCTAGGTATAAATGGAATAGTGGTAATAGGTGGGGGCGGTTCTTTGCGGGCTGCAAAGACCTTAAATTCCTTAGGGGTGCCTACGATTGGCGTTCCCGGAACCATAGATAATGACTTGGGATATACTGACTATACAATTGGTTTTGATACATCGGTTAATACGGTGGTGGATGCTATCAGTAATATAAGAGAAACCTCAATATCCCATGGGAGGGCTAATATCATAGAGGTTATGGGTCGTGATTGCGGAAATATAGCCCTGTATGCCGGGCTAGCCAGCGGAGCGGAAAGTATTATTTTACCGGAAATGAATTTTGATATTGATGAAGTATGCAGAAAACTTCTAAGGGGAAGAAATAGAGGCAAATTGCATAGTATAATCATATTAACCGAGGGCGTCGCGGATCCTATTAGAATAAGCAATGAAATTACAGAAAAAACAGGTATTGAAACAAGAGCCACCATATTGGGTCATATTCAAAGGGGCGGCAGCCCGACAGCTTTTGATAGAATTCTGGCCAGTAAAATGGGAGCAAAGGCTGTGGAGTTATTAATACAAGGAGCTGCAAACAGGGCAGTAGGGATGAAAGGTAAAGACATTATCGACATGGATTTAGACAAGGCATTGAGCGTTGGATGTACCTTTGATATTGACAGTTATGAATTGGCAAATGTGCTATCAATTTGATTGATATATTGCCTGAACAGGGGGGTATCTGGATGAAAAAGACAAAAATTGTGTGTACTATAGGTCCTACAAGTGAATCAAAAGATGTATTTGAACAGCTTGTAATGAATGGACTGGATGTTGCAAGGCTCAACTTTTCACATGGAGATCATGACGAACACGAACAAAGAATAAACACAATAAAAGAGGTAAGGTGGGGACTAAATAAATCTGTAGCCATATTATTAGATACTAAGGGTTCGGAAATCAGGACCGGAAAATTTAAGGACGGTGAAGTAGAACTCATAGATGGACAGGACTTTACGATTACTACAAGGGACGTTTTGGGAGACAAAACAATATGTAGTATAAGCTATGACGGGCTTCCTAAGGATGTGAATGTAGGGGACACCATTTTGATAGATGACGGATTAGTAGGGCTCCGAATTATAAAAATAGTCAGTGATACGGACATTGAGTGTATAGTCGAAAATGGTGGGGTTATATCAAATAATAAGGGTGTCAACGTGCCCGGGGTAAAGCTTAATTTGCCTGCAATTACAGAAAAAGACAGACTCGATATAAAATTCGGTATAGAAAAGGATGTGGATTTTATTGCAGCTTCCTTTATCAGAAAGGCATCGGATGTTCTGGCTATCAGAGAAATTTTAGAAGATAACGATGTACATCATATTCAAATTATTTCTAAAATTGAAAACCAGGAAGGCTTGGATAATATCGATGAAATTATCAAAATGTCTGATGGCATAATGATAGCGAGGGGAGATTTAGGTGTAGAAATTCCCACAGAAGAAATTCCGTTGGCACAAAAGGAAATAATTAAGAAATGCAATAAGGCCGGTAAACCTGTTATTACTGCAACCCAGATGTTGGATTCTATGATAAGAAACCCCAGGCCAACCCGAGCGGAGGTAACAGACGTTGCAAATGCGATATTTGACGGCACAGATGCCATTATGTTGTCCGGAGAGACGGCTGCAGGCAAATATCCTGTAGAGGCAGTAAAAATTATGAGTGATATTGCCAAACGTGCGGAAATGGCTATTGATTATGAGGGTTTGTTAAGAGTTAAAGCTGTTGAAAGGGAAACGCTGGTAACCGATGCTATCAGTTATGCGACATGCAGAATAGCCGCGGACCTGGGTGCGTCCGCTATTCTGACGGCCACAGCCACCGGGTTTACAGCTAGGATGGTATCCAAATTTAGGCCCGCAGTAATAATTATTGCAGTTGTAACGAGCGAACATGTCAGGAGAAGGCTGTCCTTAAGTTGGGGTGTGCATACCCTGCTGACCAAACAGCTTCATTCTACCGACGAAATAATATCAGTATCTGTGGATAAGGCTTTGGAAGCCGGGCTTATCAATAGTGGGGATCTTGTAGTAATTACAGCCGGAGTGCCTGTGGGGGCATCAGGTACCACGAATTTAATTAAGGTCCATACAGTGGGAGAAGTGGTATTGTTTGGAACAGCAATAGGAAACGAATCTATTACTGGAAAAGTGGTTATCGTAAATGATAGTGATGATTATAACAAGGTAAAAGAGGGGGATATCTTGGTGACAAAATATACCGACAAAGAATTGGTCCCGCTTATGGAAAAAGCATCTGCTATAATTACGGAAGAAAGCGGTCTGACAAGTCATGGAGCTATTGTAGGGTTAAATCTACGAAAAACAACATTAGTCGGTGCATATATGGCAACTAAAAAACTGAATGATGGAGAGATGATTACAATAGATGCCAAAGGGGGAGTGGTTTATAGAGGCAGGGCCAGGGTGTTTTAGAATGAACCATGGTCCCCTGTTTGTTCCTTAGGGAATATACATTTTGGGAGTGAAAAAATGTTACTTAGATTAATTTTACTGTTTACCTTGCTACCTTTCATAGATTTTGCCATATTATTAAAAATAGGCAGTCATATAGGATTTGAATATACCCTGGCCATTGTGATTATAACAGGTTTTGCAGGAGCCTACCTGGCTAAGAGAGAAGGCAGGCATATTATTTCAAAGATAAAATTTGATATAAGCCAGGGAAGAATGCCGGCGGATGAGCTTCTGGGGGGATTATGCGTTATTTTAGGGGGCGCTTTTTTGTTAGCTCCCGGACTAATAACCGACGCCCTCGGATTTTTTTTGGTCTTGCCGATTACCAGAATCTCTTTTATTAACGCTATAAAAAACAGATTTAGAAAGATGTTAG
>CAZVFS010000005.1:0-3892 GCA_964626575.1 uncultured Alkaliphilus sp. | reverse complement strand
ATTACCAGAATCTCTTTTATTAACGCTATAAAAAACAGATTTAGAAAGATGTTAGTTGAAGGAAATATGTGGTTTTATTTCAGAAAATAGATGCGGATCCGGATCCGGTTTAAACAGTTATGCCTTTTCCGGATTGATATAAACCGGCATGGTAAAATCATATTCTAACAATTGTCCGTTCACGGAATTCACAGAATGGGATTTTATTTTTATATCTACAGAATCTACATTTTCTAAAGACATAAAAGTAAATACAATCCCGTCAACCATCATTCTATGACGATCCGGGCTGTGTTCGTGAGCCTTTATAAAATCTTCATTAAAAATCAAAGTGAGCATTTTATTGTTAATATTATAATCCAACAGTTTAACATTATCAGGTACGACAGGGTGCCTTTTGGTATTATAAATTTTAGGCGCTGCTTTAAATTTCATTGCTTCGAATATTGTTTCAATATTGTTATCATATTGGTTATTAAATATATCAAGCGGAATCGGTTCCAACAAAAATCTGTCGGTATCCGTTATATAAGCGGTATAAATTTCCGGGCTGTTTGTTCGGGAAAACGGTTTATCTATATCTATACCATGAAAAGGATCACCTGAGTATTGGTCCATTAAATAGAACCGGACCTCAGAGATCTCCTCAAATGAAGTAAGGGATCTCACAAGACTATTTATCGCAACAGTAGCCTTTGTAGAACCATGATCAAATTCGCTGATATTTTTTGGTAACCTGACATGAGCGGTATCGCTAATTCTTCCCGCGGAGCTTCCTATCGGAATAGGGGAAACTGTCGGCAGCCCCAGATTCTTATCCGGGCCCTGTTCGATATTTCTAATAGTTGTGGTGAGAGGATATGTATTAGCTTTTACAATTCGGGTAATGGGTATTAGGTGGTTAAATTCGTTATCCGGAAAATAAAGGGTCAGGGCCATTTCTTTGTTTTTAATAGATGGAACAGTTTCAATGTAGCTTGCCTGCGTATTAAAATCAATACGAAATTCACAATTTGTAATATCTGTCTTCTTATCTTTGATATTGGGTACAATTTTCAGGTTATAGGATCCGTCCGGTAAATTCAACTCTTTCTGTTCAAATTCAAACGTGACATATTTAATGTCATTATTATAAAATTCCATCGTCTTATAATCACCTGAAGGTATCAATTTATCCAAGGACAGGCCTGAAATTTTCTCATTATTGGATGATAATTCAATAGTAAACGGACTGAGCTCATCAAAGAAAAAAACAAAATGATTTGTTTTAGATTTCGGGGAAAATCCGAGTTTAATTTGTATATGGTTAGGGGAGATTATATTTTGCTTGGATGTAACGGTAACAATATCTTTAGTAGGAGTGGTGCCGGGTGCGAAAACATTTATACTGATGTTACCTGCATAAATCGGTATTCCGGATGCAAGTAGTCCTATTAACAGAATTATAAAAATATTTTTTATTCCACGAAACATCCAATCAGCTCCAATCCAACTTGTCCTAATTGTCTTACAATTAATAATATCGGACTTTATTTTAAGTTAACCTTGACCATACCTTCATTATAGGACACATGGCTGACTTCGTAAATACAAATCACACAACAAATGTTGTCAGGATAAAAGTAAAGTAGTGTAAAATTAGGGCTAAACAATTTTGTTCGACTTGATTTGTCAATATAATATATAGGGAATTGAAAACTATATTATGACTTAGTCAAGATGATGTTATAATATGGGGAAATGTACGTACGGGGGGTTAAAAATGAAAATATTTTTAGATTGTTTGCCATGTATGCTTCGGCAGGTGCTGGAATCTGCACGTATGGCAACGGATGATGAAACGGTTCATGAGAGTATCATGGATGAGGCGGTAGGGGTGCTTTCTGAATACAAACAGCATAGTTGTGCACCAAAATTATGTGAAGCCATGCATATAATTGTTAAAAAACATACGGGTGTCGATGATCCTTATGCTGAAATCAAATCACGGGACATTTCAAGTGCACTGAGACTTGAATCGATAATTAGAAGGTTTGCCATCAATGGCGATAATTTACTTGTCAGATTGTTAAAAGTTTCAGCAACAGGTAACGTGATGGATTCGGCGTTATATAGTGACCTGGACATTGAGGCATGTTTAACGGAAGAGATGGAAAAACCTTTTATTATCTGTGATGATGGTAAATTTAATAAAGACATTGATGGGGCCGAAACAATATTAATTATAGGTGATAATGCAGGAGAAGCGGTTTTTGATAAGCCTTTGGCCGAACACCTTTCCCATGATTATAAGGTTATTTATGCGGTGAGAGACGTACCGATTATTAATGATGCTACGGTTGAGGATGCACTTAAAACCGGCATAGCGGATTACTCGGAAGTAGTTTCAACCGGATGTGGAATGCCGGGTGCGGTAATTGAATCATGCAGTGCAGAATTTCAGGAAATATTTAACAATGCAGATGTTGTAATTAGCAAGGGGCAAGGAAATTTTGAGGCCTTATCGGATACAACAAGAAGCGTATATTTTTTACTTAAAGCAAAATGTTACAGGATTGCGAGTGCACTCGATGTTGAGATAAATGAATATGTTTTTAAAAAAATTTAATAATATAGATATTGACATATGTCACTAATTGAGTATAATAAGAATTATAGATGACATATGTCACTAATTAGACATAATAAAAACTATGAATGATATATGTTGCAGATCCATAGGGAGGTGGAAAATATGCCAGGTGGAGATGGAACTGGTCCAATGGGCGCAGGATCAATGACCGGAAGAGGCCAAGGATATTGCACAGATACAGGCACAGTAGGATATGGTGCCGGTTTTAGAAGGGGATTAGGATTTGCTTGCAGACGTGGCTTTGGAAGAGGTTCCGGACGCGGTTTTTTTGGACGCGGTTTTGACTTTGGAAGAGGTTTTATCGCAGATCAGGATTCTTCTAAAACACAAAAAGAATTATTGCAGGAGCGAAAAGATTTTCTCAAAAGACAGCTTGAGGCTATCGATAAACAATTAGAGGATTGATACAGTTAAACAGTTGGCCGGTTGGCCAGTTGGACAATTGGTCAGGTGGGGGTGATTTTAATCGCCCCTTAACTGTTTAATCTGTTGTTTTCTGTGCTTGATGTATAAAACAAACATCAAAAATAGATACTAAAATTATGTGGTATAATACAAAAAACATAAAGGAAGATACATACAATGACAGAACTAAAGAAAGGAACAAAATCAGGGTGGAAATTGGATAATAGTTATGCCCGTTTGCCAGGGTTATTTTTTTCCAATCTGAAATTAAATCCGGTGCGTCGGCCGGAATTGGCAATTCTCAATCATTCACTGGCAAAATTTTTGGGGTTGAACATTCAAGACTTGCAAAGTGAAGAAGGCATCGCAATACTTGCCGGTAATCAAATTCCGGATGGGTCTCTCCCTATTGCACAGGCCTATGCGGGGCATCAATTTGGGGGTTTTACCATATTAGGGGACGGCAGAGCTATGTTGATCGGCGAACAGATCACCCCTTCAGGGGATAGGTTCGATATCCAGCTAAAGGGATCGGGTAGGACCCCTTATTCCCGCCATGCCGACGGCCGTGCGGTGTTGGGGCCGATGTTGCGAGAATATATAATAAGTGAGGCCATGCACGCTTTAGGTATCCCAACTACGCGCAGTCTGGCGGTAGTAACAACCGGGGAATCGGTAATGCGTGAAACCGAATTGTCCGGTGCAATTTTAACACGGGTAGCCGGCAGTCATCTGCGTGTCGGTACATTTCAATATGCCGAAAAAAGAGGTACTGCCGAAGATTTCAAGGCTTTAGTTGATTATGCCATACAAAGGCATTTTCCGGATAGCGATGTCGGCGAAAATCCTTATCTC
>CAZVFS010000004.1:6431-28193 GCA_964626575.1 uncultured Alkaliphilus sp. | reverse complement strand
TGTATAATGCAGATGGAGTTGACTTCGCTAAAGCTGCTTTGGCAGAAATCAAGAAGTTTGAGGAACTAGGATTAGACAAAGTACCTGTTTGTATAGCAAAAACTCAGCTTTCTTTATCTGATGATCCAAAGAAACTAGGTTTACCTAAAAATTATAATGTTTCAATAAGCAACATCAAATTATCGGCAGGTGCCGGATTCATGGTAGCATATGCGGGAGAAGTTATGACAATGCCTGGATTACCTAAGGTTCCTGCAGCAAATAGTATGGACATTCTTCCAAGTGGGGAGATTATAGGATTATTCTAAAGAGTATAAAAAGTATTACATATAAAAAGAAGGTCCGGACAAATCCGGACCTTCTTTTTATATGGTATAATGGTTATAGTATAATGGATTTTAGGGCAGGGGGAATGCCGGTTGTCATTTTTATATTCATTTATGAGTTTGATATTAATAATTCTTGCATTAGGTATACCTATAATTGTTACAATATTGTTGTTAAAATATTTTAACAAACATCCGAAAACAAGTCATGATTATTTGCTGGAAAAAATTCGAGAACTGGAGGATAGAATTAAAATTTTAGAGGATAATTTTAGTTAAAACAAATACATATGGAAAAAATGTTGAACATTAATACGCAGGTTGCAAATAGGAAAGGAAGTCGTATACGAATGAAAAAAAAGAAAGTGGTGTTCAGTGGCGCGCAGCCAACGGGGAGTCTGACGCTGGGGAATTATATAGGAGCATTGCAAAACTGGAAATTTCTTGAAAAAGAACATAATTGTTTATATTGTATAGTGGATTTGCATTCTTTAACTGTACGTCAGGATCCTGGGGAATTTCGTGAAATATCGTTGTCATTTTTAGCACAGTATCTGGCGAGTGGTTTAGATCCCGAAAAAAACATTATTTTTTTTCAATCCCATGTTCCTCAACATACGGAGCTCAGCTGGATTTTAGGCTGTAATACATATGTTGGAGAATTAAACAGAATGACACAATTTAAAGACAAGTCTGAAAAGAACAGAGATAATATTAATTCGGGGTTGTTTACTTATCCTGTACTTATGGCTGCGGATATTTTGTTATACAAGACCGATTTGGTGCCTGTGGGAGAAGACCAAAAACAGCATCTGGAGTTAGCCAGGGATATTGCAGCACGATTTAATAATTTATATGGGGAAATCTTTCCAATACCGCAAATATACACACCAAAAATAGGGGCTAAGATTATGAGTCTTCAGGAGCCGACCAAGAAGATGTCAAAATCTGATGAAAATTTCAATTCCACAATACTTTTGATGGATTCCGAGGACATCGTTGTGAAAAAGATAAAGAGGGCGGTTACGGACAGTGAAAATATAATAGCTTATAGGGATGAACAACCGGGGATTAAAAATTTAATTACCATATATTCTTGTCTTACCGGGTTATCTACGGAGGAAGTAGTATCGAAATATGAGGGCAAAGGATATGGGATGTTTAAAACTGATACGGCTGAGGTTGTCATAGAATTTTTAAGGCCGTTTAGGAAGAACTATAAGGATTATATGCATAATTTGGACTTTGTAGAAAGGGTGTATAAAACGGGAGCGCAAAGGGCTTGTGAATTGGCAGAGGATACCATGACATTGGTACGTGAAAGGATGGGTCTGATACAAAAATAACAGAAATTGATTAATATAATGAAGAGAAATGCACCTAAAGGGATATAAGTATAAAATACCACTAATAAAAAAATGGTATATAGACAAAATACATTTGAGGGGTGGTATTTATGACACAAAACAAAAAATCTACTGCGCCTGAAGCCAGGCAAGCATTGGAATCCTTTAAAGAGGAGATCGCCAAGGAATTAGGCCTGGAGAACCAAACCAGAGCCGGATATGTAGGTGGCCATATGGTCAAAAAAATGATAGAACGGGCTGAACGTTCACTAACTAATTTAGGAAGGTCCTAGACCTTCCTAAGTTGTTTAATTTATTGACATTTAAATGATGTTGACCTATTCAAATATAAAAGGTATTATTTTAATGACGATTGTAAAAAAACCAGAGGGACGGTTCTTCTGGTTGACATGTTTTGTTAATTACCGGCAGCAACCAGAAGAACCGTCCCCCTGGTTTAGTTAGGGGAAATGGTAAATTGAAAAAAAACAATAAACTAGTCGCTATCATAATAATATGTATTATATTCGGTGTTGTTATGGGTGTTCAGTTGAATACTATGGTGGTTGGAGACTTTACTTTGTCACATAAAAATGAAATAGAAGCCCAGGAGTTAATGGAGTTAAAAAAGACCACCGAAAGTATGAAGGCAAAAATAATTGATTTTAAGAGCCGTGTTGAGGAGTTGGAAAGGGAGCGTGCAGATGAGAGTGTTCCTTTGAAGAAATTAAAATTAACTGTGGACGAATATAAACTCTTAGCAGGGTATACACCTGTTTCCGGGACGGGGGTTATTATTGTACTAGAAAGTAACATCGGAACAAACATTGCCGAAGTCATAGAAGGGAAAAGGTACTTAATTAATTTGATAAATGAATTAAAGTTTTTTGGCGCCGAGGTGCTTTCTATTAACAACTATAGAATTGTCGGGCGTACCGAGATAACCCTGGCAGGCAATCATATTAATGTTAATGGCATATCGATTGCACAACCATATATAATTCAAGCTATTGGAGATCAGGATTCCTTTAAACAGTATGCAAAACACGGAACAATTTTATTTGAACTTATGGAACTGGACGGTATTACCTCCAATATAAAGTTTTCTGATGACATTAAGATTCCTCCTTTAACAAAGGAAAAGCCTTTAGAATTTCTAAAGGCGGCAGAAGGATAAAAAAATTCAACATGTTATTATTAACATTCAATTTTATAAAAAATATTTGTATTAAATGCATTAATAGGTTTATCCATAACTAGTAATTTTGAATTTTGTTTCATAAAAGCGTCTATATTATTGCTGAACGCCGGTACTGTTATGCAAATTACAGTTAAAAATATTATCAGGCCTTTTTTCATCTGAATCAACCTTTCTTAGGAATATATTTGACTAACATATTGTTATATATATTTTTTGTAGAGTACATTAAAATATTACAACAATTTATGGAATAACAGCTTTATGATTTTTAAAGGCCCGTTATATGCGGCACTCGATTAATGGTAATGTGAGTAACATGAGTAATACTTTACCAGGTATAGCATATCCCGATAGTTTCCGGCCCTAAATGGGAACCTATTACCGGGCCTACCTCACATATTTCTGTTTTAGCATCTGGGAAACGTTGTTGTATCAATTTTTCATATTTTTTTGCCTCTTCTAAAATTTCTATGTGGCATATACTGATATAAGACACATTTGACGGAACATCCTCGAGCATTTTTTCCATGGCTTTTTTCTTGCCGTGTACCTTGCTCAGGGCTTTCAGTTCACCGTCTATTAGTCCGATAATCGGCTTTATGTTCAATAAAGAACCTATCATTGCCTCGGTTGCTGAAAGACGGCCACCCCTTTTCAGGTACTCTAATGTAGATACCGTCAAACGCACACCCATATGATTTTTTTGTGTTTCAATCTCTCTTACTATTTGTTTCATAGAAGTCCCTTCCCTTGCCAAAAAAACCGCTTTTTTGATTAAAAATTTTAAATTGGCCACAGTAGTCAAAGAATCTATAACAGATATTCTGATCCTATCAGGGTCTACAATTTTGGCTGCGGTGTTTGCACTGTTGAATGTACCACTCAGTTTGGAAGACATAGTGATAGCAATTATTTCATGTTCATCTTTTAATGCATTTTCGAAGGTTTCCGTAAATCTACCTACCGGGGGCTGTGATGTTGTTGGAAAGCCTGAGGATTTTGATAATTTATCAAAGAAGGTGCTAAAATCCCCGGGAAAACCCTCGTCTTCAACAATCCCTTCAAAATTAACAGTAAGAGGAACTACATCTATGTTATGTATTTTTATAAACGATTCATCTATGTATGCCGTGCTGTCGGTTATAATTTTAATTTTAGGCACAAGACCAACTCCTTATATTTATAGTAGACCTAAACAATATAATAGCAGGTACCATCGTTGATTGTAAAGAATGAATAAAAATTTATAGCTTGCTTCAAAACACATGTTCGGGATATAATAACTTAACAATGATTTAACAATAGTTCAACGATGGTTTAACAATCGTTTTATGGAAAGGGACGATATAAATGTTAGGAAGAACCCATGTGGCTCTGGGTTTAATGGTTTCCTTAATAGTGATATACCTTTTAGAATTTTCCTTAGCTGTCGGGGAACTGAATACAACTGCTGTCATAGTCGCAATAATCGGCGCATTGTTGCCGGATTTAGATATGGGAAGCTCATCGTTGGGTAATAGGTTCGCCATTGTTAAGGCTAAACATATTAAAAAAATATGGATTGTCACCCTAATCATAATGTTCACAGTCACTGTTGTTTTTCTAAAAGATAACCCTATTTTGTATGGTATGGGGTTTATAACTTTGTTGGGATTTATATTTGCCGATAGGTTTGCACGGAAAGGTTACCGCATGATCAGGAATTTTGTACAGGCTATAGTGGCGGTAGCTATTATTTTATTATCTTATTACTATAATCATTATATCCTGGCTACAATTGGGTTTGTTTTAGTTGTATTGCTATTCAGTAAACACAGGGGTTTTTCACATTCAATAGTATTCTTGATAGCGTGTACCCTTATTGTCAGAAAAATCAGTTTGTTTTATTGGGATATTGATTACAGCATTATTTTTGCGACAAGCATGGCATCACATTTATTAGGCGACATGTTCACGAAAGCAGGTGTAGGACTTTTTATACCCTTTAGTGACAAAAGAATCAGATTGCCTTATACTATAAAGACAGGTGGGAAAATTGAAAATTTTATTTTCATAGGGGCATTATTTGCGATTTTTAATATTATAAGAACCCTATGATTTGTCTTACTCAGGATATTCATATATTATATTATAGTCTGGGGGATATCGATTATGAATATAAAAAACATAGCAAAAGGAGCGCTGTTTATTGCACTGGGAGTGTTGATTCCGCAATTGTTTCATTCAATTGGCATGGGATCTGTGTTCCTACCGATGCATATACCGGTATTACTGGCCGGCTTTTTGGTGGGACCGATTACAGGGCTGTATGTAGGTATATTGACACCAATCTTGAGCCATTTGCTTACAGGCATGCCGCCGGTTGTACCAATACCTATGTTGCCAATTATGGTATTTGAACTGCTTACATATGGTTTTATTGCGGGGATACTATATAATAAGTTAAGGGTCAATATATTTGTTTCATTATTCGGCGCCATGCTGGCGGGACGAATTATGTACGGCTTCGTAGTCTATATTATACTTATATTTTTTAATGTTAAAATGCAAAACCCCCTAATCGCTGTAATCATGGCTATTAAAACAGGCATAATCGGTATACTTATACAAATAACGGTTGTGCCTATAATAGTGAAATTATTGGAAGGAGAATTTATCAATGTCGGATCAAACATTGGCCCAAGATAAGTTACGTGAGGGAGGGTATTCCTGTGTTTTGGTGAGGGACGGGGATATAATAATGGCCTCCCATGACAAGGGGATAATGCCATTGTTTTTAAGACTGACAGAAAACAAAAATTCCTTACGAAATGCGTCGATGGCGGATAAAGTTGTTGGGAAAGCCCTGGCATTGTTAGTTTTATTTGCAGGAATCAAGTCGGTTTACGGGTACATAATGAGTGATTGTGCCGGACTTATTTTAAAAAATAATGGGATAAATGTAGAATATGATAAAGTAGTGCCGTATATTATGAATAAGAATGGAACCGATAAATGTCTTATGGAAAAACTTGTCTATAATATAGAGGAACCTCGTGAAGCATTTGATGCAATTTCAGGTTTTTTCCGGGAAGAATCTATTAAAGGAATTTTTTAAAGGAATCTTTTTATGATGAGTCTATAGGCATAAAAAACAAAAAAATTAGGAAGGACAATCAGGTACCGTACAAGCCTGATTACTTTTTTATTAAATTATGTATGTATGTGATATAATTGGATTGGATACTTACGATTTACCTTATATATGCTATATGTCGGAGGGCTGATAAAAAAGATGAATAGTGACAGAGTAACTGCTGCAGTGCTGGCGGGTGGGGGTAGTACCAGGATGGGTCAGGACAAGGCGCTGCTCAAGCTAGGAAATAAAACAATGATCGAGAGAGTAGTTATCCCACTACAAGGTATATTTAAAAATATATTGGTGGTAACCAATGAACCGGAAAAATATAATATGTTGAAAAATGTAAAATTTGTTGGAGATTGTGTGAAAACAAAAGAGAAAAGTTCTTTGATAGGCCTGTATTCCGGGCTAAAGCAAAGCGAAACTTCCCATATATTTGCTATAGGCTGTGATATGCCATTTGTTAATACCGGGTTTATTAAATATATGGTGAACTTACTAAAAGATGAAGATGTAGTGGTGCCTTTTTGTAGCAATGGGTTGATTGAACGTACAACCGATTTGCCGAAAAACAAGGATATGGCAGCACCGCCTGCTAGGGAATATTATCAGCCTCTTTATGCAATATATGGCAAGGGTTGTATATCGGAGTTCGAGGAGCTATTGGGAAAGGGGTGTTATAGGATAGCAAGTATTTTTAAGAATGTAAATACAAAAAAAATAACAGAGGAAGAAATAAAAAGATTTGATTCATATATGCTCTGTTTCAAAAATATAAATACGTATGAAGAATACCTGCAAGTAATGCATTTTTTTGAGTAAAAACCATGGAATATTGGGAACATATTAAGTACAGTGTTTGATGTTGCTTTGGAGAGGACATGTATGAAGGAATAATTTCCATAACAATTTGTTAACCAAAGGTAAGTTTCAGCACATTGTCATTGTGTGGTGTGTTATTATACATATGTATGGAAAGCTATGATGGGGGGAATTTTTAGGTGGAAATCGTCTTTGGTCTTGTAGGGGGTTTGGGATTATTCCTCTATGGAATGACAGTTATGAGTACAGGCCTTCAAAAAGTTGCGGGTAATAAGTTGAAATCTATCATAAGTATGCTGACCAGTAATCGTTTTATGGCGGTTATTGTAGGGGCTGTTACGACCATGATTGTGCAAAGCAGTAGTGCAACCACCGTAATGATAGTTGGTTTTGTCAATGCCGGTATAATGACCCTTGCCCAAGCTATAGGTGTCATTATGGGAGCAAATATTGGAACAACTGTTACTGCACAAATAATTACATTTAAAATTGACTTATATGCTCCGATTATTGTGGGGTTCTCCGTAGGGGTATGGCTTTTCTCCAGTAATCGCAGGATTAAACAAATTGCAGAGGTATTTATAGGTTTTGGTGTCTTGTTTTTGGGTATGAAGTTTATGGGAGATGCCTTAAAACCTTTGGGTAGATACGAAGGTTTTAGAAATATTTTAGTCAGTCTCGGGGAATATCGATTGTTGGGTGTATTGGCAGGACTTGTAATTACGGCAGTCCTCCAAAGCAGCAGTGCGTCTGTAGGGATACTATTGGCTCTGGCATCTCAGGGGCTTATTCCTATCTCGTCCGGGCTGCCTATTTTGTTCGGGATCAACATTGGCACAACTGTAACCACTGTATTTTCAGGTATAGGGGCTAGTCGGGCAGCTAAAAGGGCGGCAGCGGTTCATGTAATGTTTAATATATTCGGAACTATAATTTTTGTTGTTTTATTACAAAAACCGCTACATTGGATTATAACAATGATAGACCCGGGAGTTACTGCCCATGCCGTTTCAAGGCAAATTGCCAATGCTCATGCTATATTTAACATAACAAACACAATTATTATGATGCCCTTTTCCGAGACCTTTGTTTATTTGACTGATAAGTTTGTTTCCGGGGAGGAAAAAGAGGTAGAAGGCATTAAATATATTGATGATCGTATGTTGGGAACACCTCCTATAGCATTGGTAAATGCAATGAAAGAAACCCTTCATATGGGGAATATGGCGAAAACATCCTTAGAAAGTTCTATAGAAGCAATTTTTGATAGGGAACAGAGAAAAATCGACAATACATTGCGTATAGAAAAAATAATCAATGGGATGGAGAGGGAGATTTCTATCTATTTGGTTAAACTATCCAATACTAATATTTCTATGGAGAATAGGGAAACCGTTGATGGACTTTTTAATACAATTAATGATATAGAAAGAGTGGGGGATCATGCTGAAAATTTAGTGGAGCTGGCACAGGTATTAATTGACAATCAATTGGTTTTTTCGAATCAAGCATTAGATGAATTGAAATGTATGTCGGAATTAGTTTTAAGGTCCTATATAGATGCTTTAATTGCTCTGCAATCTATAGATGGGGAATTAGCTATGAAGGTACTCGAAATGGAAAGGCGTACAGATTATTTAGAAAGAACTTTGAGGGAAAATCATATAGGAAGGCTGAGTACCGGGCAATGTATCCCCGGTTCCGGCATTGTATTTGTGGACATTATCAGCAATCTGGAACGCATTGCGGATCACTCCTCTAATATTGCTTTGGCTGTAATGGATAAGATTAAGGCTGTAAAATAGTATAACCCGGTTATGAATAGTCAGGACACTCCCAGGTTGGGTCTCAGTTTATATTGTAACGGTTTTGTAATATATTTCGACAAATATTCCTGTATACTGGTAGTATAAGTAAATAATAGACATTACATAAGATGAGGGGAAGGACTGGGATGAAAAAATATATATTCAATATTTTTTTAATAAGTATTTTAAGTATACTTGTTGTTACAGGTTGTACAATAGTTGGCGCTTCAGATCTTCCGACAAATCCGGACAATAATGAGAAAGATGTTCAAGGTCCTCCGTTGCAGGAGATAGAACATATCAATAATGGTGACAGCGGGGAGGAGGATAAAATAGATCCAAGTGAGGAAATAGGTTTGGAAATTGAAACAGATGGGGATAGTGAAAATGTTGACGATGATGAAAGAGACAATACGGATGAAACAGAATCAAAGGACAAGCCGAATTCCGGTAGCATAAAAGTTCATTATTCCGGGAATGGGGCCCAAAAATTGGCTGCCCTTACTTTTGATGACGGGCCGGAATCTATAGTTACACCACAAATTTTAGACATTTTAGATGACTATGATATCAAAGCTACATTTTTTGTACTAGGGCAAAATGCCGCAAGATTTGAGGATGTTTTGAAAGACATTTATGATAGAGGCCATGAAATAGGCAATCACAGTTGGAGTCATAAGTATTTGCCCAAAATATCAAAAAGTTCGAAGGAGAATGAGATATTAAAAACAGAGCAATTGTTAGTAGATGTATTAGGTGATTATACATCTATATTCAGACCCCCTTACGGGGCAGTTAAAGCACAAGATAAACAACTGATTGATTCCTTAGGATATAAAATCGTTAATTGGTCGGTGGACACCAGGGACTGGGCCGGCACATCGGGTGAACAGATAATGAAATATGTAAAACAGCAATTGAAGCCCGGAGGAATTATATTGATGCATAATAGTGGCAATGCGAATACAGTAAAAATATTACCTACCATGATAGATTGGGTCAAGGAACAGGGATATGAATTTGTTACTGTTACCGAAATATTGGATTAATTTTTTATACTGATGAATAATTAAATGTTCAATAAGAAATCAATTGATACAACAAATTGGGTTAAATAATGCAAACAACAAAAAGCAGCTACGGCTGCTTTTTGTTGTTTATAGAAATTCACGAAAGTAGGATTTTTTATCGGGTTATTGACTGTTATATATTATAAGTATGTGATAAAATAATTGGCATATATTTAGTTATGGGTTGTGTGTTCGCAGGATGGGCATATTATTATATGATAAATTAATTAATGAACAATTATGAGCGGGGAGAAAGGATAAAATGGGAAACAGCGGGGTGTTTTTTGATATTGATGGAACGCTTTACAGGGATTCTTTGATGATAGAACATTTTAAAAGATTAATAAAATACGAGGTTATAGATCCAATCACGTGGCATACTGTTGTTCGGGGTGCATTCCATGATTGGGACATGAGACAGGGGAATTATGATAATTATTTGTCCAAGGTAGCTGAAATATATCTTCAAACCATGAAAGGATTAAATAGAAATTATATGGATTTTTTATCGGACCAAATAATAGATTCAAAGGGCGACAGGGTATACCGTTTTACCAGGGATAGAATCAATTGGCATAAATCCCAAGGGCATATAGTCATTTTTATCTCCGGCAGTCCGGACTATCTGGTATCCAAAATGGCACAGAAATATGAGGTGGCTGATTATCGAGGTACAGAATATAAGACGGATGAAAGCAATAACTTTACAGGTGAAATTATTCAAATGTGGGATTCCGACAGCAAACATGTAGCTATTATGGAATTTGTTAAAAAGTATGATATAAATTTACAAAGCAGCTATGCGTACGGCGATACGATTGGAGACTATTCTATGTTGAAGTTAGTTGGAAATCCGGTTGCGATCAATCCTACTAAGGAACTGTTACAAAATATCAGAAATGATGAGGAATTACGTAAAAAGGCTATAATAATTGTTGAAAGAAAAGATGTAATTTATAAATTAACTGCAGACATAGAATTTTTGTAGTAATTAATCCCCCTATACAAAAATCAAAATACTATAGGGGATTTTTGTTTTGATGATAGCAATATGTTTGAGATAAGGGGCATAAAGGCGGAGGTTCCGGAAAGATTATCTAAATTTTACAGGGAGGTAGGGATTTATCGAAACATGTAGAATATATTAGAAAATGGAGAAATAAAAATTATGATAATGGTCAATAAATACGTATTTTTGTAAATCTCTTCTTGATAAGCCCTAACCTCTAGATGTAAAATGTTATTATATCTAAGACAAAACAAAGGGGAGGCATAAAATTGACTACCTACAAAGTCCTTATATTTGATTCAGGAAACAATTCGTTAACATATATAAAAGATCTGCTCAGAAATTATGGGTATGAAGTTATACAGAAACCGGTTGATCATATTTGCAAGGAAACTATACTTAAGGAAATGCCTCACGTGATTTTAACCAATTGCTTTTCTGATGAAAAGTACAAATCGGGATTATGTGATATCCTGAAAGATGATTATTATATAAAAAAAATACCTGTCATTGCATTATTTAATACGTTAGATGCAGAAGACAAAAAAAAATTGATTTCGATGGGCATAGATGATTATATATGTTACCCCTTTGAAAAAATAGATTTAATTTTTAAAATACAAAATCAGGCTAAATTGATGGGTTTACAAAAACAGCTGGTTATGTCACAAAAAGCATTAGAGGAAAATCTGCAGATAATTAAAAAACAAAAAAGGGAGTTGGAAAGGGATCTAAATTTAGCTGCCAAAATACAGGAAGCCCTTATACCGAAATCTTTTGGGGATATACCAAACTGTCTGTTCAACTATACCTTTCAGCCCTCCGGAAGGGTTGGCGGGGATATATTTGATGTGTTTATGCTCGACGATGATAACGTAGGAATATATATGCTTGATGTAATGGGTCATGGGGTAGCATCGTCTATGCTAGCCGTTATATTATCGGAAACACTGATCCTGGATGTAGGTAGGGGGTCTCCGTTAAAGAGAAAGATAAATGAGCCACCATACTACGAAATCGTAACTCCATTAGAGGTCATCAATTATCTGAATGAGAGGTTTCCTTTTGGAAGGTATAGTCACTATTTTACTATATTTTATATGGTTTTAAACGTTAAAACAGGAGTAATGAAATATGTAAGAGCCGGACATCCTGCTCCTTTGTTGGTTAAAGGCACGAGGGAAATAACAGAGCTGGATGCTTATGGTACCCCGGTGGGATTCGAGTTTAATGAAAGACATGAGGAAAAAACAATATGCTTAGACTCGGGAGACCGTTTGATTATATACACAGACGGTCTGATGGAGATAAAGGATGAAAAAGGCAGGCCTATTGAACTTGATGGTGTTATTGACTGTATAAAAAAGGAGACAGACTCTATAAACAGCAATTTGATAGTGGGTTTAAATAAATTAATAAGGGCGCAATCCAGTTTTAAGGATGACTTATCAATAATAGAGATGCGTTGGACAAAGCATAACTAAAACTATAGAGATTAGCCCTGGGTTTTATGTATTAACGGGAAAAATGCAATGGAATTAAAATATAAGCTTTCGTTGCTTACAGTGATAATGCAGTGAAATCTATAAATTTCGGCAAAATTTTGTTTGGAGGAGTATTTATGAAAGAATCATTTAAAAAATTGCTGGAAGAGCCCATGTTATATTACTTGCCACCATGGACACATACCAGAGAAAAACTTACCCAATTACTAAGGGCACATCCTTCGATACAATTTGTTTCCTTAGTAGCTGTAGATCTGGGTGGAAACGACACGGATGAAAAAATACCTATAAATCTATTTGTCAATGAAATGGAAAGATTTTTTAATATAGGTGTCCAAACTGATGGTTCTAGTGTGGTTCTTCATGGAATTGCTACATTAAATAACGCTAGGGTTGATCTGGTTCTTGATCTTTCGGTTAATTGGTTTATCGACTATAACTTTGAGCATATTTGTAGGGATACCGGGCTTCCAATAGGAACATTAAGAATACCGGCATATTTGGTGCATAACCTTGAAAATGTGGATTCGAGATCTATATTAAATAGGGCTATAGAGCATTTTTCTTTGGAAGTGAAATCTTTAATAAATGAACACCCACATATTAAAGAGGACTTAAACATTGCCGAAGGAGAGGACATAGAAGACATAACTTTAACATCAGCTACAGAATTGGAATTTTGGGTAAAAACTCCGGGTGACACCGCTAATGAGGAAAAACTATCTACTTCCCAGATGTTAAAAGAGCAATATTGGAAACGGACAAAGGGGAGCGTGCGTACGGCATTAGAGGAAACTATGCTATTACTCAAAAAATATGGCATGGAACCGGAAATGGGGCATAAAGAAGTTGGGGGAATCACTGCCAAAATAGGGGTGACCGGCAGATTGAATCACGTAATGGAACAGTTAGAAATAGTTTGGAAATACAGTACACCTCTACAGGCTGCAGACAACGAATTATTTATTAGGGAAATCGTGGAAGAAACTTTCGAAAAATATGGGTTAGAGGTGACGTTTATGGCTAAACCCATTGAGAGTGTAGCAGGCAGTGGGAAACATATGCATATAGGTGTGTGTATTGGGCTCAGCAGTGGAAGGCATATCAATATATTTACTCCTAAAGATATGGGAACTGATTATATGAGTATTTTAGGTTGGGGAAGTCTTTTTGGACTGCTTAGAAATTACGAGGTGGTAAATCCTTTTATAACGGCAACCAATGATGCCTTTAATCGGTTAAAACCGGGGTTTGAAGCACCGGTGTGTATAGTGGCATCGATAGGACATAGTGTCGAAATTCCCTCCAGAAATCGGACAGTTTTAGTCGGTTTAATCAGGGATATAAATAACCCCATGGCAACAAGATTTGAGGTAAGGTCATCAAACCCGACAACTAATACTTATCTGGCTTTGGCTTCAATTTATCAAACAATGCTTGACGGGATTAAAGCTGTTGCAAAGTCGCAAAAAACAACCAAACAACTGGAGCTCGATTTTTTTAAAGATGAAGGTGAGGCAAAATTCTATCTTCAAAAGGATAGGTTATACAGAAGTGAAAGGGATGTATTTGAATATTATACGGAAGAAGAAAGGAATAAAAAGTTTGGTATTCCGCCGGCTACCGTATGGGAGAACATCAGGAATTTTGATTCGGAACTGTGTAAAAACGAAGCATTGTATGCGGGAAATGTTTTTAACAAGGAAATTATTGATTCCTACAGAGAAGCTACTACTACACGATGGGTAACAGAATTGTTGGGCAGAATTATACCGGACAATATGGAACTGGTAAGAAACTGTAAAAGAGTTCACGAAGAAAAGGATTCAACAGACATAGATGAAATCAATTGGGAAAACGTCAGCAAACTGAGGAAATATCTAATGAAGGATACATTGAAGAAAAAGTCTTTGTTTACTCGGTTAGGGGAATGCATTGAATTAGGGGAGCTGGAATTGGTATCGGATCTGCAGTTAGAAATGAACGAGAAAATAACCCTGCTAAAACAACTATATACAACATATCTAAAGAATTTGTTTGAATAGGGGTGACAGGTGAAACGTCAAGGGTGACAAGGGGGTGACAAGGGGAGGGGGTGACAAGCGAAACGTCCCCTTGTCACCCTGAAGGGATCATTTTTAGTCGTTTAGCAATCGTTCAATGGGGTATAACAAAAATGTATAATATCAAATAGCATCAAATAAACAATATAATAGGAGTGATAGATATGAATCTCAGAGAACTGCAAGAAAAATTTAACACGATTAAAAGGAGAATGGATCCTGAAACAATCGAAAGGGAAAAAAGAATTGCAAGAAAAAGGGGCATGATAAAAGGTTTTGCTTTAGGGAGTATAGTTGCCGGAGTAACCGCATTGTTCTTGTCGCCCGATAACGGGGAAAACAATCGTAAAAGGGCCAAAGAGGAATTAGAAAAAATTAAGGATATCCTGGAAGCCAACATTGCAAAAGGGGAAAAAAGGATAATAAAGGTTTATGAAGACGCTAGGGAGATAATAGATGATAAGAAAAGTATGCTGACGGAAAGGCTTAAAACAGGCGACGGGATGAATGCTTCAGAAGAAAATTCTGGGGAGACAGAAGAGGATTTAGACGAGATGGAACACGAGGAAACTGAGGATAGGCACTAACGAAATGTAATGCACATACGAAAAAACATATAAGGGGGTAGGGATGATATGGATATTCAAATAACTGTAGGACAATTAGTTAATACATTGCTTGTGTTGGCCGGCATTGGGGTTCTGATCATGCTCTTTAAAACATTGATAAACATTAATAGCATTGTCGGTGATATAGGCAAAATTATACAACGTAATGAAAGAAATGTCGATAATATTTTAAACAGTGTACCTAAAATTCTTGATAATACCGAACAAATAACCGAAAGTATAAACGAAGAAATGCAACATGTTTCTCAAGCCGTTAAGGCTATAGAAGAGACTGTAGAATACACCGCTTCGGCTGCCCAAGTTGTAGCGGAGGATATAGCCTTACCGATAAAGGACATAATGGCGGTTTTAGGAATAATTAAAAATATCTTTACTAAAGACAAAAAAAAGAATTGGCTTAAGGGTTAATCAGCAAACTAATTTTATGAAAATTTGAAGGCACCTCGTATTGGGGTGTTTTTTTGTTTGCTTTCCAAACTCATTCGGCATCGGAAATTATAAAAAAGCAATATAAATTATTGTTTGGTATTTTAACATAAAATAGCTATACTATAATATATACAGAATAATGTGGGGGAGCGGGGTATGGAAAACTTATGTGATTTCATATTATTAAGTAGAGCAATGATGGAATCTCCTCATTTTTATATATAAATAAAGGAATTTATAAGAAGATGTAGAAGTACAATCTCGATATATTATATTAATATGGGAAGTAGGTATAAAAAAATGAATAAAAATATAAGAGGCCTGGAAAATATGCCGTTAAACATTAAATTTTTATATGGTAAACTGTTGAGCATGATGATCTGTATGGATGATGGGTGTAGCCAACTAAAATTAGCGGAGTTTTATAGGATTATAAACAAAATCCGGTTACCCTTTAAAGAACGAATTCAACTATTAAATTCTATTGTAACGGAAAAGACGGATTTTTCAACAGTATGTAAGGATATAGATCTGGATAGGTATTTGAATGACCAGGAAAAAAACATTTTTCGTTTCTCCTTAATGAAGGATCTGATTATTATTATGAAATCGGATTATGTTGAAACAAATAATGAAAAGAAATTATTAGAGGACATTCAAGATTATTTTCACGTATCCGATGAACAGCTCACTTTTTTTAACAAGGAATATGAATCAGACCGTTGTTTTTTTGATGATGCTACAGATGGCGGGGAATTTAAAAATATAGTTGCAAATACCATATCGACCGCAGTGGCATTAGGTATTCCCCTGGTTGTTTTGAACTATAGTGGGACTTTTAGGGGATTAGGTGCATTAGGAATAATTTCGGGTCTGAAGGCTATGGGAAAGAGGAAAAGAAAGAGTAAGGGTTCGATCCTACTTGGGTTAACTGCATCAATTTTATTAGGGATCACAACATACAAGATAACAAAATATATTTTTAGTGCCAGGAAAGACGAAAAAACCAAACTAATGCAATTAATAAAAGCCGATATAGAAGAATTACATGAAAGTACGAAGAATATCATATATAAGGATATTGAATACTTTACCAATCATGCGGTGGAGGCTAAGGATAATCGGGAACTGGACAACGTGTTAAAAGCAATAGATATTTTAAAAAGGGCTGTAGCAACATTGGAAAATACAAAGGCGGTAATTATTTAATAATACTATTTCATAGTTTATATATCGGGGAGGAAGTAAATGTTAAATGAAAAGTTTATTGAAGACATAATTATGGTTGCTCTATCGACAGGAGGGGATTTTGCGGAGGTATTTGCTGAGGATAGATATAACACGGAAATTATGATGACAGGCGGTAAGGTGGACAACGGAGTTTCAGGCAGGGATTTTGGTGTTGGGGTTAGAATTTTTAAGGGGTTTAATAGTGTGTATGCTTATACTAATCAACATAACAGAGACGCATTAATAGATATGGCCATTAAGGCTAGCGAGGCAATACAGGGAACTAAACAGGACATAGTGTTGAATTTTATGAGGTACAATTACAAAAATATTAATCCGATAGAATATTTGCCAAATAAAATCAGTAATAGCCAAAAAGTCGCTATAATGAGAGAAGCTCATGAGGCTGCCGATAATTACAGCGACAGCATATCGCAGGTTATAGTAAGGTATTTGGATTATAGCCAAAATATACTGGTTGCTAATTCTGAAGGAAGACTTGCGGAAGACGAAAGGGTGAGAACAAGGCTTGCAATTCAATCCATAGCATCAAGAGATAATGAAATGCAAACAGGTTCATATAGCCCAGGAGCACATATGGGGTTTGAGTTTTATGATAAAATAGATATCAAACAATATGGGGAAGAGGCCTCCAGAATCGCAATTACAATGTTGAACGCAGGACCATGTCCTGGTGGTAAGTTCCCGGTAATAATAGATAATAAATTTGGAGGGGTTATATTTCATGAAGCCTGCGGTCATGGACTGGAAGCCACATCGGTTGCTAAAAAAAGTTCTGTTTTTGCAGATAAAATTGGGCAACAGGTGGCGGCAAACATTGTTACCGCTATAGATGACGGCACAATTCCAAACGCCTGGGGTTCTTCCAATATCGATGATGAAGGTGAGCCCACCAAAAAAAACATACTGATAGAAGACGGTATTCTAAAGGGTTATATGATAGACAAATTAAATGCCAGAAGGATGGGGATGGATGTGACAGGATCCGCACGGAGACAATCATATAAATTTGCTCCTACATCCCGAATGACAAATACATATATAGCAGCCGGCAAATCTACTTCAAGAGATATCATCTCCAGTACGGAATTTGGTATTTATGCAAAATATATGGGTGGAGGCTCTGTCAATCCGGCCACCGGTGATTTTAATTTTGCAGTCATGGAAGGATATTTGGTTAAAGATGGTAGAATAGACAGACCTATAAGGGGTGCCACTTTAATAGGAAACGGTCCTGATATACTTCATAAAATTGATATGGTAGGCAATAATTTGGAATACGGCCAGGGTATGTGTGGTTCTGTCAGCGGTACCATACCTACTAATGTAGGGCAGCCTATGATCAGGGTGAGCGAAATTACTGTCGGCGGAAGCGGGGTGGAATAGTATGGACATAAATAGATTAAAAGAACTAATCTTCGAACATGGTAGAAAAGAAGGTTTTGCCGATATGGAGATTTATTATGAAAATAACAGCAGTTTTAGTTGCAAAGTTTTTAAGGGGGAAATAGATGATTATATCATATCAAGGGAAGGTGGTATATCCTTCAGAGGGGTTTATAACAAGCAAATGGGGTACTCCTATACGGAAAAGGTTGATGAAAGTGCTATAGGTGTGCTGATTGAAATGGCAAAAGCAAATGCTCAAATAGTTGAAAATAATGAAGAGGAAATTATATTTAAAGGTTCGAAAGAATATAAAGACATAGGTCTATATTCTGATAGTTTAGTAGAGGTATCCACAGATAAAAAACTTGATTTTATAAAGGAACTTGAAAGAGAGGCCTATTCTATAGACAAAAGGGTTATAAATGTAAATGATTGTATATACAATGATTATGAAAATGAAAGGGGACTATATAACACTAAAGGTTTAAACAGGAATGAGAAATCAAATGCAGCATTTTTTTATATTTCGGTTATTGTCCGGGAGAACAGTGAAATCCAGAGTGCTGTTGCATTTGAGACATATCGGGATTTTAAGGATTTTGACGTCAGGTCCTTGGCGAAGCGGGCGGTGGACAAGGCCCTTTCCTATTTAGGAGCAAAATCTATAAAGAGCGAAACCTATACTATATTGCTGGAGAATTTTGCAAGCGCGGATTTGCTGAAAACCTTTTCGGATATTTTTTCAGCCGACAGTGTTCAAAAAGGGCGTTCCCTACTAAAGGACAAACTCGGGGAGGCAGTCGGGAGCATGTCTCTTACTATCACAGATGATCCGTTTATGGCTAACGGGGTAGCCAGTCGTTCGTTTGATAGTGAGGGCGTTGCAAGTGAAAGAATATCACTGATTGAGGAGGGAATATTACAGGGTCTGTTACATAATTTAAGGACGGCTAGAAAGGATGGTGTTGAATCCACGGGACATGGATATAGGACTTCCTATAAGGGAGCAATAACAGTTGCACCTTCCAATCTCTATATACAACCCGGTTTAAATACATATGAAGATATGGTATCCTCAATGGATGAGGGTCTGATCATCACAGAGTTGCAAGGGCTACACTCAGGGGCAAACACTGTTTCTGGGGATTTTTCATTAGCTGCCAAGGGATATTATGTTAAGGATGGTAGAATAGAAAGGCCGGTCAATCAGATCACAATAGCCGGTAATTTTTATGATGTGTTAAAAAATATTGAAGCCGTTGGTGAAGACCTGGCGTTTACAATTCCTGATATGACATATATCGGTTCACCTACGCTAAAAATAAAAAATATAGCGGTGGCCGGGGAATAGATAACAAAATAAAATATAAGTAAAACATAATTTGGGTGGGATTTTATCCCGCCCAAATTATGTTTTTCATATACAACAGCATTTACAAATTCGAGATGTAAAAAATTATATATGGTCTTATAACGCCATAACAGGGATTTTTACTGTTTGTTTTGCTGTTTCATTCCCATTGCTTGTTGCACGTATTGCGGTTCTTCTCCTCCGACAAAGTTTAAACGGGATTGTATTGCTTGTACTGCACTTCCCAAATTTTTTGCAAGTTGGCTAAACATCTGCTTGTTTTGTTGGTCATCAGTATCTAATGAAAATGTTTCAAAGTCTGCTTGGAGACCCTTAGCGGCAGATAGAGCCTTTTCTAGTTTGTTGTACGTAGTCATAAATAACAGCCTCCTAAATTGTATTATTTTTTAGTCATAATAAAATTCTGTTGGGTTAAACTCTTTATTAGTATGTGAATATTTATTTATTTTATTACATTGTAAAAAATTAAAATCAATTACAATAATTACAAAAATGATATACATTGAATTTGTTATATTTTGATTGATTTTACATAATATAAGATGGTAGTGAAGAAAATAGGAAGTCTTTTTACAATTCAGGAAATTTTTATAACTATAAGCCTCGGATAAGTTTTACTATTGATGCAAATTTAGCTCCCACTAGTAGAATTTACAACGTGTAAAAAAATATAAACTACAGATAATATGAGTGTAGCATCTAGCTACTAATTTATTCAAAGTCTAAATTAGAAGGGAGATAAAACATTATGCCGAGTAGCAGTGGTGGATCAGGTGGATCAAACAGAATAATAGTTCCGGAAGCTAGACATGCAATAAATGCCATGAAGTTGGAAATTGCTAATGGATTTGGTTTGACTGAATATGACAAAATGGACAAAGGTAGCCTAACATCCAGACAAAACGGATATATTGGAGGTACTATTACCAGAACATTAGTTGAAATTGCACAAAGACAATTAGGTGAACATTCAGAACAACCAATAATGAGTGAATCACCGGAAGATCAATTACACATGAGTGAAAAGTCACAAAGTCTATCAACATCAATATCCGGGCAACAATCACAAAATCTATAAATAGACGGACAGTTACAAAATTAGATAGGCGGAGGACAATAATTGTTGATATAAAAATCAGGCGAGGCGTACATGGCCCGCTTGATTTTTTTTAATCGGTCAATTTGTTGTGTTCGGCAAAAAAATCAATGGCATAACAGGTTGGATGCAATTTACATGAATGCAATTTACAGGTTGTAAAATGATAATATTTAAAGTAAACTAATAGTGTGAGAAATGGAATCAGATACATAGAATTCTGTACAACGGAACAAAAAGTGTTTTAGGTAGGTGGAAAGATTGAAAATTGACACCAGATTATTAAAAAAAATAGACTATGGTTTAATAATTATAGTATTATTAATTTGTATAATCGGAATTGTTGCGGTTAATAGTGCTACGCATAGTTTGGGTGGCGAACGTTATATAAAGACCCAAATTATTTCCATAGTAATGGGCATGGCATTTATAATCATAATTATGTTTATAGATTATAATACACTTTCTAAAATTTATATACCAATATACATTATAACTAATTTGATGCTTTTGTCCGTGTTTATATTTGGGGAAGGTAAGGAAGAATGGGGGGCATCACGTTGGATCAGGATTGGGGGTTTTGGTTTTCAACCTGCAGACTTTGCAAAATTGGCAATTATAATATGTCTGGCGAAATTTTTAGACGACAATGAAGATATGCTTCATAAACCATCGGTTATTTTTAAGGCCCTATTATTTGTCGGTATACCTATGGCGTTAATTCTTGCACAGCCGGATTTAGGCACAACATTAATCTTTAGCGCTTTTGTATTCGGCATGTTGTTTGTTGCGGGGTTAAAATATAAGCATATACTTGTTGTAATGGCTGTCGGACTGGTGACCGCGCCTTTTGCTTGGTTCGGGATATTAAAACCGTACCAACGGACCCGCATTTTGATATTTTTAAACCCTGAACAAGACCCTATGGGGAAAGGATACCATACTCTTCAATCCAGGGTCGCGGTGGGGGCAGGAATGATTTGGGGAAAAGGTTTGTTTAATGGGACATCAAATCAATTCGGGTTTTTACCGCAAAAACATACTGATTTTATATTTTCAGTTATAGCGGAAGAGTTAGGTTTTATAGGGGTTGCCGTTCTTGTTGTGCTTTATCTGGCGATGTTATATAAATGCATAAATATTGCCAGGGAGGCAAAAGACAGTTTTGGAGCATATTTGGCCACAGGTATTACATTTATGTTGGCATTTCATATTTTCTTAAACATTGCTATGGCCATAGGGCTTGCTCCGGTCACAGGGAAACCATTGCCATTTGTTAGTTATGGCGGAACGTTTATGTTGACGAACATGATGGCGTTGGGGAT
>CAZVFS010000004.1:0-6331 GCA_964626575.1 uncultured Alkaliphilus sp. | reverse complement strand
GGGGGTGGTAGAAATGGATTCTGGTCCTGAGGGGCATTGGCACAGTTTACCAGAACAGTTACAATTTAATAACGGGGATGAAGTTTCTACTACAAAGACAAGAAACCTATCCCCTTAGGGGGGAGCTAGATATGAATGGTAAAATGTTAGATCTTATCGAACAAAAAGAATTTATCTTGCTAAAGGAAAAGCTGAAAGACATCAGGGCTATAGATATAGCGGAAGCGTTCGATGAATTAGACAAAAAAAATATTGTTATATTGTTTAGACTGCTACAAAAAGACAAAGCGGCGGAGGTGTTTTCCCATTTAACCTATCAACAAAGAAGGGATATCGTAGCTGCTATGAACGAATCGCAACTTAGAGGGATTTTGGAGGAATTATTTTTTGATGACAAGATAGATTTTCTTGAAGAAATGCCGTCTAATGCTATTAAACGAATTTTGGCAGCCTCTACGGAAGAAGAGAGAAAGCTGATCAACCAATTTTTAAAATATCCTGAAAATTCAGCAGGTAGTCTTATGACTATAGAATATGTTGATTTAAAAAAGGAAATGACAATAAAGGAAGCCCTTAATTATGTAAAAGAAATTGGTATGGACAAGGAAACAATATATACATGTTATGTACTGAATGAGAAACGAAAACTTGAGGGCATAGTTTCCCTTAAAAAGCTGGTATTATCAGATGAAAACTTGCTTATTAAGGAAATTATGAATGAGGATTTTATTTCAACATATACGATGGATGATCGAGAGGAGATTGCCGGCCTGTTTAAAAAGTATGACCTAATTGCTTTACCGGTGGTAGACAGAGAATGCAGGTTAGTTGGTATAATTACAATAGATGACATTATGGATGTGATTGATAAAGTAACCACCGAGGATTTCCAGAGAATGGCGGCTATGGAGCCGACAGACGAAGAATATCTTCATACGGGGGTATTTGCCTTAGCAAAACGGAGGACCCCGTGGTTATTGATATTGATGCTTTCTGCTACATTTACGGGAGGAATTATCAGTAGATATGAATCGGTACTTGAGGCAATAGTAACTCTTAATGTTTTTATACCCATGTTGATGGACTCTGCGGGAAATGCAGGTACACAATCTTCTACGTTGATTATTAGGGGGCTCGCTTTGGGAGAAATACAAACAACGGATTATTTACGGGTATTTTGGAAAGAATTAAGGGTGAGTTCTCTGGTGGGTTTTGTGTTGGCAATTATAAATTTTTTTAGGATTATAATTATCGAAAAAATTTCCGTGAATATAGCCCTAGTAGTATCTGTTACTCTTTTTTTTACTATAGTGCTTGCTAAGATTATGGGAAGTCTGCTTCCCGTTATAGCAAAAAAATTTAAAACAGACCCCGCCATTATGGCAGGGCCCTTGATTACAACTATAGTAGACGCATTGGCACTGGTCGTATATTTTAATATTGCTCATTTTATGTTGAAAATTTAGGAGATGGCGCAACCGGTAACTAAGATATTTAATAAAAATATGGCGGAACTGTGTTTGCAAAAAATATTGCTCATAATGATTAAAAAGATGGAGCTTGTATAATGCAAGTTACAATGGCTTAAAGAAGGTATGCCGGAGGTATACCTTCTTAATTTTATATTGTATTTGTTTTATTTATTCAATTCATAATTTTTATTTGTATTTACCTTGATCCCTTTGCGTAAAATTGTATCATTGGGTTCTCTTTCATAATTACATTTTGTAAAAGAAATCTGACATTGCACCCTATGTTTACAAGTCTGGCAGGCTATTCTTTCAAGATTATGCCTTTGTTTTGTTGATATTTTAACCAGATCAATGTATTCCTTCTTATTTTTAATAGTTTCTTTTATATAGGATCTGACTGCGTTGATATAATGGGTTTTTACTAGGTAAACCGAAGCCCTTCTGTCACCGGGTTTAATGAGTTCCAGAGATAGAACGTTGTTAATAATAGTCCCGCGAATTGTTTTTGTATTGATTTCAATGTTTAAACCTTCATAGGGAATATCCAGGAAATCAACTTTGGGGAGGACCCTTCCTTGTATTTTTATTGGAAATAAATCGTCCAGGTTATAGGTTTCGTCTAAACATATTTGAAAATACCTGTCGAAAAGTTTTGTTCTAAGTGTGTGTAGCGGCAAACAAACCAATACAATGAAGGCAACACCCAATATGATAAAAATATAAGTTGACATAATTTCACCCTTTCCAATAATATTTTATCATATTATAATATTACAGTTTACTGGGCAATATTGTATATGTCCTATGGATTTATTTCAAATAACTCATTTTGGGTGGAAAAAATAGTGTATATATGGCAAAATGTAATGGTAGGTTTTGTATTTTCAAAATGGGTAGAGTTATTGTAAAAAGAGCTAAAAAAGTAAAACAATATATGTAATAGTATATAACAAAAGGTTGTGATTGTACATGGAGAAAAATTTATCAGATTTACCTATAGGAGTTTTTGATTCCGGGGTAGGGGGTATTAGTGTTTTAGCAGATTTGGCATATCAACTGCCGGATGAGCAGTATGTATATTTCGGGGACTCTGACAATGCGCCTTATGGAGCTAGAAGTAACGAAGAAGTAAAACAGTTATCCCTGAATGCAGTTGATTACTTATTAAATTTTAAAATCAAGGCATTGGTAGTTGCCTGCAATACAGCTACCAGTGTGGCAATAAACGAGTTAAGAAACAATTTGAACATCCCGGTTATCGGTATGGAACCTGCTTTGAAACCGGGCATCGAATTAAATAAACAGGGTAAGGTAGTTGTGATGGCAACGGACGTTACCCTCAGGGAAAAAAAATTTAACGATCTTATATGTAAATTAAAATATGCAACAAATGTTATCAAAATGCCTTGTTTGGGTTTGGTGGAAATGATTGAGAAAGGAGGAAAGCATTCTGATAAAATAAGAGACTACATTAAGAATGTTTTTTCACAATACAATATAGATGAAATAGGGGTCATTGTTTTGGGGTGTACTCATTACATATTTGTTAAGGATATTATTGTAGACATAGTTGGCGAAAATATAGCTATAGTTGACGGTAACCTAGGTACAGTCAGACATGTAAAATACCTGCTACAGGCTGATAATAAATTAACCCTGAGTAAGACTGAGGGCTGTGGGGAAACCAGAATTAAATTGTTAAATTCCAGTAAAGATGCCAACATGCTTGTTTTGAGCAGGGAATTGCTAGAAAGGAGATTGAAAAATTTAAATTGGTGCGGGACTGTCAAATATGTTTAAATAACCTAACAACAGTTCAACAAAATTCCTTAAAATTCCTAACATGGATAAACATGAAGATAAAGGTGAAAAATGAAGAATTTAGTAGTAGAGTTCCGAGGAATGTCTAACAAGGGTCAAAGGCGACATTGAAAATTGTAGGTATATTAATGTAATATATACAATATATAGTATAACAGGAAAACAAAACACAATAGGAGGGGGACCAATGGCTGTTTCTAAGGTTCAAAAGAGGAATGGGGAGATTGTCGACTTTGACGGTAGTAAAATCAAGGATGCTATATTTGCTGCAGCAAAATCTGTGGGCGGCAGTAATGAAGTCAGGGCAATGGAATTGTCTAAAATGGTGACGGAAATAATAAACGAGACTTATGGTGTAGGCATTCCTTCGGTGGAGGATATACAGGATATTGTAGAAAAGGTATTGATAGAAGAAGGACATGCTAAAACCGGGAAAGCATATATACTGTATCGAAAGAAGCATGAAGAGATAAGGGAAGCCAGAAACTTATTTATGGATGCGGAAAAAATGGTAGAGGAATACGTAAATTTGGAGGATTGGAGGATAAATGAAAACTCTAATATGGGTTTCTCTCTACAGGGACTAAACAACCATATTGTTGAAAGTATTACCAAAAAGTATTGGTTAACCAAGATTTATAATAAAGAATCGAGAGACGCACATATTAAAGGGGATTTACATATACATGATCTTGGATTGTTAGCACCCTATTGTTGTGGGTGGGATTTAGAAGATTTTTTAAGAAGGGGCTTTAAAGGGGCAAAAGGAAAGGTAGAATCGAAACCCCCAAAACACTTAGAATCGGCATTGGGGCAATTGGTTAACCTATTGTACACGCTTCAAGGCGAAGCAGCAGGAGCCCAAGCAGTTTCAAGCATAGATACATATTTGGCTCCATTTATATATTATGATGATTTAAATTACATACAGGTAAAAAAAGCTATACAACGTTTTGTATTTAATTTAAATGTACCGACAAGGGTAGGTTTTCAAACCCCGTTTACTAATATCACATTGGATATAACACCCCATGTGTTGTTAAAAAAACAACCGGTAACTATTGGCGGAAAGTTAATGGATAAAACGTATGGAGAATTTCAAAAAGAAATGGATATGTTTAATCTTGCTTTTTGCGAGGTAATGATGGAAGGGGACGGAGCGGGTAGGGCCTTTAGTTTTCCGATACCCACTATAAATGTTACCGATGATTTTCCATGGGATTCAAAGGTGATAAACTCAATTATGGATATGACAAGAAAATTTGGTACTCCTTATTTCGCAAATTTTCTGAATTCCGATCTGTCGCCGGAGGATATCAGGTCTATGTGTTGTAGGCTCAGGTTAGACAATCGCGAACTCAGGAGAAGGGGTGGAGGATTATTTGGAGCAAATCCACTTACAGGCTCAATAAATGTTGTAACATTAAACATGGCGAGAATAGGTTATTTATCCAATTCTGTGGAGGAATTCAAAAGGAAGGTCAGAGAATTGATGGAAATATCCAAAGAAATCTGTGAGACCAAGAGGCATGTATTAGAGAAGTATATGGATGCCGGTTTATATCCATATTCGAGACATTATCTACAAAATGTAAAAAAGGCGACAGGGGGATATTTTAAAAATCATTTTTCTACAATCGGTCTAAATGGAATGAATGAGGCATGTATTAATTTATTAGGAATAGATGTCACTACAGAAGCGGGTAATCAATTTGCAGTAGAAATTATGGAATTTATGAACAAAGTTATACAAATATTTCAAGAAGAAACAGGAAGCCTGTGGAATCTTGAAGCATCTCCGGCAGAAGGGGCTACTTATAGATTTGCGAGGATGGATAAAAAATTGTATCCTAAAATATATACGCAGGGCAAGGATGAACCATACTATACAAATTCTACGCAGCTACCGGTAAATTATACTACGGATATATTTGAGGCTGTGGAACTACAGGAAAAATTGCAGTCCTTATATACCGGAGGTACGGTGTTGCACGGGTTCATCGGCGAGGAAATTAAAGATATAGAAACTTGTAAAATGTTGATTAAAAAGGTAATGGAAAGGAGTTCTATCCCTTATTTTACCGTCAGCCCTACATTTTCCATATGTCCTGAACATGGTTACCTGTCGGGGGAACATTTCGAATGTCCTAAATGTGGAAGCGAAGCGGAGGTCTGGAGCAGGGTTGTGGGCTTTCATAGGCCCGTTCAGGTGTGGAACAGAGGTAAACAGGAAGAATACAAGGATCGTGTCGAGTTTCAGATAGATGCCGATTCCGAGATATTAGTCGGTGGGGTAGAGGAAAATGTAAATGCAGGATAAGGATGATATTAATATTCTAGGAATAGAAAAATCATCATTTATAGATTATCCAAATAGTATTTGTACGGTGATATTCACAGGGGGATGCAATTTTAGATGTTTATATTGTCATAATAGTTCTATTGTAAACAACGTGGGGAAGAAGATAGGGACAAAGGAAGTTATCGGTTTTTTAAAGAGTAGAGAAAAATTTATAGATGCTTTATGTATTTCCGGTGGGGAGCCAACCATCCAAAAAGGGCTATATAATTTTATCTGCAAAGTTAAAAAAGAAGGTTTTAATATAAAATTGGATACTAACGGCACAAACCCTAATCTACTTAAAAGGTTAATTGATGAAAAATTGATAGACTATATTGCTATGGATATAAAAGCGCCCCTGGATAAATATTCGTTGATTACCCAAACACCTGTGGTTTTGGGAGACATACAAAAGAGCATTGATATATTGTTGGGAAATAAAGTTGACTATGAATTCAGAACCACCATATGCAAAGAGTTGCTCAGCGCGGAAGACATCAGGATAATAGCCGGAGAAATAAAAGGTTGTAATACGTATGTACTTCAAAACTTTAAAGATGGGGAAACAGTTTTAGCAGGGCAGAATAAATTTACCCCATATAGCGATGAGGAATTAGAGGAAATACAAAATGAAATATGTGGTTTATTAACCCCCCAAGAACACTCGTGACTTCAGCCATGAGATGAATTGGGGGAA
>CAZVFS010000003.1:0-34782 GCA_964626575.1 uncultured Alkaliphilus sp. | reverse complement strand
AACCGTATACCATCTAACAAGATTTTTTCTGCTTTCGCTGCCGTCACGCTTAGGCTTGTTTCATCCTTACGTTGTGGCTTTGTTAGCTTTAGGGGTTCCCAGCAATTCAAGTGGTATATTGGATAGCTTATTTGCTACCGCTACGTACAAGTTTCCCTATACGCTTACTATTCCCCCAATTCATCTCATGGCTGAAGTCACGAGTGTTCTTGGGGGGTTAATAAATAACCGGCCCTGATTCTCCTAACTATCTATGACTTTCAGGGTTTCTGTCGCAACATTTGCACCATAACCGGTCACGATCGTCAGGTCACCTTCGATATTACCGGGGACTATAAATTTTGTATCGTATGCTCCGTCCTTGTCGGATTTTACGGCATCAAAATAAACTACTTCCCCCTTGCCGTCCACAACTTTGATTGAAATAAATGTGTCCGGGCCGGCGTTGCCGCTTAAGGTGATTTCATCACCTACTTTTGCTTCCATGGGACTTATTTCCAGTGTAACCTTAACGTCGGTAAACTTGATGGTTCTGTCCAATACAACCGCAGCCTCCGCACGGGTGGCATTGGCTTTTGGTTTAAAGGTGCCGTCCGGATATCCGGTAATCAATTCCGCTATGGCCGCTTTGGCCACTGATTCCTTTGCCCAGTCGGAAACTTGGGCGCTGTCGGTAAACTCCCCGCCCCCGTTGAACGATTCTATCTTTATGGCGTTGATAACCATCGCCGCTATCTGTTCACGAGTAACAGGATCATCGGGACCAAACAAAGTATCACTATAACCGCTCACCAATCCGTGATAGTTAGCTGTTTTAATAATTTCTCCGGCCCAATGACCGGCCGTATCGCCGAATGTTTTTCCAGGGCCTGATTCCAGATTAAAAGCTCTGACGAGTAATGATGTAAATTCCGCCCTGGTAATATTATTGTTTGGTTTAAAGGAACCGTCGGGATACCCTGTAATAATCCCTTTACCAACCATATCCCTTATCGTATCCTGTGCCCAATGCCCTTCTATGTCTGATAATGAAGCAGCATTGACTGCAAGAACCGAACTAAAAACCATGGTAAGAATGACAGCCATTGTTATAAAAATGCTTAAAGCCTTCCTCTTTTTTATCATATTAAAACGCCCCCTTTTCAGTTTCTTATAAATCCCAGAAGAATCTTGACAGTATGCCTTACCCCGTAGCGACCACCTCCTTGCGTATAGACCTATTTGTTATACGATTTTTATGTACAATCTAAAATTTATTATTCAAGCCGCATCTCAACAAGAAAATTTGTAAAACGCTGTCCGAATATATCATTCAGGATTACTACCCTCATGGTTCCTTCTTTTCCTGTTTTAGATTTGAGGGGTTTGCCATTATCCTCATACACTAAAAACACATTGTTTTTTTCCAATACCTCATCCATTTTTATAGAGGATGTATAATTATCTACACCTATCGTAATTATTTTTTTATAGTCATTGACAATATTCGGTTCAATTTTATTAAACACTTCCGACAACGGTGTACATGTAAATTGGTGTTTTGTTATTCCCAGTGTTGAATTGATAGCAAGTTTTTTCTTCACAGCCGGCAATTGTTTTACATCTTCCAGTGTCACTATTCCTAAAACATTATTCCCTGCTTTTATTCTTATTTCGCCTTCATCGAGCCTTTCCTCAAGGGAATTCAGGTATAGAAAAATCCCTACTACAATAATCAGGCATATTATTATAACGGCAATCATTTTGTTTGTCAGCCTTACTTTTGAAGTCTCCACGGCCGGTTCCCCCTTTTACTCAACACCCGTAACAAATTCATCTACCTTAAACGGCACCGGTTCGGCAGTTTCATGCAGTACCAACTCATGATAAGCTCCAACAGCCGAATTAACGCCGTTTATTACCGCCTGGGTGCTGATAGTAGCAGCAGTTATTTGAATTATTTCATTTGGTTCATTTGTTTCAAGTATTGCCCTTTTAAAATATTGTTTTATACTTTTACCTTTGAAACGATCTAAAAACCAACTTTCAGTCAGGCTTTCCGCATAAATTAATGTTTCTTCATGTTCTATAATTTTTACGTCTTTAATTTGATTTTGTTTTCCATCGATAACAACGACGGTATTGATGTGCCCTCGGAAGCCTGTCGGGGTTACCGTAAAAGCATAATCGTCCTCGTCCCCATTCCTTATTTTGAAAATTTTCTTAACCGCGGGAAATTTTTCAGCTATGTTGTTATCTAGCTTAACCGTTTTAATATTGCTTTTGTCTATGTTTGGAACAGCGTCCCTAATCACCTCCAGTTCTTTCTTTGTTACTGCGTCCGAGCCACAACCGGCAATTAAAACCGCAATCAATAAGACAACTATTGTAACAAAAACACCGCTTCTCAATATTTATCCCCCCGTTTGTCCAGCTCATCCGGCTTCATATTTCAATGTAGCTACCCAGCTGCCATACTCAGGATGACAACTCCATTATGTTGTTTTATTCTGCGGTTTTGATGCAAAGTAGATTTTCGATCAGGGGCAGCCCTTTTTGTTCGTCCCACATAACACTATAGCTACCCTTGTCAACAATTAAGATTCCCTCATAAAGATCGTTACCGCCGACCTTAAGGCTATCGCCATTTACATCGATGATTTCAAAACTTTTGTCCTCGATATCCCTTACACGAACCTCTTCGAATATATCTCCTAATAAAACTCCTTTGAAGTTGCCGATCTCGGTTTCTTCCAACAACCTTGCCATCTGTTCCGGAAATATGGCAGCATCGGCGTTTGTTGAAAACCAAGCCATATTTTTTACATTCATACCGAGTTTTATATGCGGCGAAATATTCATCGGCGAATCTTCACCGTCAATCTTGATGTAATACATTTGACCGACAACATTCATTGACTCATTTTTCAAAAATCCGTCGGCAGATTTCATTGTAAAAAAAGCCTCATAATTTATATTGTCAAACCTTGAAAACACCTGAGCCAACTCTATAGAATCATCTTTACTTCCGTAATATTCATATGAATAAGGCTCTATACCCTCAGCTAAATTTTTAAACACCCAGACCGAATTTATATCTTTTTGAGGAATTTCTTTATGAAGTATTATTTTATCTACCATGCGTACCCAATATGGTCCGAACTCACCTTGTACACACAGTCTTGCAGGTCTTGTATCGGCGGGGAGTTCAGGATTATCATCGACAGCCAGTGCCAGGATTAATTCATAGTTTTCTACAATTTCGGGTACAACTAAACAGTAATAACCGTCTCTCCCTATAAATCCTAACCCTTTATATTCATCTATGTTCACACCCACCTGTGTTAAAACATCCTTTACGGTAGGACCGGCGGCCTTAAATTCTTCCAACAGACCCGTTGTCCTTGTCAGGCTCGCTTTGAGCTCTTTTTGATCCAGCTTTCTCATTTCCGCAACGGTTATTTTTTTGTCCCCGTCCTCAGCACCTTCTATCACTATAACCTGGTTCTCATAATCTTCTTTTCCGGTGCTCTTTGAACTGGCGATTTCTTTCTTGCCGCATCCTGTAAGTAACATAAGGCCAACTAACAAAAAAACGATGATTTTATTAGAAAAATTCTTATTCAAATATTTACCCCCTTATTTTGTTCCATATTCAAATGTTGCTATATCACCATCGTTCATCCTTACATAATCATCGCCCCTAGCACCTATCAAAGAAACAGGTGTTTAAATTTTTAACACAGCGATCATTGCAGGATCGTCGGGTTAAAATCAGTAGCATTGTTTAAACTGTCAACTAAATAAACTTTAATTATATCGCCGTCTTCTACATTAAATCCCGCCTGTGCAGTTCCTGTCAAATCAAAATCGGCCGTCAAGGAATTGAGCTGCAACTGTACCCCATCCCTTAATTGAGTAAACACTGCCGTCTCTGTTCCTTCATGCGCAATCAGAGGTTCCACAAGGACAGTGAAATATTTAAAGCCGGCTTGATTCGAATTTACGGTCATAGTTTTGATACCGTCCGTGGTGACTCCTATACCGTATACAGGGTCTGCTTTCGGCACGACGTTATATTTCGGTTTTTCGGGACGAGTTTGTATGCTTTTGTCGATCATATAAATTTCAATCGTTTCACCGTTCGCTTCTTTGGACGTCAGGGTCAAAACATCGCCATCAAGATCGATCACCTGATAATTACTGCCGGTCCGTTCATTAGCAATATAAGAAAAATCCTCGTCGGCGGCATAAATCTTAGAGCCGGCATTACCCATGACATAGACAATTCCATAAGAATCACTTTGCACCTCGTCCTGAAAAATCGGATGTGTACGCATATAAACATGCTGGTGTCCGACAAAAACCATATCCACCTCATTTTGTTCCAGTATGGGAACCCAGTTTTCGTAGATGGATCTGTCAATCCCTTTATAATCATATACAACCGGATATATGGGATGATGGAAAGCAACAAACTTCCATTTTTTATTTGAAGCTTCCAAGTCCTGTTGCAACCACTGTTTTGCCGCCACATTGGTATTGTTGTTACTGTTCAATATTACAAAATGGGCATCGCCGTAATCGAAAGAATAAAATTCCTGCTTTAAGCCTTCGGGCCCATTCTCCGGTAGGGCGAAAAACTTCAGATACATTAATCCGTCGTGGTTGCCCAAGGTAGGCATAACCGGTATCCGGGAAAAAACACCGGCGGCATCGAGGAACTCTCCCCATTCGTCCTCATCATAACTGTTATCCGTCAGGTCGCCACCCAGCAGTGCAAACTTGATCTCCGGGTAAGTTTCATAAACAGAATCCAGCATATTCCCCCATAAAGCGTAATCGGCTTGTATATCTCCCATATACAAAAAGGTAAAATTTTTATCCTCCGTCGCCGTGGTGAAAACCGCCGGCTCACTCCAGCAGTCCTTACTTCCCACCCGGTAAACATATTCGGTATCCGGGGACAGGCCGGCAATATTCGCCGTATAACGGTAAAGAGTGCCGCCGGTATTGAACGCTGTACCCGGGACTCCTAAATGCCGGGCGGCATCAAAATTGCCGCTATAGTCCTTTGCCTGCAGATATTGTATTGCAGCGGATGAATCGGGAGGCATCAGCCAAGTTACGGTCTGTGTGGTAGTAGGATCGTCGGTCCAGGTCAAAATGATCCGTTCCGGTAAAATAAATTCCTCAGCTACTTTGTAGATAAAGGTGACAATGTCGCTGTTTTCCTTACTCAAGCCAATGGTTACGGCCTTGATTACAGTATCCCCGTTGATCTCGATGGGCTTGTTGATTTCATCCAGATCATCCTTACGGTTGTTCCACCATCTTGAAGCAATCAAATTATACATAGAACTCTTGTAGGTCGGATCACTACCGTCGACAGTATAATAAACTTTATCCGTATCATTATTCCGACAGCTTAATCTCACTTTGGTTCCGGGAGAAACCATACCCTGCTCCGGTGTTGCCGTGGGGATGTCCCATTTTTCCGGTGCGGTGGTCAGGAGATCTATTTCACTTACCGTTTTTACAAAAGCTTGGTTTGTTTGTTCCGTAATCCAACGCTGCCCGAAAAGCAAATGTGGCGCATTTCTGTCTCTACCCTCCAAATCAGCAGGATCATCCGAATCGATACTTAGCAGAGCCAAAACAGTGGGAACCTCAAACGCCCCCTCCGAAGAACCCGATACATGGCCGAAATACTCATGATTTTCTTTCAGTCCCGGAAAATAATAACGGGTATCCTCCAGCAGCTCTTTTTTGGTAAAGGACAACTGTAAACCGTCTGCGGCCTTGAATCTGATCATCTGAATATCTTCCAACCGGAGCCCTTCCGGCATCTCAACATTTGTCAAAAGATCAGCCAGTGTCGGGCCTTCGCCTATATACCAGCTTTTGGTAGGCCAGGTGTTTATTGTACTATAAGTATAATATTTTTCCTTTTGCAACCCCTCCAGTTCCTCAAGGGTAAATGTTTTACATATTTCCCCGTCTACCTTCACCGTAATAAGGCCTGCGTCGGCATTAACAATTTCAGGTAGCAAAAAAATACTCAGACCCAAGAATAAACTCAAAACTATTAGCAGGGTTACTGCTTTTTTCCACCTGTTCGGCTTAAAAGACATAACAACAAAACACCTCTTTTTTCATAAATTTCGTTACCTGTTTCCCCACAACTTTGATACAAATTCTATATTCTTTATATGGCAAAACATTCAAAAAGGGTAGATGGGCGAGAGGAGGCTTTCGCTCCCCCGCTCTTCACTCCTGTCATTTTTCCCGTTGAAACGTTACTGCAGAATAATCGGGTTACGATCCGCCGAATTGCTCAGTTCATCAACGATATAAACCTTGACTACATCATCCGGTTCTACATTGAAACTAGCCTGTGCAGAATCAATACCGGCCAAATCAAAGTCGGCTCTGATAGTACTGATAGCCAATTGTACACCATCCCTTAAATGAGTGAAGACCACTGTTTCTTCACCATCGTGAGGAACTACCGGTGTAATTTTAACCGAGAAGGATTTTAAACCTGTTATATTTTCTTTTACTGTCATTTTACCGATACCTTCTGTAGTCTCACTAACAGTATAGGCAGCATCGTCTACCGGAGTAACTGTGTAAAGCGGTTTTTGCTTTTGACTGCCCTTCAACTCGATGCGAGCAATTCCGGAAATTGATTCCGATCCGGAAACAGCCGGCCCTACAAGACGGAGCGGCCAACTCTTGTCGGATTCTGGTATAGGCGTTCCATCAAGCGTATTGGCGACGATGTAATCGGCGTTCCGGTTAATGTTTTTGCTGTCGATGGTTACAACGCTGCCATCCCCTGCGGTAATCACTATGTCATAACCTGCCCGGGCCAACTCCAAATTAAAAGCGTTGCCGGAGTGTTCATCCTGATCATCGACATAACCGGCCAAGAGCCATAGAGGCATACCTCCCCAAACACGATCTTTGGAATCAGTATATGTTGCATCATGATTAGCACCGAATGTGCAAGTGAGGCCTGATTCAAAGAAGGTCTTACTCACTTCAAGATACGTACCGCCAATATCCCGGCCATCAAGTTCGAATGTCCAGTCGCCAAAAGGAACGGAATATACCCTGATTTCCGTGATATATTTGGCAGATAAACCGGCACAGGACGGATATTGTACCCCGCCCCCATAATAGTAGTGCCAGTAGGCTTCGGGTAGGGTTTCGTGCATATCCCATTGACCATAGATATGGTCTTCAGGTGTAAAGAATAAGCGCATACCGTCCTTGTAGTCGGGCACGTATTTGCCATTGGCAAACCAAGCCAGAACGGTGTCGCCCTGACGTGTCTGCACCGAAGGATCAGGATAAACGGAGGAGTAAGGAAGCCTTGTCTCCCAACCGTCCTTGGCCACAAATACTATTTCAGTGCCTGCTCCCATACCGCCTACAAGGCTGCAAAGATCTCGAACACGGGTACCTTTTATGGCGTCCTCTATTTTGAAACCGCCAAGGTAATTCTCGTCCGCATCCCAGACATCATCGGGATCGTTGGTAATACCTTCGAATTTATAGATTGTTTCCCCGTCCCCGATTACATCGAAACCGCTTTCGTTTTCCAGCCACATGTAATCAACTGTCTTCTCTTTCAGTATGGTGACACCGTCTTCCGCATATTTAACAATGCGGACTTCGGGTAGAGGCTGAATAGCTCCAAACTCGGTCAGTTCGATCTGCGCAATACCCCCGACGCTGTTACCTCCCAAAGCTCCTTCGATGGATACACCGGCACCGACCAAACGTAGAGGCCATGACTTGCCGGTCAGTTCTTCGCCATTGCATTTATTTGCAATAATGTAATCGTTATCACTGCTATCATCAATATCCTTGCTATTAAAATCCTTACCGTAACCGTCCCCGGCTTTTACTATAATTTTATATCCATTTATGGCCTGAACCTTATCATATTTATGTGGTTGCCAGTCATCCACCCAACCGGCCAGAAGCCGTAGGGGCATACCTGACCAGATATTGCCTTCTCCATCCGTCCATTGCTTTTCATGGCAAGCGAGGGATTCCTCGAATTCGGCCTGCGAGAAAACATAGCTGATTCTGCCTTTCAGGGCAAGGTTCCAACTGCCCTCCGCAGCCGGCGGGATCTGCAGTTCAGGTATTTCGATCCTGGCGATATTACCGACGGCGGAACCGCTGAGGGAACCGTCTTCTTTGGCTACGCCTGCTCCTACCAAGCGCAACGGTGCAGATTTTTCGTCGGTCAAAGGTTCGCCGTTGATTTTGTTGGCAATTATATAGTCATTGCTGCGTGCCACATCGGCACTGTTAAAGGTCTTTGTATAACCGTCCGCTGCAACTACTTCTACCGTATAACCCTTTGCAGCTACGCTGTCACTGAAGGTCCAGTGGGCTTTTTCCTCAATATCGTCTATTGCGCCAAGAAGCGTCCAGAGGGGTATGCCGGACCAAACGTTGCCTTCGTTGTCGGTCCATTCCACATTGTGTCCTGAACCTCCACAGGCCAGCCCCTTTTCAAATTCCTTCTCAGTGACGGTATCGCCTACCTTGCCGAGCATCTCCAGCGTCCAACCGTCTGAAGGTTCGGGAAGGCCAACAAGCTCGATACGCGCAATGTTGCCTACCTGCTGTCCGCTTTTAATCTTCGAACCTTTCAAGTGGAGCGGCCAGCAGTCTTTCCCTGCCTCGGTTTTCAGCGGAAGCGGTTTCCCGTTTAAAGTATTGGCTACAATATAACCGTCATCACGGGCAATAGCGGCACTCTCAAGAGTTGTATCCCATCCGTCGCCGGCGGTTACCTTAATGCTGTAACCTTTGGCGGCAAGATCATCGTTAAAATTGAAATGAGCAGGACCCGGATCAGGGTTATCGTCAATCATGCCTACGAGCACCCAGAGCGGTACTCCTCCCCAAACATTGCCGTCGTCATCGGTCCAGGAAGCTTTATGAGTCGAACGGCAGAGGATGCCTTCTTCAAAATAAGACCCGGTAACAGTCTCATCCCTGGCACCCGAAAGCTGAAGTGTCCAGTCCGTCGGTGCAGTATCACCGGTACCTTCCGCCGGCGCCGCGCCACCGGTATCTACAACCGTTTTCACTGCGACAGTGGCTGCGGCCTTTACCGCATTATAATCTTCTTTGTCACTGACGCCGTCGGCATAGTAAAATTCAACCTTGTCACCGGCAGCAAGCGGAATTAGATTCAGAGCATCATCAGGATTGTTGAAACCATCCTTGAAAACACCGTTGACATATGCATACCACTGGCTCCCACCTTTAACAAAGGTGTATTTCCCTACATCATCTAAAAGAAGGGCACCGGATTTTTCAAAATTCTTATCGGTAACAGCATAGGTGAAACCTTTTGCAACCGCAACAGTCTGAAGAGCACCAAAAGGCGTGTTCCAGCCCACAGTATAGGTTTCCCCCGATGAGGCGGTCACCTCAAAGGTTTCGCCTGCTTTCAGAGCAACCGTCCCATCATAAAGAACATCCACTGTTTGCGTCTGGCCTAGCGCTGTTTGTGGTAAAAATGCTATTAGCATAAATAGTATACATAGTATTGCCAGCGACCTCGCCCGCAGTGAGCCTGCAAATTTCTTCCTGCCATTATTCTTCAGAAACATTGTTAACAACACCTCTTTCCATAGATAATTTTAAAACTTAATTAACTTCCGTTAAGTAACTGGAATCCAGGACAGTATCACCCCCCTTTTTATAGAAGATATCCTGTTTTAGCCGGACTGCCGGTAAACCTTTTCAAATCTAATCGATACGGATAGTTTTTACGTTTAATACCCAATGAGGTTTGTTTATATCACCCGGCTTTTTTTGACCAACAACCAGTCGAAAAGGATTGCCGATTTCAAGATTGTATTCTCTTCCATCCTCTTCCCATGCAAGAATCATTTCATATTTCACTTCAGGATTCTGCTCATCTATATAATCTTCCTTCAGAACATCTTCCAGTGTATACTCAACCGTATAACCGTCCTCTGCCGTGAAGGTGACCTTGGAAGCATGATCCTTCAAGTTCACCTTTCCTTTCAGAAGATAACCCAAGCTGACACCTTTAAAGTGAAAATATTTCTTAGTGCCGTAAGAATTAAGGGAAAAGTAATCGGCTTCCCTTAAACCATTTTCCATAGACTTTAATTCTTCAAGCGTAAAAAAAGCTTTGCTTTCTACTGCATTTCCTTCAATAACAATTGTCCCAACAGGAATCTTTTTTTGAGCGGTGCATCCGACTGCAACAATACACATAATCGAGATTAATAATATGCCGGTGATTAATTTGTTTTTATGTAGACAATAAAACTGCATGCGTAATACCCCCCGGTTTTAGGTAGTAATAGAGGGACTGAGTGCCTTAACAATAACTGTTACCGCCTCCGCCCTTGTAGCCAAACCCTGCGGACGGACGGTATTGTCGGGATATCCGTTGATAATTCCGTTTTTTACCGCCGCGGCCATGAAGCTTACGGCCCAATCCGATATTCTGTCGTTGTCGGCAAAATTTAGCTCCCCTGCCTCCGGCGTCAGTCCTGTTGCCCTGACAATCATTACTGCCATCTGTTCACGGGTAATAGGTTCATTAGGACCGAAAGTGTTGTCGTCATAGCCGTTTACAATCCCATGGTGTGCGGCAACGGATATTGCATCGCGTGCCCAATGATCGGAGGTATCCGCAAAAACTTTGCTATTTTGTGTAGGCAGTTCAAGCATCTTCATAAGAATTGTAGTAAATTCCGCCCTGGTAATATTATTGTCGGGTTTAAAACTGTTGTCAGGATAGCCGCTTATGACACCTGAGGCTACGAGTTTTTTAATATCGTCTTGGGCCCAGTGCCCGGTGATATCGCTAAGCCGTATTCCCTCGCTGGTACCCGGCTCGTCATCGATTACTTTGTAGATAAAGGTGACAATATCGCTGTTTTCCTTACCCGGGCCTATAGTCACGGCTTTGATTGTGGTATCCTCATTAATTGGCCCGATAGGGCGATTGATTTTTCCAAGCACATCAGCCCGTGCCGACCACCACCGGCTGGCAATCCAGTTGTACATCGGACTGTCAAAGGTCGGTTCACTGCCGTCTGTGGTGTAATAAATCTTATCATCATCACTATAAAGGTTACTCAGTGTCACCATGGTCCCTTTCGGTACCGTACCGCCTTCGGGATTAGCCTGTGGAGCATCCCATTGTTCCGGTTCGGCCGTGGATACCTCGATTTTACTTAAATATTTCACAAATAAATTTCCTGTCTGTTCTGTTACGGCACGCTGGCCCAGCATCAACAAAAAAGTATTCATATCATCCATGTATTTAGGATCATCGCTACCTTCAACACTTATCAGGGCAATCAGCGGTTCCACCTCCACCGCTTCCTTTGGGGATCCGGAGAGATGTCCGTCACCGTCCTCAGTACCCTTGAAATATGGGAAACGGTAACGTATGTCGTGAAATAATTCTTTGGCCGTAATCATCACCTTATAGCCGTCGGTAGAAGTAAATGTGACCAACTTGGCTTCGTCTTCTTTTATCCCTGCCTCAAGAAGCAAGTCCCATAATTTGACTCCTTTGCCCACATACCATCTTTTGGTAGGCCAGGTATTAATACAGCTGTATACCTCCTGATGTTGATCCATTTCCCCTAACTGTTCCCGGGTAAACGTTATCGGATTTGTTACCCCGTCTCCTGTAATTTCAAGTGTATTCCAAGGAGCGGCAAAAGCGGCAACAGGCATCAATATGTTAAATATAACGGCAATTATCATCATATACGGAAAGATCGAAATGAGTCTCCGCAAACGCCTTTCTTTATTAATTTGCATTGTTCATACTCCCCCTTAGGCATGTTTATTGTTACCGGTCTGTCAACATGAACAACTTCCCCGTTTGGGGATCTTTGTAGACAGTACCCATTTTCTCATAAAGTTCGCCTTCACCCGAAGTTTCAATTAAATCGTCGCGCAGGTCCAGGCCTTCGGTGACTTCTTGCCCCTGCTGCAAATCAACGCGTTCTCCTATTGGGCCCAGGTCGATATTCCAATATACGGACAAAGCAAGCATCAACCCGCAGGCAAGTACCAGCATGGCATCCGCCATATTGACAACCCCTTCCATAGGATTAACCTCTTCAAATGACGTAAGCATCTTACGCCTTCTGCTTCTCAGTCCCCCGGTCATATGCAAACACCTCCAATAGACTCTCTGTTAACGCTTCCATAACGCTCAAATAATCCTCGTACCATCTCTTCCGCAGACGGGAAACGACAAAAGCTACACCCGCAGTGATAAGACCCGTAACCGTTGTATCAAAGGCGGTGAGCAAAGAATCCGCCAATACTTTGGTGTTGCCTTGGCCCAGGGCGATAATACCCGGCCCCAGCGGAATCAATGTACCCATCAATCCCAGCGTAGGCCCCAAACGCACCACCAGATCCGTCCTATTGGTTATTCGGACATAATAGAGCTCTTCTTTAGCAATCAGTCGACGTGCCAGAGCTTGAAGGGATGCACCGGGTAAATCACTATGATTTATCAACTCACCAAGGGCTGTTTTCTGGCGCCGGGGCAAACTGCTTTGCCCAATAATTTCAAGAATCTCTTCCGCATCCTTTCCCTGAAAATCGTCAATCATTTTCGGTACATTTATCTTGCCCTTGCGTCTTTCAACAAAAATTTCTACCAGAAGGCCTCCCAGCTCAATAACCAACCAAGCCAAAAACAGTAATAATATTATGATAGTAGGCACTAACAAACCGGATGAAACAACATGCATTGCTTTTTTTAAGGGTGCTAAAATAATTTCAATCACTTTGTCTCGGTCTCCTTTGCATATTCTAAATACCTTTTGCCTGCTCCCGAAAAGAAAAGAAACAGAAAAATTATCAGCATATATGTATGCAGTTTATCTTTCTCCATCAGCAAGGGAATCGATACGGGACCCAGCGACATCTCGAATATCCGTCCGGGCCGGCCGCCGGACAACTCCGGAGAAACGTCGGCGGCAACGGGATCAGATGCAAAATCATCTGTATCTTTCCTCTCCGCCAAATACCGTAATTTACCTGTCGCTGATGACGGTCCGTCCGCAGGGGGCCCTCCCGCCGACGATGCACCGGGTTTTCCCGGTTTTTCATCATCATCTTCATCAACAGTTCCAATAACAACTGATTCCCCTTTTTCTTTCAGGTGCTGTTGTTCGGCTTCAAGCTCATTTGAAACCTTCTGCTCTTCTTCCTTTATGAAATCGATGGCCCCAGGGTCAGTAACCTGTACTTCATCCCAATCCGGGCCATTGACCATACAATGCGCCTTATGGTTGCCCTCTACAGTTGTTGCGGTAATAACAGCCATGCCCTCCCCTACAACCGTTACAAGCCCATTGTTATCAACAGTAGCCACACTCGTATCGCTAGAACTCCAAGTCACTTGCTTGTTCTTGGCATTATATGGGATCACAGTCGCCTCCAAACGGAAAGTACCCCCAACCTCAAGATTGAGCTTATTGCGGTCAAGAATAATCCCTGAAGACGGCCCTCCTAAAACTTTGGTCGGATCAGGAACCTCGCCGGTATCATCGACAGTAAAAATAAAGGTAACAACATCACTGTCCTCTCTTCCGGGACCAATAGTTTTTGCCTTTATGATTACATCTCTATTTATTTCAAAAGGACTGTTTATAATGCCCAAATCCTCCGGCCTTAAAGAATGCCAACGTTTGGCAACCCAGTTAATCATAGGGCTATCCACCGTCGGGATACTGCCGTCGGTAGTGTAGTGAATTTTATCAGCATCGCCCAGCTTATTGAACAATTCAAGCATAGTCCCCTTAGGAACGACAGTCCCATCCGGTATTTTTGCTCTGGGCGCATCCCACTTTTCAGGCTCGCTTGTGAGCACTTCAATTTTGTTAATATATTTTAAAAACAGTGTGCATGTCTGCTCGGTAACGGCCCTTTGCCCAATGATTAAATGCAGTGCATCCCTGTCGGTCATATGAACAGGGTCATTACTGCCTTCAACACTGAGCAGAGCTATTATCGGCTCTACCTCCGCTTTGTCCTCAACGGAACCCGGAATACTCCCGTCATAAGGATGATTTTCTTTCAAACCGGGAAAATAGTAACGCTTATCTTTTAATAATTCTTTAACCGTCAGAGTGACCTCATAACCATCGCTCGAAACGAACCTTATCAATTGAGCTTCTTCTGTTTTAATGCCTGCCAGATCAAATAATTCCCTCAGCTTAACCCCTCTTGCGACGTACCAGTTTTTGGTGGGGTAAGTATTGATCGTACTGTACTCATGTTGGTATTGTTCCATATTTTCAAGTTCCGTCATGGTAAATGCCACAGGATTGGCTACTCCGTCGCCTGTGATTTCAAGTGCATGGCCCTCCGATTGGGCAAATGCAACCAAGGAAACCGGCATACCGAACAGTAGTGCCACAAGGGCAATTATGAAAGGCTTAAAAAATTTTCTATGTACGACCGAATACACAATCATCCTTTTTCACCTCCGGTCACATATAGCAAACAAAATAACAATATTCACTATATTTGTATAATAAAAAACAGACAGCCCGATTGGAAGCTGTCTGTTTCATAGAAAACCCTATCGCATAGACAAAAAGGTTATACCGATTGAGTTTCTCCTTTCCAATAACGGGAGGCATTGAAATTTCTTTCCCTGCCCTAGCGGTTAACAGCCATAGTAAAAACCGTAGGCCGATTAACTCGGAGTTAACTATAATATTCAAATATTGCATATTGTTACCCTTTTCGCTATTATAGCATATTTTTCATAATAGTACCATCATTAACATCGATACTTCTGTTATTTCCCGTTTATTACAAGTCTTACCTTGTCCATTAAATTTCTAAGCCTTATTATCTGTTTCATAAGTTTAGGTCTTTGACGGTTGAACAATAAAAAAATCGCTGAAACCATTGGAAAAACCTTATTTTTTTGTCAAATTTAAAAAATAATCCTTTCACCGGCAAGAATATTAATTAAATAAAATAATATTTTCCCTATAGTCTTGTTGTAAATCCTTTTCTAGGAACTCCAGAAATCTTACAAGCATAGCGGAAGCCTCCGCGCGGGTTAATTCATCGTCAGGATTTACCCTGTTTAACTGATCGCCTTGCACCAGTCCTATCTCTCGCCCCATATAGATACTGTCTTTTGCCCATGACGGTATTAATCTGTCGTCAGAAAAAGATGTAACATATCCGGGTGTAGGCGCTTTATTTTCAAAACCCAAGGCACGAATAATGACAGTGATGGCCTGCGCTCTGGTTAAAAAGGCCTTAGGTGCAAATTTATCTTCAGACATACCTTTAATTATCCCTTTTTCCACCGCACCCTTGATATATGCATAATTAGCATCCTCTGTCGGGACATCCGTAAACGGTGAAACCTCCGGCTCTTTATTTCTTTTACTCGTTTTTTTGGCAGATTCTTGGCTAAGCCTGATATCGCTGGCCTTCATAACCGCTCTTATAAATTCCTCCCTGGTCATAGGTACGTCCGGTATAAAAAATGTGGATACCTCGTCAAATACATCCAGTGAATACAATTTATTAATATAGCCTTCTGCCCAATGTCCCCCTAAGTCCCTGAATTTGGGAACTATCAATCTTTCAATTTTGGGAACCATTTCTTTGGACAGATGCACTGTTCCTTGTTTTCTTCTCAATCTGTTTACACCATCTTCGTCCATATACGGAAGCTCATAATCATATTTAGATACAATTTCGCTATTTGTTATACATATATATCCACCGTCAAAACTTGAGAAACTGGCTTCATTGTCACTGTACCTGAGTTCTTTTGTCATGCTGTCGGAAACCTGGCTCCTCACGGTGCCTTGCCAACTTCTATGTGGTGCAGCCTCGTTTTCGTCTTCGTTTTTACTGCCATCGACAGCCGGTTGCCAATTTACGTTATATATGAAATCGACAATCTGTGTTTCCGTCGCACCCCAAAAATTTTCATAACCCACATTACCGCCGCTGATGTCTATTATAACTTCACCCTCCGACGTTTTCCCCTTTTTGTTGATATCATACACTTTTCTGGCTTTTATGTTTCCTGAATAAAAATCAGAGGCAGGCCTGTTATCTATAACGTCGGATTTTGAAAACTGATAATCCTTCAAAGTAAATTTGTTCCCATCCAATTCTATAGTTTCACTATAACTGCTCACCCTCGTCTGTCCTATGGTTTGCCCCTTGTCACTGCGGGCATCATACTCCGTGATATATGTAATATTGCGGGTTAGCTTATCCTTCCCGGATTTTTCTACCGGGGTTAAATCTATTTTATAGCTTACCGTTTTGGTATCAGCTTTATCTTTTTCCGTTATTTTTGCCGTTCCTGTAAACTTTATAGGTTTTCCGGTTATAAATACTATCTCTTCATATTCATATTCGTTGTTTACCCCGCCTGCGAATTCCGGTGGGGAAGCGGATACATTTATTGGTATTATTATGCTTAAAATTAATATTGTTAATATTGCTTTTTTCATACATACACCCCGTTTCTAACAATAGTTTAACGATTGTTTATGACCTAACCCGATTTGTGTGACCGGAAGAAGCAGGCAAATCGATGGTAGGTCAAACGCAAAGAACATCAAATTTGCACGGCCAAAGGGAGTGAACAAATTTGCAATGTTCGACTGCGGACTATTGCTATTTTATTATTAAAATCTTTGCGTAGTAATCATCCCGCACCAAATAAACACGCTCGCCAGGTTTCAAATCATAAGGTTCTATTTGTCTGCCGTCTTTAATCAATAACGCATCCTTTAGATTAATATACAAGTCGACATTTTTCTCCATCCATTGAGATTTTGCACTGCTCCAATCCCGGGCATTAGTGAGCATAATCCTCCAGCCAACCTGCGGATCGTCCTTAATCGAATCAATAGCAGGCGATATTATGCCATTGGTAACCCTTTGTCTTGAAAGACGGCTTATCCTCTCCTGTATCATAATAGCACTTATCCTATCGCCATCCGTATAAATATAAGCATGCCAATCCCTCAAATTATTGTCCCTGGCATATTCGGAGTTTTCATCTACCGCATAACTTCCGCTATAAAATTCCAGCACGCTTATATTTTTATTATTATCCAGGTCATAAATATCCGTATCGTTATCAAAAAATAATTCCTTTTCACCCCTAAATGATTGCCACTCATTTTCATCCAGAATGAAAAAATCCTTTAGCCACAGCCTGTCTTCCACTATCTGGTCCATCCTGCCGGCATAAACATAATGCTCACCGATGTTGGAATTGTTGACATCCTCATTTAAAACATATATAACATCCGCATCGGACTGTGTACCTTTGCCATCCGCTATAACAAACACATCAGATTGGGCATTTAAAGCAAAGGTATCCACTATCCTGCCATTTTTAATGACCATTGTCCCGTCATTGAAACCGATATTTTTATTGTTTTTTAATTCGAACCCTTCGGTAATCCAATTTATATCGATTATTTTATCGGAATAGGTGCTTTCATATTGGTTTTGTATTATCATTCTTTCAATTCGATCCTGCCCAAAAAAGTCCTTTATAGCTAAATAAACAGTTTTGCCTGCATAATATTTTAGATTATCATATGAAATGGGATACCCGCCCATATATAAAGAAGAACTGCCGTTATAAGTCAAAGTCATTCCGCAAGCCGGTTGCTGTTTATAACCATAATTGGGTTGAGGCGTAAATGAATGATGGTACTTTTTCCACTCACCGTTACTAAGCTGATAAACATCTGAAATTGTAATCCTATCCGAATATCTGTCCGCAACGCCCAATTTGCCTTTATACAATCCTTTAATTAAAACAGAATTGCCTTCTATACCGATGCGACTGATTATATCGGTGTCATGTTCATCAAAATATAATTTCACCTTATCCCCTTCATATAAGGTGTCAAGTCCTGTATGTTGCCCGTTTTTCAAGATGACGGTTCCCGGCATAGTGAGAAAGATTTCCTCATCACCCGCGGGTGACCTTAATACCAATTGATTGCTATCTATCCTTGCAACCCTGCCAGTTTTAATTTTACTGCCAGGGGGTATATAACCCAAATTACTTGTAGAATATCCTTCTACAGAAATAACACTACTACCTTGTAACCCTGCATAGATCTCCATCCCCGGCATAAAATCGGATTTATCAACAATATATCCGTCGATGGTATAAATAGCATCAGGGTTCAGGGAGAGGTAATAAATTTCCCCTTCGTAACTTTCCATTTCCAATATATCACCTATAGGCTCCGACAGATATCCTTCTGCAAAACCTTGCCTGCGAATCTGATTAACGTCCCCATAGACCAAAACAGGCAGTAATAAAACTATAATTAAAATCAGTGTAATTGATTTTTTCATGGATGCAACCATTCCTTTCATAGGGCACAAAACATTTATTAACAATTGTTTGCCGATTGTTTAGCTGCTACTCGATTCATCTGTTGTGTTAACGCAAACCTTTCTCCGTTCAGAAAATTCTTGGCCAATTTATAATTATACTTGGTTAATTCTTTTAATAATTGATATATTTTTAATTTCTGAAATCCAAACACCGTATTATATCCCTTTTTTATAACAATTGGTGAACTATCGTTAAACCATTGTTAAACTATTGCTAAACCATTGTATTATCTGCTGCCGATAACGGCATATCTGCCCAACCGATTAACAGTGCTCGATACAAAATTGACTGCCGTGTCAATCGGAGAACCAATAGACTGCCAACTATTAGTTTCAGGATTAAAGTGACTGAAACCGGCATAATTTAATTTTCTGAGGTTAGCCTTCTGTATATCATAATTCAATGTCAAGTTGAGTGGTCCGGCAAGATAATCCATAGCTGTATTTGTCTTGCCGACATATATTGTTGCATCGAGGTTATACACAGTCGACAGTCCATTTCCAGATGCAATCTGAGTATTACCTTTATCAGGCGCAATTATGAACCTCACCCCGGCATCGGACCTTGTACTATTCTCTCTTATAACGCCCATATTAAAAGCTGAGGGTCTAAAGTTAAGTAAAAAATCCTTCCCTATTACCTGTACATTTCTATTTCCACTTTGTACAATCACACCGGCCGGCATAGAAATAACTATCCCCGTACTGCCCGCCAAGCTGCCTTCGGTTAGATCTATTACCATAGGGGCTATACCTTTATCCTTAGTACCTATTACGACATTAGCAACATCACCTGTTTTGGTCATTGAAGTGCTTTCTGCCAATCCCCCGTCCTCGTCAGGTGGACCTGCTTTAGAACCGGTTGTCACAGTTTCACTCTCTAACGAAGCTTTCGAAGAACCGAATTCCCCTACGGCTTTTACAATAAATTTGTATCTGGTTCTGGACTCAAGATCGCTATATGCAAATGAAGTGAGCCCGGTCGAACCTATTAGCTCCGCAGTTCTGCCACCTGTTACCACAAATATTTCATACTCCGTTACACCCGATACCGCACCCCAATGAACTCTGATAAATCTATCATAAACAAGCTCCGCCGCTATCCAGGGGAGAGTTGCGATTTCCGGTAAACCGTAGGTTAAACTTGTATATATTGGACTTGCTCCGCCATCTGAATTTACTATAATTACCCCTGAACTTCCCACCTTCAATGGGGGTGTTTTTATTGTTACGGTCTCATTATCTATGAAATTATACTCTGTTCCCTCCGTGCCCTCTTCCAATATATGCGGAATACCTTCTATGTATATTATTTTGCCCGTGCTTCTCTCATTTCCCGTGACAGGCATTACCTTAGGAGCAAAATATATCTTAGCACTTTCCATGAAATCTGTACCTTTTAATTTAATTTCCTGGTTACCCTCGATGGATACTGTAGAAATTACCGCTTTCCCCGTCGGATCCAACGGGTCGGTCACCGATGTTATTCTCGGATTGCTTGCATAGATATATTCTGCAATATTAGACATCTCACCATCCGGATTTTCCACCTTTACTTCCACAGGACCTGCGGTTCCGGGAGGAGCAATCACAGATATAGTCTTATAATCTATAACTCTTACATCATTACCCGGAACTTGTTTGCCGTCAAAGTATACTTTCAGTTTTTCACCGTCATAACCATCCATTCTTTCTCTAAAATCCCCGCCGTTTATAATGACGGTATTTCCGCCGGCCGAAGAGCCTCTGGGCGGTACAATGCTTTCTATTTGCGGATTTGATTCTCCTTTGATAAATTGGATATATATTGGTTGAGGTACCGCCGCGTCTGACAAAGCTGTTCCGCCGTCATAATTTATTACGACAATCTTATGCAGATATACCAAAGCATTATCGCCAACCGCCGGCATTTTAAATGTCAGTTTGTCAGATCCGTCCTCTAAAATATCTCCGGGCCCTATATTAAGTATATTTCCTATTTGAATGAGCTTTACATCCCTAAAGTCTTTACCTTCGACAGTTATTATACTTCCACCCCTCGCATTAACAGTAAGTATTTTATTTTTACCGCCGTTTGCTAGCTGTGGTTGTTGCCCGTCTCTTGTAATATTCGTAATTTGTGGGTGACTGTCGGGGTTTTTGTATTGATAGACAGCCTTGTTGGATATACCGTCCGGATTTTCTATCACCACATCTACGTTTCCTATGGAATAATAGGTAGGGGTTACAACCTCCAAATGACCTGCAAACCTTTCCTCCACCTTTGGCGAGTAGCCCCTGGTTACCAGAAGTCTGCCATCAACCACCCCCACCTTAATGAGTTCGTTTCCTTTGTAATTGTTATCATTGTCCTCTGTATCCTTTAATCCCTGAACATCAATATATTTTATTCCGGAATCATAGGAATATTTCTGTGTATAGGTTGTACCGCCTTCGGTTATGCTTACAATTATTTTATTGGAGCCGTCTTCCATTTTATGCTCCACCTTTAATCCCCCGGCCAGATTAACCGTAGCTACTCCTTGATTAATAAGGCCAGAATTTTCAGCCTCTCTGGGTATTTGGATATTGCTTATTTCCCCAAATCTAACCAAATAGGTGTTCGTTTTTCCTTCATTATCCATTATATCAATGTTATTAACCTTGAAATTGCTGCCCTCAATATCTACCTTCTCCCCACCCTGTTTTCTGCCTACATTTGGTATAATGGCTCTTATATTAGGGTTGGACCCCTCATATGTAAATTTAACTTTATTGGATGTGCCCGCATCATTGTTTAATACATAAACATCCACATTTCCCAAAACGGCACTACTGGATGAAACTACCTTTATGCGCCCTGCTGCAAATTCTACTATCTTGGCTTTTTGGTTTCCAAAATATACCGCAGGTAATACCGGAGAATCTATATATTCACTAAGGTCCTTATGATCCAGTTCTTTTCTGTATTTTTCCGGTACGTCTTCGTCCTTGGAATAACGTGTCCACTTACCATCCCTGTCTAAATCATCAAAATTGGTGTCTCCCTCCTTGGGTTCTTCGCCTTTATACGGCTCAAAATATCTGAAATCATAACCCCAAATTTCTACCACATCCCCACCAGCGGTAGTTCCCTTTAAAGGATTAATTTTATCTATCCTGGGTCTGCTGGATGCTACTGCATATGAAAATAAATTATCCACATTTGCAGAGCCTCCATCCTCATTTAAGACGATTATCGGAACAAATTTTTTATCGGTTTTAAAATCCATGTCGACATCTCCAGGATATTTTGGAACAGTTACAGTTACACTTTTATAATTTACCTTGTCTACCTCAACATCCCTGTCTAATACTTTTTCACCGGCAATATATATTTCTGTTGTGTTTTCAAAACCTTCGCCATATATGGTTATTTCATACCCACCATCGACAGAGCCTTGACTTGGGGATACATAGTTAATTTTAGGTTTTGATTGTGGGTTTAAATACTCAAATCCTTTCTTGACCGTAAAACTTTTTGTGTCCGGGTTTTTCACCGTTACATCATAAAAACCCGGTAAATCTTTTTCAGGTACGGTCACCCATATTTCATTTCTGTTTTTTACCTTTGCCCTATGTCCCGTGATACCCCCTGTATAGAGGTCCACGGCAAAAGGTGTTTTAAATTCAAATGTTTTATCTTCTATTTTTATAGAATCATTGTTTATCTCCACAGATTGTATATCATTGTTCTTGATAGCAACTATATCGTTGTCTTTTAATCTTATTTCATAAATGTTATTTTTACCGTCGGACAAGGTGATTTTCCCCGTATCGTCCATTTCTATTAAATAAAAATTTCCTTCATAGTTTTCATCATCCTTATAGTCCCTTAGAACTAAACTATCATAATAATCAGCTACCCGTAGATAGTCAGAACCAAATTCATTTTTACCTGTAGAAAATAATTTATAATTAAAAGACACCCCCATTTCCTTTATAACTTCTTCATTGCTATTTTTTATAGTTAATAAATTTGGGGTTGAGACTACATTGAATATTTCTCCTGCATCATCAACAGTCTTTATAGAGCCATCTATCAATTTTATTGTATATCTTTCATGTTCACCTATTATTACAGGATTCCCCTCATAATCAATGTTAATCCTATAATAGTTTCTATCGTCTTCATCGTCTTCGTCTGAATCTTCACTTAATGTAGCACTCTTATAATGGGGCGAAAGTATAAGCCTATCCGGATTTACCTCTGTCCTGAAAAGTAATTCCTCCTCCAATTCCGGGGCCCCGTAATTCCCCAATTCTTTTTCACCTGTAATGTACTTATTTACATCTTCATTTCCTAAAAATATTCTACTTCCCATAAGCTTATATATTCCCAATCCTTCAATACTACTAATTGTCTGGTCCGGTTTCAGGAAGTTATCTCCCTTTATAATTACCAAAGTATCTTTGGTCCCCCTAGGGGGTGCTATTGAGGTAATTTTAGGGTTGATTTTCATAGTTTGTACATATATAAACTCATGGGTATCACTTCCACCATCCGGGTTCATTACTTGAAGTGTATTTATACCTTCTCTGCCCCTAGGTACCTTGAATTTTAATGTTCCTCTAGTCGTTTCCTTGTCTATGTCCCGTGCTACATTAGGTACTTCCGAGCCGTCTATAAATACTTTGATGCCATCATCGAAATTACGTCCTTTAATTACTGCATCTTCCCCGCCCTCCACCGTGACAATATAGGGATCCACATCCTCTATTATAGGACTACTTAAAACTGTGACAAAGGAGACAACATCGTCTTTAGAGCTATAAATACCTCTATCTTTGGAACTTCTTTTGGGATTAGATACAGCCACCGGCAGAGGTTTATTAATTGTTGAAATTTGCATGCCTTTGGGGATTGTTACAACAATAGAATTCCCAACCCCATTTCCGTCTACCCCATTTACTATTAGACCGTTTTTATCAAGCACTTCAAATATAGCGCCTGCTGTGGGTTCTGTTGGTTTTTTCCATTCTCCCGATGCATTTTTTTTATAATAATATACCCTGCCATCTGCATCCTTTTCTATTATAATTTCAGCACTGTCTTCATCGGAGCCCCCAATTACTACCTTGGGATAGTTTGTTTTCATATCTCCATTTTCCACATACCTGAATACGTTAAAATCTTTACCTTGTATCGATAACATGGTTTTATCCTTAGTTTCATAATCCGAACCACTTTCTTCTACCTGAATTTGGTCCGGAGTAATTTTATCTATTTGAGGGTCTTGATGACTTGGTAAAAAAGTATATCCTTTCGGCAATGTGGTTACCTCGGTAAATATATATTTTTCACCTTCCGTTTTTATAGTAGTAGTTATTTCTATTACAACATCTTTTATAGGGTCCTTTAAATCATCCCCATCTATTGTTTTAGTTTTTATATATAGTTTGTCTTCCTGACTGTCTCCATTTATAAAAACATTTTTCTCCTTATATTCCTCTTCAAACAAGGCATCCCTACCTATAGTAACTAAAAAATCCCTCGTTAGTTCCTTGATTTGTTCGCCATTATATGTAATATCGGGGTCAACATTTTCTTTGTAATAATTTATTCTAAGTTTTGTCGGATCATCTTGACCACCCGATAGTATCTCTAACTTATCGGAATTTGGATCTGCTATATCAATAGGCGGCACGGTATCAACCGCTTTGTTTAAACCGCTTATTTTGAGTTCTTCAAATCTATATCCATATATCGTTACATAAGAACCCGCACTTGTTCCTTCTCTTGGTACAATTTTTTCTATGGCCGGTCCTACTTTTGCATCTACTACATAAAATTCTCCTATGGTTTTTTGTTTTGTAACATCATCGGTCAAATCCTTGCCCGGTCCTTTTTTGGTATCTAAATTATTTGTGATAATTACCTTATATGTTCTGCCCGACTGTAAGCCTTCGGGAACTTTAAGCCTTATTATTCCATCATCATTGGTAAGTTGAATATATTCAGGGTCTTCGCCCATATTTTCATACCTAAAAGGTTTGGTTTCATCTTCTAAAAAAAATACGGAATATTTATATTGATCCTTCTTTATGGTGATACTTATCTCTGTTCCTATTTTGCCTCTATTGGGATAAATTGCAGTTTCCTTTTCGCCTATGTTCTCATATACCCTAAAAGCATTTCTTTGATTATAGGTAGTAGTTACCTTCACACTATCTGCGGCAATAACCGTTTTTTCTATAGTTATATGCTTTATTCCATATCCCAAATTTGATAATTCACCTTGGGATAGTGTTACCTCATTTTCAGCCCCTTCATTTATCTTGAAACTTTCTGTAAGATTTATGTTGTTTATTTTAATTGTAGTGCTATCTGTGCCTGCACCCCCGTCTGAACCAAAATTTTCAAAATTTTCACCCTTGAATGTTATTTGTGAAGCAATGTCTGTTATATCCACCTGTTGAGGGTTAATTGTTTTTATTTTAGGCATATCTGTTTCGTTAATATCAAATACCTTGTTACCTACTCTAAGTTTGGAAATAACTATACCGGAATCTACTCTATATTGCCTAAATAAATCATCGCTTCCCGGCAATGGATCAGTTAAAGGCACAAATTCGTCTGTTGCTTCTTTCTGATAACTTATGGTAATCCTGCTTAATCCTGTCCCGTCAATGGATATTCCATAGACCCCTGTATCAAACAGGTCTTCAAAGGTTCTGTATAAATTAATTTCCGTTACTGTAAAATTTTCTTGCCCATAAACCGCATCCAACGGAACAGCCCCTAAAACCATCGATAATACTAAAATTATACCTGCAATTTTTTTAAATATATTATTCAACATCTTTTTCTTCCACTTCATATCAATCACCGCCCTTACCTAATATCCTGCAATTTCAACATTCAGGACTCCCGCCTTTAATTTCTGTCCTGCCACTTGCCGCTACTTTTTGAAAAGTCTAAAATCCTTCGGGGGTCAAATTTATCTGTACGTCTCAGATGATACAGTTGTATTGCTGTCCCCTATGCCCTTTTTTATATTCTCCGTAAATTGAATCTGAACTTTTTGAGACACTTTTTCATAATTGTATATCGGCAAAAGCTGTTATTTGCTTTATATAATATATAAATTGTAACATGTTCGTAATATTTGGTTGCCCGGCAAAAATCAAAAAACCTCTAAAGGTTTCCGAAATTCTTAAACCTTTAAAGGCTCTTCTAGTAACAATGCCTCAAAATTGGAATAATTTTTGGTGCATTTATATCTATGCGTATTTGTTTAAATATGTGCCACAAGAGGGCAGACAATATAAGTTTTGGCCCATGAATAATCCCAAGATTCAACCCATGGGGTCTATACAATAGACTTAGACTTCAATTCCATTATCTCCGTCCAATTTTCTCCTGTGGCTCTTACAACCCTCACTAAATCTCTTTGTATATCCTTAACTCCCTGTGATGTGTCTTTAACAGCAAGTTCTATAACCTCTAATCTATCTGTTAATGATCTGCCTTCCCTGTCTTTGGCTCTTCCTAATTGTTCCTGAAAAGAAGATTGAACCTCTGCGAGGATTTGAAGTTTCTTGTTTGCATCTTCAAGTAATAAAGTATTTGCGCCGGTTTTGCTTTCTACCTTTTCAAGTCTGTCTTCTACCTTTTCAAGTCTGTCTTCTACCTTTTCAAGTCTGTCTTCTACCCTTTCGAGCCTAGCGCTTATAACTTTAATGCCTTCCTTTATAGGTTGTAATTCTTCTTTCAATATATTCCTTAACGATTCCAAAATTTCTTTTTGCATAGAAACACCGCCCCCGGATTAATATAACATGTACCCGCTCCTGTTTGTTATGTATATTTTACCATCTCATAGGAAAAAGTACAACTCCGTTTTTTTATAACGAAGTACTAAATGGGGTCAGGCTTGAACTATTGTTTTGAGGTTTTCAGGCCTTCAAATAAAACATCAAAAACACATTCGGCATCAATATCACTATATCTCTTATTTTCACAAAAATATCTCATAAAGTTACTGCTGGCAATAACGCCCAGTATTATAAGGGCAGCTTTTTCTTTATCTATATTTCCTCTGATCTCTCCTGTTTTTATACCTTCTGTAATAATTCCGGAAAGAAAATCAATCATAATCTTATGTGACTGCACAATATATGGTTTAATTTCATCCGAAATATTTTTGAACTGAAAAAATGTTTGTTCTATAACATTAATATGCATATCAATAAAATTCCAATGATAATTTAATAAGGCCATAAACTTATTCCTTGCACTATTTTCCTTTGAAGCAGCCTCTTTGGCTTCTTCCATATATGTTTCAAACACATGCTTCAACATTTGTTGGAATATTTCCTTCTTACTGCTAAAATATTCATATACGGTGCCTTTACCGATACCTGCTTTTTCTGCAATTTTTTCTACCTTGCCTTTATGAAAACCATACTCCCCAAACACCTCGATTGCAGCTTCGATAATTTCAATTCTCCTCTGTTCCTTTAATGACTTCACTTTTTCACCTCGTTTTTTATACCCTTCTAAGTACTTTGCGGCACTTTCTTAAATTTCGATTTAAGGAAGTTTGAAATATCGTCAAACACCGTATACAGCACCGGAACAAATACCAGGGTCAAAATTGTGGATAAAGTTAATCCGCCTATAACCACTATAGCCATCGGCGCCTGCAGTTCCGACCCTTCTCCAATCCCAAGAGCCAGCGGCACAAGTCCTAAAATAGTGGTAAGTGTAGTCATTAAAATCGGTCTTAACCTGACAGGTCCCGCCATAGTGACAGCTTCGAGCCTTTCTTTGCCCTCTTTGCGCAGTACATTTATATAGTCTACCAATACGATACCGTTGTTCACTACGATACCCGCCAATATAATCACTCCTATAAGAGCCGTTACGCCTAAGGCCTTTCGGGTTATAAATAAAGCCAATGCCCCTCCGGAGAAGGCCAGCGGTATGGTAAACATAATTATAAACGGATATACCAACGATTCGAATTGGGCGGCCATTACCATATATATCAGTACTACAGCAAGTGCAAGCGCTAAATAAAGCTGTTCAAAAGCTTTTACCATTTCTTCCCTTTCTCCGCCCATATTATAACTGTACCCTCTGGGCATTTCATATCCCTGCAACTTTTTAGCAACATCTGCAGTGACACTTCCCAAATCCCTGTCTGTAATTTGGCCGGTGACGGTTACCACTCTTTCTTGTTGTTCCCGACTTATCTGAACAGGTCCTCTCACTACGGACAAATCCGCTACCTGCCGCAGCGGTATACTAATCCCGGTCGGGGTGGTTATACTCAATTGTTCAAAATTAGATAAATTATCCGTAACATCTCCGGATGCTTTTATCACTACATCTATTTCCTTACCTTCATCTTTATATCTAGTTACCGTAACCCCGGTTGCCGTGCCCCTGACAGCAGAAGCAATCTGGGCTGTAGTTAAACCGTAAGTTGCGGCAATTTCCTTATTTATCAGAACTTCAACTTCAGGCACCGCTTCACTTAAACTGGTTTTGACTTCTCTGGTTCCCTCCACAGAACCAATAATTTGCTTAAAATCATCGGATATCTTCTCCAGTACTTCTAACTCATCCCCCTTTATGCTCACACTTACAGGAACGGTAAATCCCATCATTTCCATACTTGATGTTTCTGTAACGGAAATTTCCGCCCCCGGAATATCTTTTACCAAGGTCCTGATTTCTTCCGCAATTTCAGTGGTGCTTTTTTTTCTGTGTTTCAATTTAACCAGTCTTACCGATATAGTTCCGCTGCCGCCGCCGAGGCTGCCGCCCATCAAAATATCGATATCGCCCGTACCCAAATTCGTAAACATTACATCTATTTCATCAATTGTCGCTAATTTTTCTTCAATAACACGCGCCAATTTATCCATTTTTTCAATCTTGGTACCCAGAGGCATACTTATGTCGATAGACATGGTTCCCTCATCCATGGCAGGAATAAATTCCGTTGCTACGCCGAACAGACTGGTTATACTTATAGCAAAAATAACTACAGAAACGATTATAACAGTTTTTCTGCGTTCAAGGCCCACAGCCAGCAATTTCTTATATGCATTTTCCATTTTAGCAAATATATTATCAAAAACATCATAAACAGGTTGTAATTTTCTCCTTTTTTGTTTGGTTTCCCCGGCTCCGTTGTCCATAGTTAAAATTTTAGACGACAATACCGGAATAAGAGTCAAAGATACCAACAGCGAGGCTCCCAAAGATAAAGTGACCGTCAAAGCAAAGTCCTTAAATATAGTCCCTATAAGTCCTTCTACAAACACTATGGGAACAAACACCGCTATTGTAGTCAGGGTAGATGCGGTGATGGCCATACCCACTTCGGATGCGCCCTTTATAGCGGCCTCATATCCGGAATAACCCTCCGTCTTAAAACGATATATATTTTCCAATACCACAATAGCACTGTCCACCAGCATGCCCACGGCCAATGCCAACCCGCCCAAAGTCATCATATTTAACGTAATTCCGTTAACGTACAGCAATGTAAAAGATGCAATCAAAGATATGGGGATTGACACTCCTATAATGAGTGTTGTTCGTATGTTTTTCAGGAAAATGTACAGGATAACAATAGCAAGTATCGATCCTATAATGGCATTCTTTGCCACGTTATTAATGGAATCCTTAATCATGGTCGAACTGTCCAATACCACATCAATATCTATGCTTGGGTAATCTTTTTTAAGGCTCTCAATTTCTTTGTTAACCAAGTTTGCCGCTTGTACCGTATTTTTCCCGGATTGTTTTTGTATGGAAATATTGATACTGTTCCTGCCATTGGTCCGCGAAACGGTGCTGATATCCTTAGCAGCCATTTTAACCGCAGCAATATCGCCTAATTTAATGACTTCACCTGTTGCCAAGGTAATAGGCATATCCCTTATCCCATCAACAGTGCCAAATTCGCCCACTACACGCACAGATAGTTTCTGGGCCCCCTTATCCACGGTTCCGCCTGATAGGTTCATATTATTTGCGCCTATAATTTGCGCCAATTGGCCTATGCTTAAACCGTAACCGCTTAAACTGTCCTGGTCTAACACTATTTCGATTTCTTTCACAAAACTCCCGCCTATGCTGACAGAAGCGATCCCTTCTATCCTTTCAAATCTTTGACTGAAGGTATCTTCGGCTAAAGACTGTAATTCCGCCAAATCCCCGCCGGTAGACAGAGATATTTGCAATATCGGCATAATGTTCGGGTCTATTTTTAACACCATCGGTTCCGACGCATCATCCGGCAGAAATCCTTTTACCAAATCTATTTTCTCTCTCATTTCCAATGCCGCAAAATCCATATCCGTCCCGACGTTAAACTGAGCAATTATAATCGAACTACCCTGGGATGTTATAGAATTTACGGTATCAATGTTCCCTACGGTAGCAATTGCTCCTTCTATCCGCTTTGTGACTAAACTTTCTACCTCCTGGGGCCCTGCCTCCGTATAAGAAGTAACTACAACGGCTATAGGCAATTGTATTTCCGGAAACAGATCAATGGGTAATCTATTTAGTGAAATTGCTCCCAACAAAACAACAACCAAGACTATCATCGTTATTGTAACGGGTCTTTTTACAGCTAAGCTTGATAGGTTCAACACTAATCACCCCTTACTACTTTCACTTTGCCGCCATCTTCCACATAATGTTGCCCCTCTATAACAACATTTTCGCCCTCCTTGAGCCCTTCCTTAATCTCTATATAATCCCCCGTATCTAAACCTGTGATTACTTCTCTTTCTATAGCTGTGTTATCTTCTACTATAAATACAACTTTTTTATCTTCTTTATCCAAAACGGCGTCCCCTTTGATAACAATTGCAGAATCCACGGTGTCCATGCTCAATTGTACCTGCCCGTTCATACCCGGTTTGATTTTTTGATCAGAATTATCTATGTAAATTTTTACGGCATAAAGCTGTGTTCTGATATCTGCCGTGGGGCTGATATAACTGATTGTACTGGCAATATAATCGTCAAAAGCCGCAGGTACATTGGCTTCTACTTCCTGTCCTACCTGTAACCTATTAACTATATTTTCAACAACATTGATTTGAAGGCATACCTCATCCATTTCTACAATTGTAGCCGCCGGTTGGCTGTTAGTTGCAATTTGGCCCTCTTTAACATTCAATGTGGATATGAATCCGTCCATGGGAGATTTGACTACCGTATTCCCTAAACCGCTCAATGCCTGTTCATGTGCTATCTCTGCCTGTCTTAATTGATTTAAGGCCTGTTTATGTGCTGTCTCCGCTTGATTAACCTGCCCCATCAACATTTCTAAATTTTTCTCATCGGCAACCAGTTGTGCTTGTTCCAACTGACTTTTAGATACGGCGCCCTCCTCATATAGCTTTTCAATCCGCTCTAAATTTAATTGGGCATTCTCTATTTTCTCCTTGTTCAATTCATAGTTCAGTTTTGCGGTCTGTAAACCGTTTTCAGCCTGAGTTACGCCATTATTTGCCATCTGTACGGCGTTGGCCGCCTGCTCGACACTTTTTGCAATATCGTCCTGTTCTATTATAAATAAAGTGTCGTCTTTTTTGACCGAATCCCCTAGCTTGGCATTAACCTTAGTAACTATGCCTATAGCCTTAGGAATAATTGCTATTTCCTCATTTGCAGCTATTTTACCGTTGATTTTAATTTTGTTTTCAATAGTTCCAACAGCGACTTTATGTATTTCTACCGGTGTATAGTTCTCCTCTTCTTGCGCCTTGCCGGTTGTGGCAGAATTGCCGAGTCTTGATATCAATACCACTGCTCCTGCCAGAATTACAATCAATGGTATAATTATTTTTAATTTTTTGTTCATGTTATCCCTCCGATTTTACTCTTTGTTACTGTCCATGCCCCAACCCATATACGAACAACTAAGTGTGCAAAATTTCAATTAATGCATGAATTTTATGAGATTTACCCTGATTTTTGTCATATTTATGGCAGATTAACTGAAAATTTGTATAAAAATTGACTATTACTTCATGTTTTTACCATATTTGCAGGAATTACTTGAAATTTTGCACAAACAATGCTCATTAGGATAGAGCGTGAATAGCAGCTACTCTTTATCATTGCACTGTTTTATATTTCTATAACCCTTTACTTTAACAACAAAGTTATTGTATAATAACTGTATGTACATTACCGACCCGCCAGTCGGTGATAATACCAGTATAGTATATTCATCATCTAAATGCAATATTATAAATATTTAAAATGGAAGTTGAAAACGAAAGGTTGTCCCTATAACAATCTGACACCATACTATAAATACAATCAGGTAAGGTTAATTAAATAATATAATAGATTTGTATTAAGAGTTACATATTCAATATAAATATGGAAAGGACTGTATAATATGAAAAAAATACTTGTAGCTATACTATTAGTATCACTCTTATTAACGTTTTCTTTGTTTTCTTACGGTACGGATGAATTAAACAACGACGAAACGGCGGAAACCTTCAAATCCCTTTCTTTGGAAGAGGCCATAGAAGAAGGTATTAAAAATTCCATCCAACTTAAAATCAATGATCTAGATATCGGCGTAAAAAAAATGGAATTGAGCCAAGCACGTCAAACAGAACGAGAATATGAAGATTTTAGGACTTTTCTAGACACAATGGAATCAGGTATGGCAGGCCAAATAGAGAGGGAACTCAGTCCCCTAGGCACGGTAGAAGGCTTTCAGTTAGAAGCCAATATGTTATCCAAAAGTGCAAAATTTGCTCTGGAGGAGGAAGAACTCAAAAAAGAATACATAAAAAAAGACATAGAATATAATGTCACGTTTGTCTATTATGGAGTGCTTCAGGCTATAGATTATGTCGGCATAACAAAAAACAGTTTGGAGAATATACAAAAAAACAAAGACATCATAGATAAAAAATTTGAATTGGGATTGGTTTCTAAGTCGGATGTTTTAATGACAGAAATTGCACTAAACGAGGCCAACATAAACATGGAAAAAGCAAAAGAGGATATGCAGAAGGCCCTCAGGGCATTAAACATGATTTTAAATTATCCTTTAGATACGGAATTGGAGTTAACCTCTGATTTTAAACAGGAAACGTTTGTCTCCGATTTAAGTGAGGATATCGAAAAAGCATATGAAACCAGGTTTGATATGATTCAAATCCAACATAATTATGAACTCGTAGAACTTGATTTTATAACCACTGCATACAGGTACACTCCCAATACATACAAATATAAATACAAAAACAGTAACCTTTTGAAGATGGAGAATATACTTAAAAGTTCTAAACAAAACATAGAATTTGATATCAGAAATAAATATGATGCCATAAACAGTGCATATAGACAAATAAAGCTGGCTGAAGCAAATGTAGCAAAGGCAGAGGAAGGACTGAGGATAGTAGAACAAACCTATGATGTAGGCATGGCAACTATACAGGATGTAAAGGAAACTATTACACATCTGTACGGTGCCGAATTAGCTCTTTCCGGTGCTATATCAAATTATAATTTGGCAATATTGGAATATAACAAGGCGGTACAATTGGGTGTAGTGGGACAATAAATGAAAACATTATTCACCGGCAGGTGGGGGGGCAGATGACCAATGTCTGCCTAGGGCAGACATTAGAAAATGGGGTCAGGTCTGACCCCATAACTTATACTTTGTTTATCACAAGTTTTGCTTTGCCCATTAAATTTCTAAACCTTGTCACTTGCTTCATAAGTTTTTGAAGCACCAGAGCCGTACCTACCTTATTGCTTCTTTCGGCTTCTTCAGCAAGTTTTTCAACTTTGGACCTTAGTTTCGGAAATTGAGTTAAATATATTAACGCAATCCATGTGCTGTCCTCGTTTAATTGATTGACAGCCGCCGGACCCCAGTACATGTCGTACTGGTCCTGTATAGAGCTATACATGATTTTGTCCAATTCCTCCCCGGATAAAAGACCCGCATCAATAGCCATATCCACTATATCCGTTCCCGGTAAAAAGTTTAGACCATGCAGTTGCAATTCAAACGGCGGTTCCAGTTGCAAACAGAGTTTATAGGTTTCTTTCAAATCTTCTACGGTTTCAAAGGGATGTTGCAGCATGAAATCATATATAACCTTGGGAACTTTACATTCAGACAAAACTTTGCTTGCATTTATTATCTCTTCCTGGGTTTCTTTTCTATGAAATATATCTTTTCTGACCCTGACCGAACCGCTTTGGATACCTACAACAATCTGGTAAAGGCCCGCGTCTACAAGGTTACTGATAATTCTTTTGTTTACCTTTAACGGGTGTCCCCAAATTTTAAATGGGATACCTATTTCTTTTTTATATCGCTCCGCGAATTCCTCTACCCAACCTGCTTCATCGGAAAAAATCTCGTCCCAGAAGTGAATGACTTTCAGGTTCTTGATTGCGGATTTTGCTTCCTTTAGTTCTTTCATAACGTTATCCACAGAACGAAAGCGTACATACTTGCCTTTACCCGCATAAATCCTTCTCAAATTGACGGAACTGCAATACGAACAGGCAAAGGGACAACCCCTGGATGCAGTCAGCTCATAGGTAAAACCTTTAATCTGCGGATCACCGTATGATATTTCATTGTTATGAATAAAGTATATATTATCCCCGCCGACTCTAGGATAACCCAATGTATCTAAGTCCTGGGTTAACGGTCTTAGCGAATTTCTAACTACTTCTTTTTTCCCGTTATATAATGTGAGATTTTCGATATGGAAAGGGTCCCCGTTGTCTTCCAAAACATCCAATAGTTCCACTAAGGCTTTTTCCCCTTCCCCCTGCACAACGTAATTGCCATATTCTAATGTCTCTCTCGGAAAAAGTGTAGCATACACACCACCCCAGATAATCGGTATGTGAAATTTTTCTCTTATCCTGTTGTTCACTAAATATACGGATTCCAAATACAGGGAAGACATAACACTCAAACCGATATAGGAGGGCTTTATTTCATATATTAAGTCCTCTAGTAAGTCCAGTTCTTTTTCGCTGGCCTTGCTCGGATAAACACTGTTGAACTCTTTAAAGTATAAAACATGGGCATTATACCCATTAGTATTCAGTGCGTTTGCAAGGTATCTGACACCTAAGGCTTGTTCGTTATAAAATCCGATCAGTAATACATTTTTGTTCATTTTTTCCCTCCTTTAAAACTTCAAGATTCCCCACTGCGTTCGAAATGACATAATGGCAACCCTTTTAAAACCCCTCGTAGATAAATTCACCGTTGCCTGTGAAGAATATGCATATCAGTCCGACCATAGCCGTATATA
>CAZVFS010000002.1:34811-50299 GCA_964626575.1 uncultured Alkaliphilus sp. | reverse complement strand
ATATTGTTCTTCCTTTACAGTACGCAAATCAATTATTACCTTATCATCATTTACCCTGGTAAATATGGGAGTACTGTACTTTCTTAGTTTATCTTCCAATTGTGATGATGAAATGTTTCTAGCCTTAATGGTTATAGCGTGGGTTGGCAATTTTTCTAAAGGCAGTGCCCCGCCACCGACTTCCGAATAATCATTACTTATATCGACATCCAAATCCAATTTTCTCGATACAATCATGCTGTGTAATGTCTTAGCCCTTTTATTGATAGAATCCAAAGACTCAGTTAACATTCTTAAGGTAGGTATAGTCCTCATGGCTTTTTCCTCATCCAAATAGAGTCTTAGGGTTGCCTCTAATGCCACCATAGTCAACTTATCAATCCTGAATGCTCTGGTTAACTGATTCTTTTTCATTTCATCTATATAACACTTCCTACCTACGATAATACCGGCCTGAGGCCCCCCCAGCAATTTGTCCCCGCTAAAAGTAACCACATCAATACCGGCGGCAATGCTTTCCTGCACAGTCGGTTCATACATTAAACCATATTTTCGTAAGTCAACCAAAACACCACTGCCTATATCTTCGATTACGGGTATTTTGTTTTTATTACCTAATTCCACTAAATCTTTGAGACCTACACTGTCTGTAAAACCCAGTATCCTATAATTGCTGGTATGTACCTTTAATAGAGCCGCCGTATTTTCAGTTATTGCACTTTCATAATCCCATAAATGAGTTTTATTTGTTGTCCCTACATCTACAAGTTTTGTCCCGCTTAGTTTCATTACTTCAGGCACCCTGAAGGAGCCTCCTATTTCTACCAATTCCCCCCTTGAAACAATTACTTCTTTGTCCTTAGCCATTGTACTGAGCACAAGCATGACTGCCGCCGCATTGTTGTTAACAACCAAAACATCCTCCGCCCCGGTTATAAATTTTATGAGTTCGACAACATGGCTATAGCGAATTCCCCTTTTCCCTGTTGAAACATCAATTTCTAATGTGGAATATCCGTTGGCCACGCTCCATACTCGGTCTTTAATAGTTTCACTCAAAAGCGCTCTGCCCAGATTGGTGTGTAGTACCGTGCCCATGCCGTTTACAACTTCTTTTAAACTCATATCCATAAATTTATCACTGCTGTCAATTATATGGAATATAATTTTATCTATATCAATTTTAAATTTATCCAGAGACTCCTCATCCATGGACAAAATTTTTTTACGGTATTTTTCTAAACTATTACGTATTTCGTTTACTACTACGTTGCGAGGAACCTCTTCCAGCAAATTTATAATTTTTTTATTATTCAATAATTCGTCTACTGAAGGTAATTTGCTGAGTATTTTGCCTTTGTTCATAAATAACCCACTCCTTACTGACCGTTATTCAATTATAATATAACTGAATTATACCATATTTTAAAGCTATATAATTAAAAAAAGGAGTACATAGCATACTCCCTTTTAACCAATATTTATTTTTTAATGTATATGGCTTCGTCCCCTTTGCTAATAACCTTGCCGACTACCGCAAATTCATTATCTGTGTTAGCGGACAGGCTTTCCAATGCCTTCTCCACGTCATCCTTATTTATCGCAATTAACAATCCCCCGGATGTTTGCGGATCATAAAGTAAATCTTCCATGACCTCTTCCACATCTTCATCTACTTCTACGTCATCCTCCACATAATTTTTGTTAGAATACATGCCTGCAGGGATGATACCCTTACCTGCAAGTTCCCTAGCACCTTCTATTATGGGTATTTTGTCCGAATAAATTTCCAGAGAGACCTCGCTGCCTTTCGCCATCTCATAAGCATGTCCGAGAAAACCGAAACCCGTAACATCCGTACATGAAGAAATATCAAGGCCGTCCAATGCTTCAAGAGCATATTTATTCAGTGTGACCATGGTTTTTACCGCCATATCATATTGTTCTTTGGAGGCTATATCTGCCTTTATGGCTGTATTCAGGACCCCCAAGCCCAAGGGTTTTGTAAGTATCAAATAATCACCAACCCTGGCCGTATTGTTGGCCAGTACCTTTTGAGGATGGACAATTCCGGTAACAGAAAGACCATACTTGGGCTCATTATCTTTTACGCTGTGACCGCCAGCTAGTAATGCTCCCGCCTCTAGAGCCTTGTCTGCGCCACCTCTCAGTATTTGTTTAAGTACCTCAAGTTCCAAACACTCAGGAAAACAAACAATATTCATAGCTATAAGCGGTTTCCCGCCCATGGCATACACATCACTCAAAGAATTTGCCGCCGCTACCTGGCCAAATATATAAGGATCATCCACAACCGGAGTAAAAAAATCTACAGTTTGAACGAGTGCTGTCTCTTCATTAAGTTTATAAACTGCCGCATCATCGGAGGTATCCGAACCCACAATCAGTCTTTCATCTTCCACTCTTGGCAAATTACACAGGACCTGTGCAAGGACATCGGGTCCAATTTTTGCAGCTCATCCGGAACTTTTAGTCATCTGTGTCAATCTTTTAGCTTCTGACATTATTTCTCACCCTTTTTAAACCATCTTTAATTAACGGTTATCTTATTTTTTATATCACTAAATCTCTTATCGCCTATTCCACTCACATTTTTTAGTTCCTCTATGGATTTAAAGCCCCCTTCTTCATTGCGATATTCTATTATTCTACCGGCCAATACATCCCCTATGCCCGGCAACGCCTTCAATTCCATTATATTTGCCTTGTTAATGTTTATCAAATTTGTATTTTCAATAGCGTTGGCAGGTGCTGATAGATTATCTCTATATCGAAGTTCTATATTTTCCTCGTTTTTATTCGGTATGTATATATATTCCTCGTCTACTATTTTTTTAGCCAGATTTACCCACTTCTTATCTGCATCTTTTAACAGCCCACCTGCTGCTTCAACAGCATCAAAAACCCTCGAATCCTTGTTTAATTCATATACCCCCGGATTTGCTACCTCTCCTTCTATATGCACCACTATTTTATCCATATTAGGCTGCCCAACTATATTATTTACATCACTGTCCTCAATCATGTTCCCTTTTTCTTCGCCACTTAACACATATACTTTTTGCTGTTTTATGTAATTTGAAATTGAAAATGTTGCAACTATAACTATTATTATAATTATCAATATTATATTTTGTTTATTTTTTAATTCCATGTTGATTTCTCCCTTATATAAACAAAAATATTTTTATAAAATACCTAGTTACCGATACAATGAATCAATTATTATATTTCTACCTGTTAAGGGATTTTCCTTTTTTTAATAAAAATTTTACCTTAATTTTCTTCATGATTTCTGATATACTATATTACGTAGTAGAATTTAGTTCTAAAAAGGAGTGGACAAAACCCATGAAATATCGTTGCAAACATTTGTCTCTTATAATTATAATAACCCTTATTGCCACATTCATACCAATTGCTGTTTTTGCTCAGGATGCCCTTACTATTGAAGCACCCAATGGGATACTCATAGATTATGAAACCGGAAAAGTCTTATTTGATAAAAATGCCCACAGACAGGCTTTCCCAGCTAGTACTACTAAGGTCATGACTGCTGTTTTAACCCTGGAAAACGCCGACTTAAATGATAAGGTAACTATAGATTACGATCTCTATGTTGACGGTTCCAGTATGTTTCTTCTAAAAGGAGAGTCCTTTACAGTTGGAGAACTCTTGAGGGCCCTGCTAATAAAATCTGCTAATGATTGTGCTGAGGCCCTAGCCATACATATATCCGGTTCCGTAGAAAAGTTTGTTGAAATGATGAACAAACGTGCCAAAGAACTCGGTGCACTGAATACCAATTTTGTAAATCCGCATGGATTGACAAATCCCGATCATGTTACCACGGCCTATGATTTAGCTATGATGGCAAAACATGCCATGACTTTTGATACCTTTAGGGAAATTGTTTCAACCACCATGTTAAATTTAGATGCTACGGAACAAACCCCGGAGAACAGAATATACAGAAATACAAATAAATTTTTATGGGCCAAGGGCGGAGCAAATACAATGGTCTATAACGGACAATATGCAGATTTTAAATATGATATTATTGACGGGATCAAAACAGGTTACACGGGCGAAGCCAAGTACTGTCTTATAAGCACAGGAACTAAAAATGATTATAGGGTAATTTCTGTAATATTAGGAGCGGAAAATGAGTGCATATTGTACAGGGATTCCAGAAGTTTGATAGACTATGGGCACGATAATTTTAAATTGGTTCAATTATCCAGCAAGGATTCTCCGCAGCTTTCCATTGATGTAAAAAATGGAAAAGACGCAGATGTCGACTTACTCACCAAAACTGATAAATTTGTGGTACTGCCTGTTAACAGGGATATCAATGATATTATTGAAAATATCACCGTTGACAAAAATATTAAAGCCCCCATTAGCCGAGGGCAGGTACTGGGTAGGGTTGCTTATTTTTTCGATAACAAATCCATCGGGGAAGTTGACCTGATTGCCAAAAATGATGTTGAAAAAGAGGCTCTACCGCGCAAATTGTTACATCCATTATTGAATCCACCTAAACCTTTAGTCATATTTATCTGTGTGTTTTTGTTATGGCAAATATTTGTTGCGTTTTTAAGAATTAGAAAACGATACAGGCGAAGATTTGCATATAGCAGAAAAACTACAACATATACCTTCAACAAGAATCTATTTAAATAAATATACATATCCCATAGAACAACACCAAAGTATTTGACTGCCTTGGTGTTGTTATTTCCTACAACTTTTATGTTTAACCTTGGTCTATATGTACCCTACCTGCATCTTGCCATATTCCCTCTATATTATAGAATTTCCTGTCCCTTTCATGAAAAATATGTATAACAATGTCCCCATAATCCAATAATACCCATTTTCCGCTATCATAGCCCTCTTTGCGCAGCAATTCTATATTTCCTTCCGACAGTTCATCCTGAATCTCATCTGCTATTAATTTTACTTGTCTGGAAGAAGCGGCGCTTGTTATAACAAAATAATCACATATGGATGTAATTTTACTAAGATCCAAGATTACTATATTCTCTCCCGCCTTTTTACTGATAGCTTTATAAATCCGATGAATAACATTGTCTATTTCATTTTCCATTTTACCCCTCCAACTTAAATATTTATAAGAAAAGTTTTGACAAAACTGTCAAATACGTTATATATATAAACATAAGGAATATGCCCACAGTTCTCCCTACTTTTTTAGAAATCATACCGCCAATTACAAGTACCAACATCAAAAGCAGAGCAACAGGCATGTCTAAATACAGCGTTTGCGGTATGTTGTAAATTCTGTCACCAAACATGATGTTTTGGTAACTGATAACTATTCCCTTATCCCCTATTTTAGAGGATAACCCAAGAACCATCAACATGTCAAGGATATTAGCACCTAAAATATTGCCGACAGAGAGTCCTTGTTGTCTTTTTAATATTGAACTGATGGCGGTAATGAGCTCCGGCAGTGAAGTACCGAGTGCAATTAGGGTCAGACTTATAAATTGCTCCGGGACCTTTAAGAACATTGCAATTCTCGACCCACTCTTAACCATCAGTCTTGCGCCTATAACTACCAGTATGGCACCCGCAATAAATTTAATTGCTATTTTAAAAATTCCTTCACTGCTGCACTTTTTAAATTCATGATCCGCGGAATTTGTTTGGGGTTTAAATTTTAGTTCAATTATACTTAAAAGTATATATACGATAAATAGAAATATCAACAAATTGCCCTCTTTTTTTGTAATAATCGTGTCTCGTGCCAAAACAAATAATACTACGCAACTCAACAGCATAAATCCACCCTTTAGAAAAAAACTCCCCCTATCAATTTTTACCGGTGACAATACCGCCACCAGCCCCAATACCAATCCCATGTTACATATAACAGAGCCTATAACGTTCCCTACGGCGATATCATAATATTGGTTATATGTTGCTATAGAGGAAACCAATAATTCTGGTAAGGTTGTAGCAATACTGACTATAGTTGCTCCAATCAATATATTTGGAATGCCTGTTATCCGTGCTACCGTCGTGGCGGAATCTACAAACCAATCCCCGCCCTTAATTGTTATTATCAGACTTACTGTAAATACTAAAAAAGCCATTGTAATCCCCATTATTAATGTTCCCCCTTAACAATCATATATAAGCGTCTCCTTAAAAAGGCTTCTGTATTAATATATTGATTATATAAAAAGTATATGACTTCCTTTGCATATAAGGAAAGCCATATACTTTTTGCGGTTAGTATGTTTTTTATTGAATTTTGGGGTTACATATTTATAACATAAACCAAAACAATGCCTATTCCGATTCTTATACTTGTACCTCCAATAATAATGTGTTCCTGGCCTCAATAGTGTTCGTATGTAACAGTTTTTCCATAGATATTACATATTTAATGGTGTTGTTCAAGGCCAATAAAACCGCCTTATTTAAATTTTGTCCGGCAACCTCCCTCAGTTCTTCAACACCTGCATAATTCCTCCCGGGTTCTATAAAATCCGCCAGATAAATGATTTTTTCTAATTTACTCATTTTTTTTCTTCCGGTTGTGTGGTATTCTATCGCATTTAAAATATCTTTGTTACGGATATTAAACTGTTCCCTTGCTATATGTGCGGCAATCTTACCGTGGAGTAATTGATGCACGTTGAGCATAATCTCGTCAACTGTTAAACCGTTTCGTCCTATGTAATCTTTCGTCTGCTCTTTTGAAAAATCTTTTGCATAATCATGTAATAATGCCGCTATATACGCAGCTTCTTTGTCGGCACCGTACTTGGTTGCTAAATAAACCGCCGCATCAACCACACCCTGAGTATGCTTATATCTTTGGGGTGATATATCTTGTTTTAGTCTGTGATGTATTTTTTCAATTAAATCCGATTTCAAAATATTCACCTCAATCAATATATAATTTATTGTTAAACACATACCTTTCCACACTTTCAGGCAATAGATATTTTATAGGCTCCCCTGCTTTTACTCTTTTCCTGATAATTGTCGATGAAATATCTAAAAATGGTATTTCAATTTTTATAATTTTTGCATCGTGCTCTTTTGCAAGTAGTTTTATTTTTTCATCAAGTAGTCCATTTTTTAATACTTGTCTGGTCATCACAATAAATTTAACTATTTTAAAAAGTTCCTTATATTCTTTCCAGGTTTCTATATATTTAAATGCATCCGAACCCATAATAAAATAAAATTGCATCCCCTTGTCATAGTATTGATATAATTCCCTAACCGTGTCGATAGTATAGGATGTTTTCTGTCTATCAATTTCTATAGTGGAGGTTTCAAATTTCGGGTTGCTTTTTATTGCTAAATTAAGCATATGCACACGTTTATCCGCATCTGTTATCACGTTTTTTCGTTTGTGGGGAGGTATCTTGGCCGGCATAAATAAAACCTTATTTAAATTGAGCCCACTTAAAGCCGTTTGCGCAATGAACAGATGGCCGTAATGAATTGGATCAAAGGTTCCCCCCATTATACCTATTCTATTATTTTTCAAAACCTGTATATCCGAACTTTGGTTTTTATCCAATTTATTAAGTCTCCTATATTTTTTATATAAAACAGGTGATATTTCCATAGTCTTTATTCAAAATGTTCAAACTCAATACCATATATTTTCACTGTGTCACCTTCGGTCATGCCCAATTCTTTCAATCTATTTATAACTCCCTTATTTTCCAACACTTTTTGAAAATAGCCTAGAGAATCTATCTCGTCAAAATTAGTAGAATTAATTAGTCTTTCTATAAATTTACCTTCTACAATGTAAATACCATCTTTTTTATAAGCAGTAAAATAATACTTGTCCTCTGGCTCCTCGTATTTATATACCTTTTCTTTTTTTACAACGATTTCTTTATGTGATGCTTCTAATCCCTTCAATCTTTTAGATACATAATTTAAAAGTTCATCCAACCCTTGACCTGTAACTGCTGAAATAGGGAACACCTCTGTTTCCTGTCCCTTGAGAGCTGATTTTATTTTTTCAATATTAACTTGCGAACCGGGAATGTCAATTTTATTTGCCGCCACAACCTGTGGTTTCTCAGCAAGTTCCTCATTATATAAACGAAGTTCCGTATTTATTTTTTCAAAGTCCTCTAAAGGGTCCCTGCCTTCCGTCCCCGACACATCCAATATATGTATAAGAAGCTTTGTGCGCTCCGTATGTCTCAAAAATTCATGACCTAATCCCGCGCCTCCATGTGCACCTTCTATTAATCCCGGGATATCGGCCAAAACAAAACTGTCCCCATACTTGGTTTGAACTATACCTAAATTAGGTGTAAGTGTTGTAAAGTGATAATTTGCTATTTTAGGTTTTGCACTGGTTACTACAGACAATAGTGTAGACTTGCCCACATTCGGAAAGCCTATTAACCCTACATCTGCAATCAATTTTAGCTCAAGTATTACCATAAGTTCCTGGCCGTGTTCGCCGGCTGTTGCAAATCTCGGTGCTTGTCTTGTTGATGTTTTAAAATGTGTATTGCCCTTCCCGCCCTTGCCCCCCTTTGCCGCTACAACCGTATCGTCATGATTTGTTAGGTCTGCAATAATATGCCCCGTTGACTCTTCCCTGATGATAGTACCCGGGGGAACTTTCAACAACAAATCTGTGCCGTCTTTCCCGTACATGTTTTTGCCCTTGCCATCTTCTCCATTGGCCGCATTATAATGCTTTCTGTATCTGAAGTCCATCAATGTCCTCATACCCTCGTCCACTTGAAATATGATGTCTCCACCCTTGCCTCCGTCCCCGCCCGCAGGTCCCCCCGCGGGAACATAGATTTCCCTTCTGAAGGCAACTGCGCCATCCCCACCTTTGCCGGCTTTTAAATGTATTTTCGCCTTATCAATAAACATATAATCACCTTTTTTCCCTACAGTTATTTTACACTATTTCGACTATATTTAATATAACAATAATAAAAACCGCCCCTGGCGGTTTTTATTAATTAACAGCTGTTAAACTTTCTTTCGGGTAAATGCTTACTTGTTTTCTGTCTTTGCCTCTTCTCTCGAATCTTACAACCCCGTCTATTAATGCAAAAAGGGTATTATCCGCACCCATGCTGACATTAACGCCCGGGTGAATCCTCGTTCCTCTCTGTCTTACCAAAATATTACCGGCTGTAACGAATTGTCCGTCCCCTCTTTTTGTACCCAGTCTCTTCGAAACACTGTCACGGCCGTTTTTGGAACTGCCTACCCCCTTTTTACTCGCAAATAGCTGGAGATCTATTCTAAATAACATCATCTACACCTCCTTGTCACGAATCTCAATATATTGTGGATAACTCTCCTGTATGTTTTTTAATCCTAAAAGCATAGTATCAACTAAAAGTTTTGTTTCATATAACTCTTTCTCCGTCAAGTTTTTTGGCAATTTACATCTTAGATACCCTTTCCCGATTTCATATTTAATATCTATATTAGCTATCTGATGAAGTGATAGTACTGCAGTCTGACCTAAGGTAGAAACCGCAGCACAAACAATATCCTTGCCCGGATCGGCTGCATAAGCATGGCCCTCTATAGCAAATTGCTCGATTGCCTTATCGGAATTACGATAAATCAAAATTGAAATCATACAAACACCTATGCATTAATTTTTTCAATAATCAACTTTGTGTATAACTGTCGGTGACCCTGTTTTTTTCTGTAATCCTTTTTCGGCTTATATTTAAAAACGATAATTTTTTTCGATTTACCCTGCGCAACCACCTTGGCCTCGACTTTAGCCCCATCAAGTGCCGGATTACCTACAATCAGCTTACCGTCTTTTGAAACAGCCAATACGTTATCAATAGTAACTGTATCGCCTTGTTCAGCCTCCAATTTTTCAACAACTAATGTGTCCCCTTCTTTTACCCTGTACTGTTTACCACCTGTTTCAATAATTGCGTACATTAAATACTACCTCCCAAGCCCAAATTCGCCGAACAACTGGGTACTTGTCGTTTAAAACCCGGTTCGTGCGGTTACCTGCCGATATATATTATCATATTGATGTTATGAAGTCAACTGTTTAAACATTGTTTTCATCTATAAGCTTTTTGATACTTTCCATATTTCCCATAGCTTTCACATGTATTTCATTATGGTGCAAATTGCTATTGGAAATTACAAATGATTGTAAGCCGGTCAGGGCATTTATTTCTTCCAGTATAGATTCCTCTTCCTGAAAAACTCGTGAAACTGTAGGATTCACCTCGAAAATAACAGCCTCTGCATTAGTATGTGTGCTGATTCGTATCATTTCCTTTTCAAATTTATATAATAGGGTATATTCATTAGTTAACCTGCCCGAGCCGTCACAATATTGGCACTTTTTTTGCAACAATCTATCTAACCCCAGCCTGACTTTCTTCCTTGTCATCTCAACCAGTCCCAGCCGTGTCATTCCCAACACCTTGCTCCTGGTCTTGTCTTTACTCAGGGCTTCCTCTAAAGCATCAATCACCTTTTGATTATCCTTCCCGCTTATCATGTCTATAAAATCTATTATAATAATGCCCCCCATATCACGTAGCCTCAATTGCTTGGCGATTTCACCCGCTGCCTCAAGATTGGTATTCAAAACCGTATCCTCCAAGCCTATGCTACCGACATATTTCCCTGTGTTTACATCAATAACGGTGAGTGCTTCTGTGCTGTCAATTACAATATAACCGCCGCTTTTTAACCACACCCTCCGGTTTAAAGACTTGTTAATTTGTGATTCTATTCTATAATAATCAAATATTTCAACGGTTTCATCAAAGCAAAAAATTCGGGATTTTAATGATGGTGACAGCAATTCTACTAATTCCAGGGCATTTTGAAACTCCTTTGCATCATTTATGATAAATTTATCTATATCCTTACTAAATGTATCCCGTATTGTTTTGCCTATCAGATCAAAATCCCTATGAATCAGTTTCGGTGCCGGGCTTAACCTCCTTCCCCTTTCAATTTTCCTCCATAATTTCAATAAAAACTTGATATCTTCATCAAAATCATCTTTGTTCTTTCCTTCGGCTACGGTTCTGACAATAATGCCCATGTTATGTGGTTTTAACTGCTCTATCTCTTCTCTCAGTCTTTCCCTTTCCTCAGAACACACTATCCTTCTGGATACACCCACATAAGTTGTATTTGGCATTAAAACCAAATACCTCCCGGGTAAAGTAATATTCGTAGTCACCCTGGCGCCCTTAGTCCCAAGAGGCTCTTTGATGATTTGTACAATTATCTCCTGTCCCTGTTTCACAACACTTGTTATAGGCACATCCTTATAATATGATTCATCCTTGTTGAACAAATCCTGCTCCAAAGCGTCCTTGACATAAAGAAAACAATTCTTTTCAAGCCCGATATCGACAAAGGCAGCTTGCATCCCCGGTAAAACATTCGCTACCCTACCCTTATAGATATTGCCAACCGTCCGTCTGTTATTTCGCCTTTCTATATATAATTCTACCAATTCCCCATCTTCCACCAATGCCAATCTGTTTTCACTTATACCCACATCTACTATAATTTGATTCATATATTCCACGCATCCTCATCTAAAGGAGTTAAAAACTCATTATCCTTGTCTATAAATAAATCTAACCTTTTTACCCTGGTTTGATACTGTTCTATAGACAAATTGGTCAATTCGCATAACTTATGAACAACCGTTTCGGGCTTTAAATTGCCCCGACTACCGGTTGCCAAATGCATTTTTAGTAAAACTTCGTACTTATCCAATGAAACCGGTTCTATATTTTTAATTAGGGGCCTGATGTTAATTTGTTTGAACCCCGGCCCGCTGTTCCTGCGACCACGTCTCCGTTTTTTCTGCCTCAACTCCATTATCACTTCCCTATCCAAAAGATTTCCTATACGTTGTTTTATGTCCGCTTCATTTAACAATTCTTTCGTTTTCAATTTGACCAAATAGGTTGAACTGCATATTATAGACATCAACGATTTTGCTTTATCGGCAATAACTCTGCTTTTAGTTATTTTTAATCCCTCCGGCAGGACGCTATTCAGTTTGTCCATGAACAGCTCATTATTCATATTATCACTCAACTGTATATCAATATATTCGCCCTCACTGGCCACCCCTATTCCCAATGCCGTAGCGAACGCCATAATGGGGTGTGGGTTGAATCCTTGTGTATAAGCAACAGGTATATCCACTCTTCTGATTGCTCTCTCAAAGATCCTTATTAAATCCAAATGAGAAACAAACACCATTTCATCTTTCTTATAAAATCTTGAACGCATAATTGCCATCAGCATATTCCCCCTGTGAAAACTCTATTGATACCGCACCCTGCGCAATTTACTCTACAGTTGGGTGTAGTTTTAGCCTGTTTGGAATTTTCGTTTTCTTTTATCAGAAATTGTTTGCTGACCCCTACATCGATATGATCCCACGGCAGTATCTCATCATACCCTTGGCGCCTGTTGGCATAAAAAGCCGGATCAATATTCGCCTTTTTAAATACGGACATCCATTTATCAAAATCGAAATGTTCTATCCAACCGTCAAATTTGCACCCCTCTTTTAAGGCAAGTTCCAACACTTTGGAGAGCCTTCTGTCCCCTTTAGCAAATACGGCTTCCAATAAACTCGTTTTGGGATCATGATAATCAAGTGTAATATTTTTATTTTTGATATTTGATGTCAACAGTTTCTGTTTTGCATATATTTCTTCCAATGTGGATTGTGGCTCCCATTGAAACGGGGTAAAGGGTTTCGGTACAAATGTCGAGGCGCTTACCGTAACATTCAACCTTTTCCCCCTCTGTTCCTTCGGAACTCTATAATATTCATCAACCACTTTAAAAACCAGATCTCTGATTCCCATTATATCCTCATCCGTTTCCGTAGGAAGGCCGATCATAAAATACAACTTTATGTTGTCCCAACCGGATTGAAAAACATCTTTAGCAGCACTGATCAGATCTTCCTCTGTAATCCCTTTGTTAATGGCATCCCTGAGCCTCTGACTACCTGCCTCAGGGGCAAAGGTCAGCCCTGTCTTTCTTACTTTCTGTATCTCCTTGATTATTTGCAATGAAAAACTGTCTAACCTCAAAGACGGCAAGGCTATCCCTATTTTTTTGCTACCATATTCCTCCATCAGATGTCTGACTATCTTTTCCAGCCCGGAATAATCGCTAGTACTCAAAGATGCCAAAGAGATTTCGTCATATCCCGTACTGGAAACAAGTTTTCCGGCTAATTCCTGCAGCCTGTCAAAGGATTTTTCCCTGACAGGTCTGTATATAAACCCGGCCTGACAAAAACGGCACCCTCTGATACACCCTCTGAATATCTCCAACATAATTCTGTCATGAACAATGTTTAAATAGGGTACGATAATCTCCTCAGGATAAAAAACCCTGTCTAAACCTTCAATGATTCTCTTGCGTACTGTCCTGGGAATATCTTTATATCTCGGGGTAACAGTTTTAACAGTCCCATCATCATTATAAACCACATCATAGAATGAGGGAACATATACCCCATCAATCAAAGCAGCCTTCCTCAAAAATTCAAATTTATTATAACCCTCTTTTTTCATTTTATTATACAGGTCTATAATTTCCAAAATAGCCTCTTCTGCCTCCCCCAGTACTGCTATATCAACGAAATCTGCTATAGGTTCACAATTATATGCACAAGGTCCCCCAACTATTATGATAGGATCACCTTCTTCCCGATCTGCACTGTATATGGGAACCCCCGCCAGATCCAGCATATTCAATATGTTGGTATAACTCAATTCATATTGCAGTGTAAATCCGATAAAATCAAAATTTCTTATAGGTTGTCTACTCTCCAAAGCAAACAAGGGGACATCGTTGTCCCTCATCTGTTCTTCCATATCGACAGCCGGAGCAAATACCCTCTCACAGAATATATTTCTTTGCCTGTTCAGTAGATGATACAAAATTTGCATTCCCAAATGGCTCATTCCTATTTCATAAATATCCGGAAAGCAAAAAGCGAAACGAACCGTATTTTCATCTACTGTTTTGTGTACGCTGTTCAGCTCATTGCCCAGATACCTTGCAGGTTTTTCAACTCTGTACAACAAATTGTCGATTTGCAATTTCCCCATTGCCCTTCTCCCTTCAAAATTTATCCTTGGTTTTTAGGCCGTAGCAATCCTCCCAAAGTAATGCTATAGCCATGTTCAATAACAGCATCTATAATTTCGCTCTCCGATAAACTTCCTATTACTTTTCCCGTTATGTCCATTATAGTTATTATACAATATTGTTCTAAGGTAAATTCATCAAATATACTTTTAGTATCAACAGACTCCATAGCTATTATATGCTTAACATCCATAATGCCCTCGTAAAACAGGGCTTTTTTTCTCAAAATAAGATTTTTTGCAAATATAAGATCAATATTTTCTTTCTCTTTTTTATTGGAAAGAAACATATAAACAGATAAAAAACTTATAAAAACATATTCTATGTCATAAACCAATGCCGCATATATTCCAATAATAAACAATAGTGTACATATACAATACCCCAGTTTTATAACTATATATGTAGCCCTTTTAATCCCCATGTAATGCGCAATGATTCCTCTGGCAATTCTCCCGCCGTCCAGCGGTAAAATCGGTATAAGATTAAACAGTCCGATGATCACATTAGCTGTCAAGAATAACTGTATCATATAATTCGCCCCGATGTTAAACCTATTCATAATTAAAAACATAATAACAACAAATATAAAATTTGATATTGGTCCTGCCAATGCGATAATTATTTCCTGTTTAGGATTTTCTTCAATATATTTTTGGAATTTAGCTACTCCACCGAAAATGAAAATTTCTATTTCGGAAATACCTATACCATAATAAACACATGCATAACAATGCGCCAATTCATGTATTAAAATAACAATAATTAATACAGCTAACCGGCTAAAATAATTAAAAAACATACTGAAAATCAGTATGAAAAAAGTTAAACAGCTAATCTTTATCTGTATATTAAATATTTTAAACAGCTTCATTTTTATTTGCCCCATACGCCATATGCCATAACGCCTCCATATGTTATAACTGTTATATATTTATATCTATATATTTAGAGGGATCGGTAGGTTCATTACGGTACCATACCTCCAATAACAGCTTTTCGGAGGAAGTACCTATTACCTGCCCCTGTCCTACCCTTTTGTTTATATTTATATGATTAACGCCCACATACTTATACACGGACAGTAATTCGCCTTTATGTTTTATTATTATATAATTTCCGACCGATTTATTTGAACCTGCGTCAATAACAACACCATCATCCACAGAATAAATATCCTGCCCCACATTACCGGTAAAAACCAATCCCCTCGATATATTTGATGTTCCATCAATTTCTTCATTAAAATAGGTGGTTATTTCCCCATCGATTGG
>CAZVFS010000002.1:8033-34711 GCA_964626575.1 uncultured Alkaliphilus sp. | reverse complement strand
TTGATGTTCCATCAATTTCTTCATTAAAATAGGTGGTTATTTCCCCATCGATTGGGGGTATAAACCTTTTACCCGATTTATGTTCTATTTTCATAGCTGTTACGACTTTGTTCCCAAATGTAAAAATATAACCGGGCATTTTTTTGACACTTGCCAAGTAGGCCCCTATGTCCGGATTGGATTCCAACTTCGTTTCCACAAAATTTAATATCTTTTTGGGCCGGTCAAAATTCAACACCTGAACCATTATTATCATTATTAATAAAATAGCTGAAACAATGGCTTTGATGATCGTTTTTTTTAACCAATCGTTATAATTTTTAGCATTGATAAGAATGTTTCTTTTTCTAAGTGTGCTTTTGAATAAGTTCCCCCTGTTTTTTTGCATAATCATGTACCATGTCATCCCCTTTGTTTTCTTTGATACAGTATATTGACCGTATAACGGTTTTATTACTATCAAAACGCAATAATGGGCGGGGGATGCTACACGGGGTGTGAACAGTAACCACGCCTGTACCGGGAACCGGAAGTGGAAAATCAGAATGCCGGAAATTTGATGTTTTAAATAGATTAAATCACAAAAAAGGCCATTTAAATTAATTAAACAGCCTTTTAAAATCCAATATGTAATTTTTATTATATATTAAAGACTGCGTTCTTTCATCTTCCTGATAGGAATATTAGCCACCAAGGCTGAAATATTTGAATCATTGCTTCCCCTTCTTGTTTTTGTCAACTTAATATCTAAACCTTCCTCATCTATTTCCATATAATTAGAAATAACCTTGATTATATCCCCTTTAACCATTTCTAGGAAATGGGGAGAACAACTTGTTCGATCATGAACTAAAACTAACTTAAGTCTCTCTTTCGCTACATTCTTACTTGTCCCTGACCCCCGGTTAAAAAATCTTAAGAAATCCATAATTTCTCCTCCCTCCCCTGTATATTTATTTAGCTAGGCCAAATATCTTTCTTAGTTTGTTCATAAAACTTTCTTCGTTTTCCATATTTATAAAAGGAATATTTTCACCAATAATTCTTCTGGTTATATTTTTAAATGCTTGTCCCGCCAATGATGTTTGATTTGTGACCACCGGCTCTCCTTTATTGGCAGAAATTACTATAGCTTCGTCATCAGGCACCACACCTAATAAATCAATAGCCAAAATGTCAATCATATCGTCAATATCCATCATATCTCCTCTTTTGACCATGTCAATTCTGATACGGTTGACAATCAAAACAGGATCTCTTACTTCAGATGCTTCCAATAATCCTATAATCCTATCCGCATCTCTTACTGCCGATATTTCCGGTGTTGTTACAACGATAGCACGATCCGCCCCTGCAATTGCGTTTTTAAACCCTTGTTCTATGCCGGCCGGACAATCAATTAAAACATAATCAAAGCTTTCTTTCAATTCTAATGTGAGTTTTTGCATTTCCTCTATGGTAACGGCGCTTTTATCCTTGGTTTGGGCCGCCGGCAATAGATACAACTCATTATATCTCTTATCCCTTATTAAACCTTGTTTCAGCCTGCAGACATTTTTAACCACATCGACAACATCATAAACAATCCTGTTTTCCAGTCCCATTACCACATCTAAATTTCTGAGACCAATATCGGCATCTACCACAACAACTTTATATCCTAATTCAGCCAATCCGGTCCCTATATTAGCCGTAGCCGTAGTCTTGCCGACTCCCCCTTTTCCAGATGTTACTACAATAACTTCGCCCATAATCCTTCCCCCTATCTTATGTATAACTTCAGCAATTCTATTATTAATTTAGTATTTATCTCCTGTTTAGATATGGTTCAATATATACCATATCACCCCTTACCCTAGCCAGTTCCGGAATTTTTGGTTTTTCATAATAACCATCCGGCGACCTAGCTATAACATCTGAAATCCTCAGTTGTGTGGGATCTAAATAAAATGCAGCCACACAAGCGTTTCTGTTGCCGTTTGAACCTGCATGTGCAACCCCACGCAGGCTACCCATGACAATAATGTTACCATAGGCTATTATTTGTGCTCCGGGGTTGACATCACCCAAAATGACTATGTTTCCCCTGTAATTTATATTTTGCCCTGATCTTATGGTACCCCGTATAAATTTTGTTTTGCCTTCTGTTATCCCCGCAAATACAGTTTCTACAGGCTCAGACTTGTTTAAAATATCTCTCTCCGCCTGGTTTAAAACATACATTTTATACCTGGTTGCCATAAGTGTTTCTAATTCTTTTTTTTGTTTAACAGTCAAGGTATCACAATATATATCAAAGATTTTGGCATCTTTAAAAAAGTATTTTGCCTTTTCAATCTTACTTATCAACTGCTGTTTTATAATTTCAAAATCATGTTGGGGCTCAATATGAACTAAAATTCCATTTTTAGTGCCTCTAAATTCTATTATGTTTTCTTGAACCATGGTACTTATTCCCTCCAGCGACATATTGCCTATATTAATAAATTCTCTATGAACTGCTTAATCCCTTCTTTGTATACTAAAAAACTGATAGACATTAACACTTATTTTTCTAAGTAAATCTACATAAATTAGGGCCTAATCCGGGAAGCTTTAACAAATGTTAAAATTACAAGTCCTGAACTAACCAGGCCTAACTGATCGGCTTCGATTTTTATGGTAACAATCTGCTGCTGATATCAAAATCTTCGTTGTTGCCGGTTTCATTTAAACCCATGTATTCGGCTACAATCTCCCTAAATATAGGGGCACCATATCCTCCCGAGCCACCTTGTGGAATGAGAATCGCAATTGCAATTTGCGGATCTTCATAGGGTGCAAAACCTGTAAACCAAGTAAAACTATCATAATCGGGCTTAAACTGGTCGATATCCTTATCCTTGATCCCGGGATTTATTTGTTTTATTGCTTCTCTCATAACAAAAGCATCGTCCATATATTTTGCGCTGTTTTTATTTTTGTTTTTTAACTGTAGCATTTTTTCCTCTACCTGTGTTAATGAAACCCCGAACCTCGATAAATGTGTTTTTAGGTACTTTACCTCATCCGCCGGAGGAATTTTGCCGGTTTTTTGTGCCGTACCCGTTTTAGCTGCAACATCTACGGGCAATTTATCAAAGGTCAGCCTGGTTGACCCTATTGTTGTAACCTGATGCATACCGACCTTTACCAGATCTAAATTATTATAATCATTTAATTCAATTTTTTCTATCATCTCGGTAGGAAATTCCTCAATCTGTCCATTTTCAATTGATTTAAATTTATTGATAACACTGACATTGTATTTGTATCCCCCGTTCGCTAGAATGGACATAAAATTTGCCATTTGAATTGGGGTATATGCATGTTCGCCCTGGCCAATGGCAAAATTCATAGTATCGGATACGCTCCATTTAGCTTGATTATAATAGTTGTATTTAGCCGCATCTGTATATACGCCCGCTTTTTCTTTTTTGACCCCCAGCTCCACTATACGCTTCTCAATAGTTGCCCTAGGGGGATTTTCCTCTGTCCAGTCCACAATTTCATCTATTATGCTTTTCAAGTTTTCTGCGCTCGGTTCGACCCTTTCCGGGTCTAAATCTTGTATATTCATTTGTCTGCTTAAATAACTATTTAACATAGCTTTAACTGTTGCTAATTTTCTTTCTAAACTGGGAACACCCCCTGACCTTTCTTTTGGAACGTCTATTTCTATACCTGTATGGTCGTTTAATCCGAATTTTTTAGCATAATCTATCAATATTTCCGGGGTCATTTTGATCGGGAGGGGTTTTCCTGCTCCATAATCATATCCGTTAGCTATGGAATAAAAATAGTAATTGTTAGATTCTCTGATGGCCTCAATTATATTTTGATAACCCATAGTCCTTCCACTTTGGTTCCATAACCAATTACCAAAGGAATGCCCCCCAATTTTAATAAAACCTTTATCCAAAATTCTGTAATTGGGGCTAAGTCCCTGTTCCAAGGCAGCAACGGCTACAGACATTTTAAAAGTGGAACCGGGTTGCACCGCTGTACTTAACGCCATATTTAAAAGGGGCCTGGGTGACAGGATATCCCTTTCGTTTTCAGGCATTAAATCTTGCCAATCCGATGTGCTTATGCCCGTGGCAAAAAGGTTAGGGTCGTAGGACGGATAACTCACCAACGCTAGGACATTACCGTTTTTAACGTCCAACACTACGATAGCACCGGATTTTGCATTCGCCTTAACCCCACCGGTACCTAGAAAAGTATTTTTCCCCCACCTGGTTTCATAAGTCCCGCCGGTTTGGATAGCTTTGAGGACATCCTCCAATACCTCTTCTGTCTTCTTCTGTAAGTTTGCATCTATTGTTAGATATAAGGTTCCTCCGGGAATAGGTTCCTTCCTTTCCAAAACCTCTACCAATCTACCGCTGGAATTTACAATCACCTTCTGGTACCCGTCTGTTCCCTTCAATATTTCTTCGAATTTATGTTCGAGCCCCGTTTTACCTATAATGTCTGCAGGCAAATATTTTAATTCTTTGATATATTTATCTATCTCATGCTGCTGTGCAATCTTACCCAAATTCCCCAGTAGGTGGGCTGCCAATTTCCCTTCCGGATAATATCTGACCGGTTCGACAACTATGCTTATCCCCGGTAACTCCAGGGTGTTCTCTTCTATCCTGGCTACAGACTGCGGTGAAATATCCTGTGCTATCTTTACCGGGTTATATTGTAAATAACCGCTATTTCTTATTCTTTGGCGTACCACCATTATCTTTCTGGCATCCTCAAAGGAATACTCGTCAGGTATCTCATAATTTTTTTTGATTTCGTTGAAAACCTCTATGGCTTCTATATCATATTTTTTAAACCCATAGCTTTTGAGCCAATCTTCTTTTTTTAATATATCTGTATATTCCCACCTGGTATCCTCTTTTATAGATATGGGTACGGTCAAGTCCGGTATTTTTAATAATTCAAGTTGGGCTTCCACAGGATCTTCTATATCTATATCATATCTTTCCTTTAAGAGTTCGAAAGCCTCCTTACCATCCTTAACTCCTATCAATCCGTAAGTTTCCTTCCAATTCGCCAAATCTATGTCATAGGTAAAAGCACACTCATCGGTTTCTGTCAATATAATTGGAAATTCATCTGTATATTTGTCGCCATTTTGTTCCAATATGTTTATCAATTTCAATGCTATTGTATTTATCTTCTTACTGTCTATTTCATTTCTCATAATTTGCACAGTAAAACTGGGACGGCTGCCGGCCAGCAACCTGCCGTATCTATCCCTTATTTCACCCCTGGGGGCACTCAGCGGGATATTTTTAAAAATCCGATTCTCGGCCTGCTCCCGGTAATTTTGTCCTTCAACTATCATCAAGGCTGCCAGCCTTAAGACTATAGCAATGATGATTATGGCAAATACCAAGAGGATTACATTATATCTGTCTTTTAACTTTTTAAGTAACAATTACATCACCCCAATTAATATCCCTTTTTCAATAAACCTGATTTAAACAGCCTCGATATGTAATAATAGATAACAAGGGAAACAAAAGAATTGTATATTACTTCTACTATTAACATTTTCTTTATTATATTTAATAACTCTATTCTGTATCCCAGCAAAAATAACAATAAAAGATTTATTGTTTCATAAAATACCGTTGCCAATACAGTCAAAACAAACGGAATGAGTAAGTTATCCTTGGATATTTTTTGATCCATAAGGCCGATCAAATACCCGATGACCATAAATACCAATGCGTTTAGACCAATTGTATACCCAAAGATGATATCCTGCAAAATACCTATAAAAAAACCTATAACAGCTCCTCTATTTCTGCCATTATATATGGCAAAAGACATAACGAGAATCAATGAAGTATTCGGGACCACACCATATATTTCAACCCATTGAAATAGTGTGGATTGTAATATTAAATTAAATAAAATAATCAAGCCGATTATAATTGACCTCACTGCGGTCTCCCCTTTTACTGCTAATAAAGTTGCACCGGTTCCATTATTACCACCTTAGTTATTCTCTTAAAATTAACCGCCGGTTCTACCTTAATTGTTTTTAATAAATGGTCACCGGATTTGTCTATTTCTATAATTTCACCTATTATAATCCCCTTTGGATAAGTCCCTAACCCTGAAGTGACTATTTTGTCACCTATAATTATATCTGCTAAGGGATCAAACAAATATCCGTTTATTTCGCTGGTAATGCTTCCTGTAACTATGCCCTGCAGATTGCTATCCCTCATTATTTGGAAACTGACAGAACTGCTGTTGTCTATAATAGAAACGACTTTCGACCAATTTCCCCCAACCTCATAAACCTTCCCAACAAGTCCGTCGGAATTAAGTATTATGCTGTCTTTTTTAACTCCCCTATTTTCACCGGCATCAATCGTAAATACATTAAACCAATTGCTGGGGCTCTTGCCTATTATGCCGGCGGAAATAATATTATGCTCATTATCATCATTTATATGGTTCAGAGCATATTTTAAGTCTCTCAGTTCTTCCAGTTCGCTTCTGGCCATACTCAATTTTGAAACTTCCTGCCGTAGCGATTCAATTTCCTTTTTCAGGTTTTCATTTTCAACTCTCAACCAAGCCATATCGGCTATGGAATCGATTCCCCCTTTTATTTTGTTAATACCCTTATTAGCAACATTCTGAATGGGTGTTATTATGTTTCCAATCCATTTCTCCATAATGGTAATATTTTCCCTCTGCTTAGCCGTAATCCCTATAATTACAATGAGAATGATAGCGACAATTGCCACTATCATTGCTGGTTTATTTCTGGGTTTGTTTTTCAGCCTGTTTCTGGACATTTATATCACCAACTTATCCTAACCTTTTGGGTCTTATTAAAACTCTCCTTAAAGTATCTATTTCTTCTATGGTTTTTCCCGTACCCATTACTACACAGTCTAAGGGATCCCCGGCAATCTGTACGGGCATTCCGGTTTCTTTTATTACCAATTTATCCAGCCCGTCAAGTAAGGCACCCCCACCCGTGAGCATTATACCCACCTCCATGATATCAGCCGCAAGTTCCGGTGGAGTCTTTTCTAGTGTATATTTAATAGCCTCAATAATCTGACTGACAGGTTCTCTTAACGCATCCATTATTTCAACTGATGTTATTTCTAATGTCTTAGGTAACCCTGAAACCAGGTCCCTGCCCCTAACAAGCATCTTTGCTTCCTCAACCTTCATAAATGCAGACCCAATTATCACTTTTACTTCCTCGGCTGTTCTTTCACCGATCATCAAGTTATATTCCCTTTTTATATATTGAACAATAGCCTCGTCTAATTCGTCGCCGCCGATTCTGATAGATTTAGCGGTTACAATACCTCCGAGAGAAATAATAGCAACCTCCGTAGTCCCTCCCCCAATGTCTACAACCATACTACCTGTAGGCTCCTCAACAGGCAGCCCGGCACCTATAGCCGCAGCCATGGGCTCTTCAATCAAATAAGCCTCTCTCGCCCCCGCTTGTAATGTGGCCTCTTCTACTGCCCTTTTTTCTACTTCGGTAACCCCGGAAGGAACACTTACAACTACTCTGGGTTGTATTAATGTCCTTCTTGAATAAACTTTTTTGATAAAGTACTTCAACATACTTTGAGTTACATCAAAATCCGCAATTACACCGTCCTTCATCGGCCTGATCGCAACTATATTGCCTGGCGTTCTGCCAATCATTTTCTTTGCATCCTCACCTACGGATAATACCGTCTTTGTATCATTTTGAATCGCAACTACCGAAGGTTCATTAAGCACAATGCCTTTCCCTCTCACATAAACCAATGTATTTGCTGTTCCTAAATCAATTCCCATGTCACGTGAAAAAAACTTAAACACACCCATCTATAATGCTCCTTCCTTTTGCATAGCAATTATATTATTTCCTTTTCTTTCATACTGAAATAGATCCCGTCCCCTATAATTATATGATCTAATACATTTATTCCGACAATAGAACCCGCCTCTATGAGTCTTTTTGTTATGTTGATATCCTCCGTACTCGGTTTAGGATCTCCACTCGGATGATTATGTGCCAATATTATAGCAGAGCTGCTTCTTCTAATTGCTATATTGAATACTTCCCTGGGATGGACAATTGAGGCATTTAAACTGCCCACCGATATATTCTCTATAGCAATCACATTGTTTTTAGTATTTAGCAAAATAATATTAAAAATCTCCTTATTTAGATATCTCATCTCTTCCATCAACAGATTTCCCACATCTTCGGGACCCTGTATTTTATAATTGTTTACATTTGTTGTTAGGGCTATACGTTTTCCAAGCTCCACAGCTGCTAAGACCTGAGAGGCCTTTGCCAAACCAATACCTCTTATTTGCATCAATTCTTCAATGGTACAATCCGTGAGAAACCTTAGCCCCTCGTTGGATATGTTCAGTATTCCCCTTGCTAAATCGATTGCTGTTTTGTCCTTTGTCCCTGAAAACAATATAATTGCTAATAATTCTGCGTTAGATAAACTCTGACAACCACAAGTAAGCATTTTTTCCCTTGGTCGTTCACTTGTAGGCATATTTTTGATAGTAGTGTATTCACAATAATTATTCATATCCCCACCTACAACCTGTTAAATATAATCACTGCCAATAAAAGTCCAATCAAACCGGTGATATTGATTTTAAATAATAGAGTTACTTGAAAGTAAATAACCCCTAAGTCAATTTCTATATTATTTAGCCCAAAGTGTTTAGGTCCATAATTTAAAAAAGGAACTGCAGAGCCAAAAAAATTACCTATCAGACTACCCAAAATAATACCTGTAATAACAAACAATACCAACAACCAGGAATTTTTATTTCTTCCCATTTCTATCCCCCATTTTTCTAAGTTCTAGTTATATAATCTATATTGGTTCCGGTTTTGCTTAGGGTATAACTTGCCGTAATCCCGATAAATATTCCCGTAAAAATGCTCGTCAGCGTCAACACCGGAAGGTAAGCAAATATTTTAAAATTTCTGATGATAATACTTGCTACTGTTAATTGCGCTATGTTATGTCCTAATGCACCAAAAACACTTACACCTATTAAACTGAAATATTTTCTGAAGAATCTATATATAACCCACATCAAGAGTGTGCTGACAAAAGCCCCTGACATGCTATATATTGTGGAAATCATTACCCCTGACGCCACCCCCCCGATAAAGCTTCTCAACAGATTGACAGCCAGGGCATATTTTATCCCGTATATGGCTAATGTAATAAGCCCGACAATATTAGCCAATCCCAACTTCGCACCAGGTGCAAAAGCGGTAAACGGATTGGGTATCGTTGATTCGATGATATGGAGACCTAACCCAACAGAGGTCAGCATAGCCAAGTGTATCATTTTTTTTACATTCATAGTAGCCTACACACTTTCCTTAAAACAATAAATTTAATCTTGGTCCTTAAACAAATTATACACTATTAACATTTTAACGACAATAAATTCGACTGTCTATTAAGTATAATTTAAAAATTTGTAGTATAAAATCAGCATACTAAAAGTTTATCATCATCTGTTTTAATATACAAGTGATAATTGATTGGTGCTTGGTTTCTTATATTTGACAATAATAAAGGAGCCTTTTAAAAGCTCCTTGTATTACTACTTAAAAATTAAATTTTACAAACCAAGTCTTTGTTTTATTTCTAAATTGCCCTCAATCGCCTTTGTAGGACATTTCTCAACACATGTAAAACAGTTAGTACAATTGTCATAGTTGATAAACGCCAAATTATTTTCAAACCCGATTGTGCCTGTAGGGCAGTTTTTGACACAAATTTTGCATCCTATGCACCCGACTTCACATATTCCTCTGACTATTTTTCCGGGGTCTTTGTTGCTGCATGTAATAACAACACTCTGTTTATAAGGAACCCAATCGATTATATTTTTAGGACATGCTTCTATACATTTTCCACAAGCCACACACTTTTCCGGGTCTATCTTTGCAATTCCTTGCACTATTTCGATGGCCCCGAATTGGCAGGCTTCTACGCATGTACCCAGTCCTAAACATCCATATGGACAGGCCTTGTTTCCACCCTGAATAGCGGCCGCCGCCACGCAATCCTGAATTCCTTCATATTTAAATTTTTCCCCGCATTTTGTTATATCACCGTCACAAAGAACCTTGGCTACCTTTTTATCCTGGGAATCTGCTTCCACACCCATAATGCTTCCTACCTTTGCCGCAACATCCGCACCGCCAACAGGACAACCATTTACGGGCGCCTCCCCTGCCGCAATAGCATTTGCCATGCCGTCGCATCCAGGATAACCACAGGCTCCGCAGTTTGCTCCTGGGAGAACAGCCCTGATAGCACTGACTTTCTCATCAACCTCGACAGCAAATTTTTGGGATGCATAGGCTAAACCTGCACCAAATATTAAACCCATTCCTCCAAGACTTATTATGGGATCTATAATTGTTCTTAAATCCATATAATCACCCCTTTACACTAATCCAGCGAAACCTAGGAATGCCAACGACATCAAACTTGCAGTAAACAATGCAATGGGAAATCCCTTAAAAGCTTCAGGAATATTTGATAACTCTAAACGCTCCCTAATTCCGGCAAATAGTACAATCGCTAAACCGAAACCAATTGCCGATGCTGCTGAATTAACAGCGGTTTCTAATAAACCGAATCTTTCTTTAATATTCAAAATCGATACCCCTAACACTGCACAGTTAGTAGTTATAAGTGGTAAGTATATACCCAACGATTGATATAAGGTGGGGCTAAATTTTTGTATAACCATCTCAACAAACTGAACCAGCGCAGCTATTACAAGAATAAATGTAACCGTCTGCATATACCCCAGCCCTAGCCTCTCCAAAATATATGTCTGAGCCAACCAGGTCATTACCCCTGCCAGGGTCATTACAAAGGTAACAGCCATGCTCATGCCAAAAGCAGTTTCAACCTGTTTGGAAACTCCTAAAAACGGACATATTCCTAGTATACGTGATAAAACATAGTTGTTTATTAATATACCGCTAATTATTATGACAAATAATGACACCAACTCCACCCCCTAATTTAAACACTTGCTTTTTTAGCCGTAAAGATTGAAAAAATGGCAAGAAGTAAGCCCAGGACCAGAAAACCGCCTGAAGGTTGAACTATAATAGACATCGGTTCAAAACTACCCCACATAACTGTTTTTCCAAAAACCGAACCTGCACCAAACAGCTCCCTAATGGCTCCAAGAACTGTAAGCGCTAATGTAAAGCCGAGCCCATTGCCTAAACCGTCAACCGCAGAACTGAAAACTGAATTTTTAAATGCAAATGCCTCAGCCCTGGCTAAAATAATACAGTTAACAACGATCAGCGGCAGGAATATGCCGAGCGCTTCGTATAATGGTGTAAAAAACGCCTGCACAACCATTTCTATTACCGTTACGAACGTCGCAATAACAACGATAAAAATAGGAATTCTGATCTCATCCGGCGTTGCCTTTCTGAGCATAGAAATTACTATGTTAGATCCGATCAACACGGCTGTGGCCGCAAGACCCATTCCAAATCCATTTACAGCAGAATTTGATACAGCAAGAGTGGGACACATCCCTATGACCTGTACAAATGTGGGATTGTTAAAAATTATCCCGTCCATAAACACTCTTCTGTTATTCATAAACTCACCCCCGAAGTTATAGTTTATATATTATTTTAATACACTTTCAAATAGTCTTATCGATGCATTGATTCCATTGATTGCGGCAGTTGACGAAATGGTGGCACCTGTAACTTGGTCTACGTCTTCATTTAACTTAAGTTCCTTATCTGCCGACAACCCTTTAAATTGTGAACCGAATTCATCCTCAGTAATTTTGGTTCCCAAACCGGAAGTTTCTTTTTGTGATGCTACCCTCATTCCGGCAATAGTTCCGTCAACATTAATACCCGTTAATATTAAAACATCACCGCCATATCCAGATGTCTTGGTTTTAATTATATAACCGGAGGTACCCCCACCTTTTATAGCTTCATATGCTTCCTCAACCTCAATTATATCGGCAATTGCAGGACTTTCCACTACTTTGAAATCATCAGCATCGGGTAATATTTGCTTCATATATGCAAGGTTTGCTTCAATGGCTTTCTGCTGAATAATATCTTTTGTAAAATTATTTGTAACACTGAGTGCGCCTGCCGATACGGCAGTTACTATCAACAGTGTTAAACCTAATTTGACTATGTTACGCATTTACCTCACCTCCCCAAACACTCTAGGGCTTGTATATTTTTCAATTAAAGGTGCTGCAATATTCATTAAGAGAATAGAAAAACCTACCCCTTCCGGGTAGCCGCCATAAAGCCTGAATATAGAAGTTAAAATACCACAACCGAATGCAAATATCACTCTTCCTTTTGGCGTTACCGGTGCAGATGCGTAATCGGTAGCCATGTAAATCGCCCCTAGCATCAAGCCTCCCGCTAATAGGTGATATACCATAAAATAAACATCGAATTGTCCGAAAATTAAAGTAGCAACTGCTACCGTAGCAATATATATCGCAGGTACCTGTATGGAAATAACCCCCCTATATACCAGATAAATCCCACCTAATATCAACAATATTGCCGATGTTTCACCCAGACAGCCTCCTGTATTCCCTATAAACATGTCAAATAATTTAGGTGCTTTGCCCGGAACCTCAGTGAGCCCTTTTACGAAACTCAAAGGTGTTGCGGTGGATACGGCATCTACGCCCGGTTTGACCCAGCTCGTCATATGCCCGGTATACGAAACCATCAGCATAATCCTGGCCGCCAACGCAGGGTTCATAAAATTATGACCTATCCCACCAAAAAATTGTTTTACAACCACTATAGCAATAATGGCTCCCAGAACCGGAATCCACCATGGAGCGGAAGATGGTATATTAAAAGCTAATAATAACCCTGTCACTACCGCACTCAAATCATTAATAGTTACAGGTTGTTTTCTAAGTTTTTGGAACACGGCTTCCGAAGCAACAGCCGTGAGTACCGATAAAAGTATAATCTTTGCTCCGTTTATTCTAAAATAATATAATGCCCCTAATGTTGCAGGTAATAATGCAATTATCACATCCAACATCATTTTTTGTATCGTACTTTTATCCCTTATATGGGGTGAAGAAGATACAAACAATCTTTCTTCCATCAATTTTCCCTCCCATCAATTAATTACTTTGCTTTCTTTTCTTCTCAGCAATTGCAGCTTTTGCTATCCTAATGGACTGTAATAAAGGTCTTTTCGATGGACAGATAAATGAGCATGAACCACATTCGATACAATCTGCCGCTCTATATTTTTCTGCATGTTCCATCATATTATTTAAAGAATATGCGCTGATTAATAACGGTTGAAGATTAACAGGACAAATTTCAACGCATTTACCGCAGCGTATACATTGCTCCGGCTCCGGAATTCTTGCTTCTTCCTCATCAAGTATCAATAACCCGGAGGAACCTTTTGTTATTACAACATCGTCTGTATATTGAGCAACCCCCATCATAGGCCCACCCATGATGATTTTACCCGGGGTTTTAGAATAGCCCCCGCACTGCTCAATTACCTCCCTGATAGGAACCCCTACCTTTATTAATAAATTTTTAGGGTTTGCTATAGCATTACCTGCAACAGTGGTTATTCTATCAATTGATGGCATACCTGTTTTTAATACCTTAGCAACCTGTGCTGCTGTTGCAACGTTGTGTACAACTACCCCCGCGTCCGATGAACTTCCGCCCGCAGGTACCTCTTTACCTATGCAAGCATAAACTAATTGATCGCTTGCACCTTGCGGATACTTTGTATGAAGTGGAACAATCTTAATATTAGGATAATGTTCTGCAGCTTTTTTCATAGACTCGATAGCATCCGGTTTATTATCCTCAATACCTATAAAACCATTTTTTGAATTTTTCGCCTTCATCATAGCTCTCAATCCATAGATAATATCCTCCGGATTTTCCAGCATCAGACGATGATCCGCCGTTAAATAAGGCTCACATTCCGCTCCGTTCAGTATGAAATTATCCACTTTTTTGTCTTTTAGTTCCGTTATTTTGACATGGGCCGGAAAGGTGGCGCCTCCCATACCAACTATTCCTGCATTCTTAACAGCGGCTACAATTTCTTCAGGTTTTAATGATTCAATGCCCCCCGCCGGTTTTATGGAAGGGTGTACCTCGTTTAAACCGTCGGATTCAATAACAACCGCCTGAACCTCCCCACCGGTAGCATCCGGTATCTTAGTGATTTCCTTGACTGTGCCGGATACGCTTGAATGCACCAAAGCTGAAATAAAGGCATCGGATTCTCCTATCCGTTCCCCTACAGTGACACGATCCCCAACCTTTACCAAAGGCTGGCAAGGTGCCCCTGCATGCTGTTTTAATGGTATAAATACAACACTTGGTTCAACAGCCTTTTCTACCTCCAGATGGGCTGTTGTTTCCTTATAGCCGGGGGGATGAATACCACCCCTAAAGGTTAAAGACTTCATTGCATGTTTCACCCCTTAGATATTATTTGATTATAGTTTTAAAAGTTTATACTGTGCCTCCAGATCGGCATATCTATATATGTTAATCATCAATTAATATATATGGATATATAAACAAATAGAATATTGTATACTAAATCTACTGAATATTTAAGAAAATATATATAGCACAGCACATACAGTATCAATATTCCTTGTTTAAACACATTTAGGATTATTTAAAGTCTATAATCATTAATTTATTGTTATAAAATAATTGCCTTACACTACTATATTAGTACAAAACCTGACATTAAACAAGCGTTATAGTCTATCTTTTACATATTTTTTATTTATACTTCCCTATTTATCGTTATAGCACCTAAGTCGACTTTTCTGAATATTTGCCTTGATTATAACAGATCCTGAAAAGTCTGTATTTTCAAAAATAGTTTCTATCCCACCTATTTTTTAATTACCTCTGCAACTCTGAATAAATTATCGGAAAGATAACTTTGAAGTTTGTAGAGTTCCTGCTTTTTTTCGATTATTTTCAAGGATTCTGTAATATTTTTTTCTTGATATTCGATCATCTTTTTTACATCATCCGCATTGGCAAAATCCTCGGGTAAATTTGTTTTGTCCACCTTTTCAAGCATCTGGCCTAAAAGTTTTTGATGTTTTTCCAGTATCCCTTTATATGCGTTTAATTTTGTTTCCTCACTATCAGAGCTATATAAACTATCGGAAGATTGTTTTAACAGTTCTAACAGTGAATTCATATCTTCTATAAATTCCTTTGTTCCCTTGTTTTCTTCACTCAGATATTGTACCTGTTTTTGTGGTATGTGCATCTGCCCCATATATGCATCTTCATAAATTTCCCTTACTCTGTCTATTTTATCTTCTATATCCCCTCTATCGGTTGAAACAAATGTATAAACTTTATATGCGTCACCCGATTTGTATATAACATGGGGTAAATTACAGCTACCCAACTCCTCAATCAATGATTCCGTATTTTTATTGTCAGATATGCTGGCTACCTGTATCATATATATTGATATAGAATTTAAATTAACTGTTTCTCCGTCCGATCCCTTTTTTCCGGCCGTATGATCGGCACCATTTATTTCATCCTGTGCATCCCCTGCCACTTTACCGCCCTCTTCAGAAACAGTTTCGTCCGGGAGCCCCAATATATCGTCAGTGTTAATCGTAGGTATGACCCACCATTCGGTGATCTTTGATCCTATTATTACAGCTATTACGGGTAATATAAATAAAAATAATAAAACTATTATTATATTAGTCTTTTTCCGCTTTTTTCGTATGCCGATTCTGGATCTTTTCAAAATAATCCCTCCTAACATAGTAAATCAACACTCTATCGATAATCATACTTTTTATATATATTCTTTATTCCGGCTGAACAGACAAGCTTTTTTCCGCCAATACTTGTCTTAATATATATATAGTAAAATTATAAAATTATTCCTTGGAGGGAAAAATATGCAGTTAAATATAAAAGAGATATTTTTAGTCACCCAAAAATATCTCTTTTCCGTTTACAGTCTAACCGCTTTCATAAATCTAGTGGCATAATATTGACTCGACAAATTATCTGTCACGATACACCCTCTGGACGAAGATGCATGAATTATTCGTCCATTGCCTAAATATATTCCTACATGACTTATATTGTCGCCTATTTTACCTGTAGTATCGAAAAATACAAGATCACCTTTTTGTAAACCTTCCTTGCTTATGGGCGTTCCGACCGTGGCCTGTGTACTGGCTGTTCTCGGTAGGTTAATTCCCTTAGATTTTAAATATTCTCCATAATATGTCTTTAATATGTATGATGTAAAACCGGAACAATCAAAGCTGTTTGGTCCATTTCCACCATATACGTATTTTTTGCCCAAATATTTTGTTGCAACAACTTCTATGTTACTAAAGACTTCTCTACCGGATCCTAGTCTGCTGACACCCGGGGTGTTAACAAGCAAAACCGTAACATGTTTGCTTTCCACCCAGCCCTCTGTATCTGCCGGTGTAATTATGTTATACCAGCCATTAACATAGTCTTTAATATAAATCATTTCATCTTTTTCCAATTTTGCAATCTGGGCCGCATCATCGTTCGGTTGCCCCTTTAATATGACAGAATCAGTATCTATACTTCCTTTCGGAAAATTATAAGTAATTTTAATATAATCTGAATGTACCCATCCTTTGATATTATTACTTAAAATAACCTCGTACCATTTTTCGGGTGTATCGGATGTATTGATAATAGTAACCATATCTCCACGACGAATTTGGGTAATTCTGGTATTGTCGGTAGATGGTCCTAACCTCACATTAAGAACATCTGTTGTCACTTCACCCCTCTTAAGACTGTTTTCCCTAAATAAATTGTCGTTAATTATCGCCTCGTCCGAACAAATCCACCCTTCGCATGAATTTTCCGGGGCTTTTATACGATACCAATCACCTGATATCTCTTTTACAACAATTTTAGCCCCCATATTCAGCTTGTCCAACTGTTTACTATCAAAGGCCTTTTCTTGCCTTATGGTTGTCTCAGGTGTGATTACTATAGCCTCATAATCTAACCCAAATGCTACAGAGGTAGATAATATAGTTATCAAACCAATACAAATGGCATATCTGCCCTTGTTTTTTAAAATATGCATCATTCCCCCCATCTAAAACAGCGATTTTTTCTTCATATCATAAATTATTCGACTTATATCTAAATTGTCCTGCTTTTTTGTCATTTTTTTTACAGAACTTTTTATTTTTTTGTAGTAAAGCCGTTTTGTTAATAATGATAAATAATATCGCCACGCACAATAAAAAAACCAATCGAGACTAAAGTTCTAAATCTCGATTGATTCTAATTCAACAATCAATCAAAACACAGCAATGGCCATGGATACGCTTTTATATTTTTATTGATCCTTACTGCTTTATTAATTTATGTACTCTTTCTATGTCCTCCTTGTCTTTATTTATTATCGGCCTGAATGTATTTTCTGTCTTGTTTCCGCCCCAAAATGCCGGGATATTCTTAAATTCTTCCGTTATAACCCCGTCTGATGTTTTAGTTAATTTTAATTGCACCATTAAGCTATCCGCACATTTTGGTACTCTTCTCTCCACAAATAGAAAATCCCCCAAACTATAATATATCCTTTTTTCTTCATATATTTCTATTTCCTGCACCGCATGTGGGTGACCCCCTATTATCAGGTCTACTCCCATATCTATTAAATGATGCCCGTATGATTTCTGTCTCGGTGTAATATCATGGGTATTTTGCCCGCCCCAATGTACTAATGCTACTATGTAATCTACTCCTATATTCCTAAAGTATTCTATGTCCCTTTTTATCATATTGTCGGTCGCATAGCTTTCATAAAATCCATTGTAAGCTAATAGACCTATTTTAAATCCATCCTTTTCGTATACTTCTTTTTTGTTAACTATTATATCTCCCAATTCTACACTATTTGATTTAATTTCATTTGTTCCGAACCACCTTATTCCCTCCGCATCAAGATTTTTTATACTGTCGTCAAAACCTGATTGCAGATAATCTCCCATATGATTATTTACTACCCCAAAATATGTTATCCCGCTCTTTTTTATTATATCTATGTATTTGGGATCCGCCTTATAAGTATATATCTTTCCTTGTTGATAATTTTTATTGCCCGTAAATACATTCTCCAAATTCGCTACTATCAGGTCCTTATCCTTGAATTCTTCCCCTACCCCACCAAAAAAGTACTCTGCCCCTTTTTCATTATATACATCCTGAAACCTGTGCTTGCTTCCAAAGCTTGTCCCCAAACAAATATCTCCCAAAAATAATGCTTCTATTATTACACACTCTGCCTCCCGATCTTCTACTGTTGTATGGTCGTCAACCGTATGGTCCCCTATTGTTGTTATATTCTGTCCAACCCCAAGACTCCCCGCTAATATCATTGACAATATCACCGATATCGCCTTAGATTTCATAATGTATTACCCCCCTTTATCCGTATTTATAATCTCCCCGTAAACAAATCTGCGGCTATCAATCAGAACAACGAGTTAACCCGGGCGAAGGCGGAACTGTCCTTTTGTGAGCGGAATTTCTGTGCATTTTTTGTATAATTTCAAGATCTTTCTTTGGTATAAATTCACCATCTAAATATAGATCAATCTTTTCATAAGTCGTGCCCATTTCCTTTTCATCGGTTTGACCTTTCCACAGTCCGGCAGACGGTTCCTTATCAATAACCTCGTCAGGCACACCCAATACCCTTGCCCACTCGTATACCTCATGTTTTTTTAGTTCGGCTATCGGTTGAAGATCCACACCGCCATCACCGTATTTGGTAAAATACCCGGTATACATTTCCGCTTTATTGTCCGTACCTACTACCAAATAATTTAGATTGTTGGCAATTGCATAGAGAACACACATCCTCAATCTCGCCCTTAAATTGGCATCCGCAATCCTTATTGTATTATTGTTAAGTCTGCCTTTATCTCTTAACAACGTTGTAACCTTTTGCATAATGCTATCATGTTCTTTTTCTAAATCAATCTCCAAATGTTCTATGTTACAAGTCTCCACACTTAAAATTCCATCTTCTATGTCTTTTGCATCGCTTTTTATAGGTAATACCACACCTAACGAGTTATCAGGAAAAGCCCTTTTAATCAGACAGGCTACAACTGCGGAATCTACGCCCCCCGAAATCCCTACCACAAGCCCCTTAGCACCGCAACTGTTCACTTGTTCTCTCAGCCATTTTACAACCTCATCAATCTTGTCATATATGTCTTGAACCATTAAAACACCCCTTGTACAATATAGTTATAGTTAATTTACAGTTTTTCGCTGTAATAATTATTACTTCTTATTTAAAAACTATTGCCTGGCATAGTTTTGCTTAACCTGGATAAAATATGCATAGGTTATATTATGAGAATAGATGAGCCCTGGAAACTATCCGTCACTTTCATAAATTTCTGGCATTCCGACCTCCGGCCTCTGACCTCTAGCAAGGAGAGACACAGTGTCTAAACTTACATATTGGATTAAAATCAGCGCAATTGGTTTTGTGTCAGGCATTATCAACGGACTATTCGGCGGTGGCGGTGGAACAATTATCGTTTTAGCGCTTACATTCATTCTAGGAATCAGCCAACATAAGGCCCAAGCCACGGCAATATCTATAATTCTTCCCCTTTCCGTAATAAGCAGCTATGTTTACTACAAAAATGGTTTTACTGCAATAAATGTTACGTTGCAAGTAGCTGTCGGGGGAGTTATCGGAAGTTATATAGGCTCTAATATTTTAAACAAAATTTCAGCAAACCGTCTTAGGAAAATATTCAGTTTCTTTATGATCATTGCTGCCGTAAGGATGATATTTTAATGGTATTTTTTCTATTAGGCCTGGTAATTGGTGCAATAGGAGGCATGGGGATAGGTGGCGGCACCATTTTAATTCCCGGCTTAACATTTCTGACAGACTTCAAACAACAGACTATTCAGAGCATCAACCTGTTCTCATTTATACCCGTTGCAATAGTTGCATTGATTACTCATTTTCGCAATAGAAATATATTGCTGAAGTTAAGCTTATCCCTCATATTTTTCGGAATTTTCGGTGCCTATATGGGTTCAAAGTTAGCCCTGATTATCCCCTCTAAATTACTGAGAACATATTTTGGGGTATTTTTGTTAATCATGGGGATCCACGGTTTTTGTTTCAAAGCTAATGATAAAGAATAGATTGTTTTATATAATAGTCATTTTCCCATCTATCTCGGTTAAGTATTCTGTTCCTACGAAATTCAAATTACATCTTCCGCTTGTCCACTCGGTAATTTGATTTTTAAAGCGATCAAAAAAATTTATTTCTACATATATATAAAAATGAACCGCATCATCATATTTTGTTTCTTTTATTAAATATCCATTTTGTAAAATTTCATTTTGAACCTTCCCCGACACGGTATAATCTATTGTTACAACAATAAGTTTGTGCAATTTTTTGGTTATTATTTTTGCCGCTTCTAAAGCAATTTTAGCACCCCTTGTATAGGCTCTTACTAAACCGCCTGTGCCAAGCTTAATTCCGCCAAAATATCTTGTTATAACCACCGCAACATTTTTTAAATCCTCCCTCTTGAGCACTTCCAATACCGGAACCCCCGCTGTTCCAGAAGGTTCCTTATCATCACTATATCGCTGTATCTCGTTGTTTTCACCGACTATATAGGCAGGAACATTGTGTGTAGCATTCCAGTACTCGGTTTTTATTTTTTCTATAAAAGCCACAGCTTCCTCTTCACTTTCAACAGGAGTTGCGTGTCCTATAAATTTCGATTTTTCGATAACTACTTCGTTCTTACCGTATGATAATAAGGTTTTATATTCCTTTAACATACATTACCAGTCCTTTTTATACTATGGTCAATTGCTGCATATAGCAGATAACAAATATTTAATAAAGGGTTAGCCGACACGGCAAACCACGGTTAATATATTATATCATATAACGGTACACAGTAAAAAGAAGCGGTGATAATAACCTGCTTCCCTTTACTATATGCTATTTATATGTGTATACTTAATAATGTTTATATCACTGCTTCTGTTGCTTTTAATGTTGATACAGCTTTCTGCCTCATCATTTTTTTATATTTCTTGTAAGATAAATTAACTAAGGATTTATCCTGGCTATAGGTAATCATCTCTAGGGCTTCATCGACAGTATAAAAACCGCCTTCTTTAAACCCTAACTGTCTATTGATTTCAAACTGTTTTGTCTTTGCGTTCATAATATACCACGTAATTTGATTGCATACAGGCTGCTTTCTCGTGACAGAATAAAATTCGTAATTAGTTCCTCCCGCAGTTGAAAGAATTTCAGCATCAATACCGGTCTCAATCTTGACCCGATCCAACGCCACATCTCTCGAGAGGTCCTTGTTACGAATTATACCCTTTGGCAAGACCCATTCATTTTTTTCGTTTTTGAAGATAAACACCTGATTTGCATAGAACACAACCCCACCTGCACAATTTCTAAAAAGCATCGGACTAATCCTCCTTCTTTTTATCTTATATATTATAATATATTAAATTGCACATTTTTACAACCGTTTGTAGGAATGTTTATCACATCAAAAAAGGCTTATATTTATGATAATGCGTTTTCTCAACACCCGCTTTTGCCCTGATTCCTTTTTCCACATACTCCAATTCGGCTACTACACCATTATTATGCAGATCCGATATAAGACCGGCCTTGTCATAAGGAATCAATAGATCAATCTCGATAATCTGTGGACTTATTCTGTCCCTTATATATTGTATCAGCAGATCCAAATTTTCACCTGTTTTCGCAGAAACGGCTAATGATTTATCTTCTCTGGGAAGTAATGTTGTATCCGGTATTTTATCAATTTTATTATAAACATTTATTATATTTTTATTTTCAACACCCAGTTCGCGCAATACGTTAAATGTAGTTTCTTTTTGTAGACCGTATTCCTCGTTTGAGGCGTCTATAACATGTATAAGCAAATCCGCATATTTTACTTCCTCCAGGGTTGCTTTAAAAGCATCTATTAAAGCATGAGGCAACTTACTCACAAACCCAACCGTGTCTGTAAGTATAAATTCTAATCTATCGGGAAAAGACAACTTGCGCATGGACGTATCTAATGTAGCAAATAGCACATCCCTGACATAAACCTCCCTTGCACAATCATATCCTTCGCTCATTCTTAATAACGAATTCATGAGTGTAGATTTTCCCGAGTTTGTATAACCTACCAAGGCTACAATCGGAAGCCCGGACTTGATCCTTCTTCCCCTCTGAACCTGTCTGTTTTTTCTGACTTCCTTTAATTCGTATTGTATATCGTCGATTCTCTTTAATATATGCCTGCGGTCGGTTTCTAATTTTTGTTCACCGGGTCCCCTGGTACCTATTCCCGCACCTAACTGGGACAGTTGCTTGCCCAACCCTATAAGCCTTGGTAATCTATATTTTAATTGCGCCAATTCCACCTGGAGCCTGCCTTCCTTTGTATTTGCCCTTTGGGCGAAAATATCCAAAATAAGGACAGTACGATCAATAACGTTAACATTCAAAATATCCTCCAGATTCCTTATCTGGGAGCCGGACAGTTCATCGTTAAATATGACCATATCCGCCTCTGAAGTTTCGCATAACTGTTTTATTTCTTCTACCTTTCCTTTGCCTATATAATAAGTAGCATCTATGGATGGCCTATTTTGAATCGCTATAGCTAAAACCTCAGCATTTGCAGCTTTAGCCAGTTCGTTTAATTCCTCCATGGAAGCTTCTATATCAACACTTTCTTTTTCTCCGGTATTATTCAATCCTGCCAACACTACCCTTTGCTTTTCCTCCTGCATAATTTCTATTCCCATATAAATTCTTCTCCTTTTGTATAAAACGATCTATTGTTGTTTTAGGTTTCTCCCAATATCCTTGTTTCTAATATAACATACCGTATATGCACACACAACCGAACACTGAACCTAATTGGAGGTAATAAACGGCACGCAGATATAATTTTCGGGAATTTTACCGACAATAATTGTCTCTGCCACCGGGAGGTATGTTGTCACGTGCATATTACTTGAGTTAAAGGGCACTATTACCTTGGCTTCCGTATTGACAATTAAATATACCCTGTGCCTTGTTTGATTTATACCGGCATGTTCAAACTCTGTCCCAAAATTTACATCAACCATGCCCATTGGAGTTATGGTCAATTTTATTCTGGGTCCGCACTGTGCAAAAAGTTGGCTTCCTAAAATGTTACCTAGTGGTATTCTTTCGGCAACTTCCCAGGTTTGCTCAAAATGATCTTGAATAGTTAACGCAACATCTGATGCTATTCTGTTCATCAAAAATGTATCGGCTTGCATCATAACTATATTTCCCTCGGAATCCTCTTTTGTAAAGATCAGGTCCTTATACCCTATATCCTGCCTCAATACCTTACGTATAGATTCATTAATAACCCTTGTAATCATTTCCTGTGCCTTCAGTTCCCCAATGGCCAAAACCATAGGCACTATTTTCCTATCCAAGTATACAAAATAACCACCTAAAATTAGAGTAACCATAACCATTATTGATATGATCCTGAATTTTATATTGCTCTTTTTCCTAACTTTAATAGCGCCCAAATATACCACCCTTTTTATTATTATACAGTGCATGTATGTCTATTGTGATTAATTATATTGCTCATTTATATAGTATTAATGGGATTAAAACATAATGTATAGTTTGCATAAACTATGATATAATTGTAATGTTAATACGTTTGTGTTATATTTATAATGTTGTTCTGAAATTAAAATATTATGAATTTAAATTTTTTCACCCGGCCTGTCAATTTCTGTATTAACGGAGGTGTTACATTGATGTCGGAAAAAAAATCTCAAAAACAAAATAATAAAAATGATAAAAAAAGAAAAGTAAGTGTTATCAGGGTATTATTAGTTGCAATTATATTGATTGGCTTTATTGCCGCAGGCGCCACCGCGGGCATAGTTATGAGTGTTATAAAAACCGCGGAACCTATTGATGCTTCAAACATATATGAAATGTTAGACCAGAGTTCCTTTATTTTAGATTCCGAAGGTCAAGTAATTGAACAAATTCAATCTAATAATTTCAGGGTTGTAATAGATTATGCCGAAATGCCTAAACATTTAAGAGATGCTTTTGTAGCTATAGAAGATGAGCGGTTTTGGACTCATAAAGGTATAGATATTAAACGTATTTTGGGCGCATTTTGGACAAACCTGCGTACCGGGTCTCAACAGGGGGCCAGCACAATCAACCAACAATTAGCCATCAATTTGTATCTGAATCGGTCCGATAAAAGATATACCAGAAAAATAAAGGATGCCTACTACGGCATACTGTTAGACAAACAACTGTCAAAAGCACAGATTTTGGAAGCATACTTAAATACAATTTATCTAGGGAGCAGCGCATATGGAGTGCAGGCCGCATCACAAGTATATTTCTCCAAAGATGCCAAGGACCTTACTATTGCGGAATCAGCATTGATTGCGGGTATTACAAGGCATCCCTCCAGAAATTCACCGATTATAACATTGGAAAAGTCGGATGTTAATGAACATCACATTATACTGGACGACTCTGACCCGGTATATACTGTAGTAATAAATGAAAAAATCGATGAACATGTTATCAGAAGGCAAAAACTGGTGCTTAATTCGATGAAACGTTTAGGTTTCATTACGGACACCCAATACGACGAGGCATTACAGGAAGATGTTAAGTCCAGTTTAAAACCCAACCGTCTGGTAGCCAGAGACATTTCTTCATATTTTGGAGATCTGGTAAAAAGAGATGTTATAAAAACCCTTGAAAACCATGGATATTCCAATGATGAAGCTAATAGCATGCTCTATTCGGGTGGTCTCAGAATCAACAGTACGCTGGATACAAGAATTCAAAAAATACTGGAAGAGGAATATGCCGACTCAAACAATTTTCCTAAAATAAAAAGTTCCGATAAGACTGCCCTATTAAAAAAGGAAGGCTTTTCCGAAGATGAACAAAAAAATTTAATAGACGATAAGGGGCAAATCCAACCACAGTCCGCTATGGTAATTAGTGACCCCCAAACCGGTGAAATCAAAGCCATAATAGGCGGACGTATGATATCAGGGCAAAAAATATTTAACAGGGCCCTGAGCCCGCGACAACCGGGTTCGTCCATTAAACCGATAGCCGTCTATACCCCGGCCATTGATCATGGATTTACCACATCAAATGTGATCGACGATATACCCGGCTATTTCAACAAATCGACCCCCGGCACACCTTGGCCAAAAAATCTATATTTAAGCGGAGGGTATCGGGGCCTTATTACACTTCGCGAGGCCCTGGAACGTTCCAGCAACCTGGTTGCCGTCAAGCTGGGAAGCATGCTGACCGGGAGCGAAAGCAGTTCGATAAATACTATGCTTGATTACATGAAAAAAATGGGCATAACTACTATTCATACCAGGGAAACGCCTCTGGTTATCAATGGTAAGAGATATACGGATGAGGCACTGCCTACTGCTTTGGGCGGTATGACGAGGGGAGTCAGCCCGTTGGAAATAGACGCTGCCTTTAACGTATTGGCTAATAACGGGATATACACCAAACCGATTACATTTACTTCAATATACGATAGACATGATAACCTTATTTTAGAAAACACACCCGAACAACATCGGGTAGTAACACCCCAGGTCGCATATGTTGTAACCGATATGCTCCGTGGAGTAGTTACATCTTCCAGGGGCACAGGGGGAGGAGCAAGTATCGGCAATATACCTGTGGCCGGTAAAACAGGCACAACAGATGATCGAAAGGATGCCTGGTTTATAGGCTATACGCCCTATTATTCAGCCTCTGTTTGGATTGGTTCGGATCAGCCTGTAAGCCTGTCCACAGGCAGCTCGGGCGCAGCAACCCTGTGGGGTAAGGTGATGAAGAGGGTACATGAGGGTCTTGCTTCTAAGGATTTTGAAATGCCAAGTGATATAGTAAAAGTTAATGTATGTACTATCTCCGGTAAACTTCCCACAGAAGCATGTGCCCTGGATCCCAGAGGTAGCACTGTAAGAACCGAAATATTTATAAAAGGTACCGAACCGAAGGAAGAATGCGATTGCCACGTATTCGCAGATATCCATACGCCATCGGGCAAGTTGGCTACAGACCTCACCCCGCCCTGGCTAACGGAATCGAGGGTTTTTGTAAAAAGGCCTGTGCCTTACTATCCTTCCGAAAATGGCGGTATAACCCCATTGGATTACATTTACGAAATACCATCCGAGTATTATGATCCGCTGACAGACGGATTTGGGGCCCCTTTCCCAAGTTGGCCGGCAAACGGTGAGGGGACGGACAACGGTTACAATGAATATGAAGACGATAATATTGTGGAGTCTGAAAATAATCACTGATTAAAAAAGGTTATATACCTAAAATTTCAGATATATAACCTTTTTGTTATTTATAAAATATGTTTGTTTGGTA
>CAZVFS010000002.1:0-7933 GCA_964626575.1 uncultured Alkaliphilus sp. | reverse complement strand
CTAAAATTTCAGATATATAACCTTTTTGTTATTTATAAAATATGTTTGTTTGGTATTCCTATTAAACATCGGGCCAACCAACACAAAAATTCACTTAAGACCCTTCTTATGTTATCGATTTATTGTCACTTTTATTTCTTTACCTTTTTTATAACCCTCCAGTTCCTTTACAACCCCTAACACGGCATTTGCAAGTATATCCTCCACAAAGGGCACGATTTGAATTTTATTACCATCTACCAAAAGCTCTACTTCTGTATCTAATATTTTACAGTCTTCCCTTTTGGCTTCTCCTTTTAATATTCTAGAACCCAATTCCCTACAATTGAAACCACAGGCGTCGCAACACTCCGGCGGGAAATCCGGCAATCTGTCATATACCTTTTCCTCTATCAGATCTACTAATTTTTCTATATTATCTACAGAATTGATCACCGGTAAACCCTTATATTCTGTTTCGGTATTGGATATTATCCCGGATATACAAAAAGTCAATTCGTCATGTTTTGCTTCTATGCCTTCCCTATCGATAGCTGCTACTATTCTAGGTGCATTAATATCGGTAACACCTTCTAAAATGACAAAATCGTGATCATAAAATCTTAATAACTTATCCATGCTGATCCTTTCTGGAAACAGCACATCTGTCTCATACATCCCCCTGGCGGTTACCAGTTGTGAACCGGCTTTTTTATGTCTATCCGTGTTTGTCCCTTCAGTATCAATAGCAAATTTCTCAAAGTGAATATCCTTAACAGAGCCTACCGTATATCTCCTTCTTCTTAATTCTTTTATTATATTTTCTATAATTGTAGTCTTTCCTGTTTTGGATGTACCTATTACCGATAGAACTTTCATTATAATTGCCTCCTCTGTTTGTAATAATTTTAACTGTAAACAAACAATTTAAATATTGGGATTTTGATAAGAAGAATACCCTCCTGAGAAACCAAGTATTTAAACAAATTAACCTACATATATATACATCAATGCAGACGTACATAATAAACTTGAAAATATAACCAGGTAGTCAACATAGGACATTTTCAAAACCATATAACTCGTCCTCGTCTCATATGCCCTGAATCCGCGCATCTCTATGGACATGGATAATTTTTGTGCTCTTATTATGGTGCTTATAAGAACCGGCGTAAAAAGATAAGAATATACACGAAACCTTTTCCTCAGGGGTATTTTTTCTATTTCTATACCCCTGAGCTGAATTGCAATCACGGAATCCTTTATCTCTTCCATCAATATCGGTAAAAACCTGATGCCTATTGATACCATAAAAGCAATTTCATAGGGCAGTTTCCATTGAACCAGCCCCTGTACTATTTCCCTCGAATTTGAGGTTGTAATTATGGTTGCAGATGAAATTATTATCATAATCCTAATAATAAATTCCAAACCTTTTTGAAGTCCGGCTGTGGTTAGGATAGCTAGTTCCCCCACCCTGATCAGGGTTTGACCGCCTGCAGAGAACACGCTTTGTATTATTGCTATGGCCAGAAGCACATATAAAAGTCTTTTTATCTTCCCCAAAATTTGCAACATGTTTGTTTTAAAAATCAGGGAAATTATTATGGTTGCCAGCAATACCCCACTCAAAAACAATACATCTTTAATGAATATGGCTAGTGTAGAAAGGCATAGTACAATCACTAATTTTGTTCTGGGGTCAATGTTTATTTCTTTTGTCCTCAACTATCTCACCCCCGTGCATTTTTAAAATGCGATCGAAAACCTGATCAATAAATGCATAATCATGGGTTATAATTGTCATCCCTATTCCCTCGTCATGAAGTTTTTTCAGCACTTGAATCAAGCTTTTCCGCCGCTCAACATCCAGTCCTTTAGTGGGTTCATCCAATATTAAATACCTTGGTTCGTTTGCCAATATGGCCGCTAAAGCGAGACTTTGTTTTTCCCCCTGGCTTAACTTGAGGGGGAAGGAGGTTTTTATATGGTTCAGCTGAAACAAATCAAGCAACGATGTTACTTTTTTTTCTATATATTTTTTGTCTAAGCCTTTAACCTCAAGAATAAATTTGATTTCATCCTCCACCGTATTAGAAAAAAATTGTTTTTCCGGGTTTTGGAACAAGTAGCCTATCTTCTTCCCAATTTGGCCTAAGGACATATCGGCTATATTTTCGCCAACCAAATATATTTCACCCGAGTTGGGTTTTAGTATCCCCATCATCAATTTACCCAGGGTAGTTTTACCGCTTCCATTAGGCCCTATTATACAGGTTATGTCTTTAATATCTATATCTATATCTATATTTTTTATAACTTTTTTACTCTTTATATATTCGAAGCTTACATTTTTAAGCCCTATGGAATCCAATAGCTTCACCATCCTTCAACTCTTCCAATTTGCCATCTCTTAGTTGTAGGACCCTATCGGCAACTTGGAGATTGTCCAGATCATGTTCTATTAAAACTATTGTCTTTCCCTCCATTTTTAACCCCTTTATAACCTCCCTGATTTTTATTTTACCTTCTTGGTCTATTTGGGATAATATTTCATCAAATAACAATATTTCCGTTTCCATAGCAAGGACAGAAGCTATAGCTATTAGCTGCTTCTGCCCTCCTGATAAACTGTTGGGGTTTTCCAGTCTGTACTCTTCCATATTAACTATCTCCAATACCTTCCTGATCCTCAATCCTATCTCTTCTCTTGCAACGCATAAATTTTCCGGACCAAATGCAATTTCATTTTCAACCGTAGGCGAAAAAAGCTGTGTATCCGGGTCTTGAAATACTATTCCCACCTTTGTGGATATCTCAGGTAATTTCATATCCAATATATTCTTACCCCAAATTTTAACTTGGCCCCTTGCCTCCCCTTTATAAATATGGGGAATTATACCACATATACTATATATCAATGTACTCTTCCCGCAACCACTCAAACCTACTATTGCCACCGTTTCTCCTTCTGCTACCTTTAGGTTTGCACCGTTCAATATTTCTTTAGCGCTTCCCTCGTATTTATAGTATAGGTCGTTAACTTCTATAGGATAAATCATTTAAGCGGTTCACCCTCCGTCATGCATGCCATGTATATTATGTTTAAAGGAGGTATATATCCTGTCCTTTTATTAATTTTGCCTATGGATATTACTACCGTTATGATAATTATAACTATTAAAAGCACTAACAAAACTGTGTTCCTTCTGTTCGACTTATTCAATTTATTCAACCGTTTCACCCCTTGACATTAGGTCTGTCAAAACACCTTGCTGTCCTAACTTATTAATTATTGTATAGGCTATTATACCCCCTACCCCTCCGGACAGAGCAGCACTGGAGAGAATTAAAATCAAAGGTACAAGGGGTAACCTAAAGAAAATTACATTTACAAGAAAGGTCCCGCTTAGATTTGCAATCATCCCACATAGAAAAAGATTACCTAAATTGGGATTGCGATATCTTATCAATATAAGAAATATATCTACTGCTAGTCCGGGAATTATATAGGTCAGAAAACTCATAATACCATGGGTCCCGAATATACCTAGGCTGACTGTCATTATAGCCTGCACTGAGGCTATAATGGTGGCTACCCCTATTTTATTAATCAATCCCACCCCTAATACGATCCATATCATATAAAACCCTCCCGCAATAGCCCCTCCGGGAATATATAAGGGTCCTGTAATAATATGCACCAAAGGAACTATGACGGGTTTTGTAGCTATGCCTAAGGTAGCCATCAAAGCTATTAAAATAAGTTCAAATGTAGAGAATTTTCCGATAAGCTTTTTAAACATTAAGTCTCCCCCAATTATCTGCTACTTTGATTTTGTTGCTTATTAAGCCGTTGTGCCAATTAGTCCTATTTGCATAATCCGGCACCGAACAGACCGGCACAACAAACTGTGTTACCGTATCTCTATTGATAGAAGATTTCTGACTGTGGTATTTTTGGACATTCCTTCAAAACTTACCCCCGGATTTCCGTCATTTGCCTTATATAACATGCCCCTGTGTATATCGTCTTTTGATATCTCAACACTATATGCATCATTCGCCATAAATACATAAGTATTTCCTTGTGTTAAACCTATGTCTTCTAATGCCTCCTTAAGCAATATTCCCTCTATACCTTTCCGAGTCAACTTGCTATAGGTCTCCAATGCCTTGTCCATAGTTAAAAAAGCAATCTTTCCGGAACTGAACCACAATATGCCTTTTACAGACATTCCTCCGGGCAAGTCCGGGGATAAAAACATAGGGCTCTCCATACCGGTAATCTTTATAAAAGCATCTTTAAATGTCTCCCTTGTTTCATTTCTCCGGAGTCCATCAGCCGCTTTAATACAAACCTGTTTTTCACCCTCAGGAATAAATTTATTTAATAAATCTTTTATTTTAATGGCTTTGTCAAGGTATCCGCAAAACTTATAATCCTGTTTATCCAAATCTGATATAGCTGTATCGAATATAAGTATTCTTCCTATCCGTTTACCCGTCGCTGCTATTTCTCCCCCATCTGCTATCCCAATTGTAGATACATTTCTCACCCAATACATAGCCCTTTCTTCCGGCACTACAATTCTTATAGGCCCACTTTCTTTAAACAAGGGTTTCCCGTCTATCTCATAAGCAAGTATTACCTCCTTATTTTTCAATATTTCAGAAGGTATTTCCATTGAATAGCCATCAATCGAGGTAACCCTTATACCGGCAAGTTCTGTTTGGGATATGCCATGCTTGTTCAACAATTCTTCCAACAGGCCCCCGGAAACTCTCAATTTAGTTTCTTCACCACTAGAACTTACCGAAATTACATCTCTGTTAACCACCTTCGTTTTTTTAATTTCATTCACTGTTACTTTGATGTCATCGTCCCCCATACCTGTTAAGGTTATACTTTCGGTCATGTCCCCTGTAATTGAAATTCCCTCGTCTAAATCCGACAATTCCCCACCTGACTCAATAAATTCTTCGCAACCGAACATATTTCCACCTTAATATTGTGCAATAAAAAAAGCTCCGCCATTGTAAATGGAGCCATTCTATCTTGTTGTCAGCATTCCCCTTTCCACAATGGGAGGCGTAACCATTTCTGATTACACCCTAACGACCTATATTCCCTAGATTATATATCAGAAATATTAGGTTCGGAGATTTATTTTCTTTAAACTAAAGGACAACTGATTTAGCATCGTATAATTTTATATATAATATCACGTTATGATTTATATGTCAATGTCTTTAAGCTTTTACAAATTATGATACTATTCCACAGTATACCTTATTTCCCTTTAACATAAAAATGCTCTCCTTCCGGTGTCAACTTTCATACCATTCACCGTAAGGAGAGCATGTTAATTCATGAAAAACCACTTAAAATTTCTCCTTTCCGCAATGGGAGGCATAATCGTTTCCAATTACACCCTATCGGCCTAAAAACCATGTTATCATATTATTTAGGTTAATAGGCTCGGAGCTAAATTTTTTATATTTTTGTCATAATTCTATGTTTTTACTACTGTGAGACATCATTTGTTCCAATCATTCTATTCTTTTTGTTAACTCTTTGCTGTTGCACGCTCCCGACCGGGTGCTACCGCTCCTCTAAGTTTAGGATCAACATAGGAAATCCGTTTTGTAGCTCGATCGATTAGGGGTACAAAAGCATTCATAATAAGTATGGAAAAGGCTACCCCTTCAGTAGGAGCGAGTCCTACACGGAAAATAATAATTAAAACTCCGATAGCAACACCAAAAATCAACCTGCCTTTATTAGTAATAGGGCAAGTAACCCAATCCGTAGCCATAAAGAAGGCACCTAAAAACATTCCTCCGGTAAAGAGATGATACAATGGATTCTGACCAGTTACAAGTGCTAATACAGCCACTGTAGCTAGAATAGAAACCGGAATCTGCCACTTAATATGACCACGATAGAACAAGTATGCAGCCCCCAATAGAAGTGCAAGGGGCGAAACTTCCGACATAGCTCCACCAGGGTAAGCAACAAAAAGCTTTATTATACTCGGCATCTCCATACCTTGCTTCAACATGGCTAACGGAGTAGCTCTAGTCACAACATCTACCGCACCGAAATTAGCAGGCACAAGCAGAAAGTTAGTTCCTATCAGCATGATAATCGGAGCCAAAACAATAATAGCCACCCTGCCGAACAAAGCTGGGTTAAAACGATTCCAACCTAACCCACCCATTAATTCCTTAGCAATTCCTACAGCTATAAAAGTAGCTAACGCTCCCATCCACCATTTAGCAGTAGCTGGAAAACATAAGGCCACCAAAAGCCCTGTTAAAAGAGCACTGTAGTCACCAAGGCTTGATTCCTTTTTCATAACCTTACGGAAAATCAACTCGGTAATAGCCGCTGTAACCATACAGACCGCTATCATAAACACGGCATAAAACTTAAAAAAGTAAACCGCCACCAAACTAACGGGGATAAGAGCAATTATTACATCCCGCATTGCTTGGTTTACCGTTAATTCATCTTTTAAATGTGGTGCCGGCGTAAAAACTAGTTTTTGATTATCCACTAGGTATCTCCTCCTTTTCTATCTATTTTCCTGCTGCCGCACGTTGCATCTTTCTAATAGTAGGTTTTACCATACGAATCAAATGCACGATAGGACGCTGGGCAGGACAAATATACGAGCAAATACCACACTCCATGCAATCCATAACATCCCATTCCATCAATTCATCATACATTTCCGCTTCAGCATATATGCTCAGTTGATTAGGATATAATAGCATAGGACAGTGGTCAACGCACTTACCACAACGTACACAGCTAGAATATGCAACTTCTTCCCGCACCATATCAGGCGGCAATACAAGAATGCCGGTAGTGCTTTTTACAACACCTGATTCCAGATCTGACACAGCCATACCAGTCATAGGTCCACCTAACACTATCTTGTAACCATCCAAGCTTTCCACACCGCACTCTTTAAGCACATGACCTATCCTAGTACCGACTTTTATCAAGTAATTACCACATCTAGGCACTGTAGGACCGCTGACAGTAACTACCCTCTCCATGGAAGGCTTTCCATTTACAACAGCATCATAACAGGCAATAGTGGTACCTACATTACGGACAAGACAACCTACTTCAGCTGAACGAACACCTCGTATTGAATATTTACCCGTAGTAGCTTCAATAAGCTGGTCTTTGTTTCCCTGAGGATATTTTACAGCAAGAGGAACCACTTCAATTCCATCATAACCTTTGGCCTTTTCAGCAACAGCCGCAATAGCATCAGGTTTGTTTTCCTCTATACCGATACGACATTTTTGTGCACCGATACAACGCATGAGAATTCTGGCACCCTCAACCAACTCATAGGGTCGCTCCAACATCTGACGGTGGTCACATGTTAGAAACGGCTCACATTCGGCACCGTTAAGAACAAGGTATTCAACAGATTTTTTGACACTGATATTAGCATGAGTAGGAAATGCGGCTCCTCCCATACCTACAATACCGGCATCCCGAATAGCTTCCTTTAATTCTTCAACTGTCATCTTATCCGGATCACGTTTCTCTTTGGATACAAACTCCTGAGATCCACCATCGCTCTTAATTACTATGCTCATTATCTCGCCACCCGTGTAGGCAGGACGAGGTTCTATGGCCGTTACTGTTCCGGAGATACTGGCATGTACCGGGGCTGAAATAAATTCACCTACTTCCCCAATTTTTTGCCCTACTTCTACTTTATCCCCGACTTTAACAAGAGGCTCATTAGGTGCACCTAAATGTTGTGATAAAGGTATTATTACCTCTTCCGGAGCATCCATCCTGGTAATAGGTTTATCTTCTGTAAAGCTTTTATAGTGGGGTACATGGGCCCCACCTTCTTTAAAGGTCTTAACTTCCACTTCCTCACCCCCAAATTAACAATATATAATCCGCAAAATT
>CAZVFS010000001.1:20735-82813 GCA_964626575.1 uncultured Alkaliphilus sp. | reverse complement strand
AAGAAATTACCAGAATATCTAAGAGAAAGAAAATAAAGCTTGTTACAGGTGCAAGGGTTGAAGAAATTTCTGATACTGATGACGGCAAAGTTGTTGTAGGTTTCCAAAGAAAAGGTAAGGCAGAAACCGTAACTGCAGATAAAGTTTTAGTGGCAACAGGAAGATCTCCAAACTTCAGTGACATTGATCTGGAAAAACTGGGTCTTGAATTGAGCGACAGAAGAGGAATCAAGGTTAACAGCAGGCTTCAAACAACCGTAGATAACATATATGCTATCGGAGACGTAACAAATATAAATCAATTAGCTCACGTTGCTTCTTATCAAGGGGAAGTCGCTGTTGCAAACATAGTGGGTGAAGATGTAGAAGCAGATTACTCTGTAGTACCTGGTGCTATATTTACAACTCCGGAAATTGCGGCTGTAGGTCCTACCGAAGAAGCAGCAAAAGAACAAGGTCTGGATATAAGCACAGGCAAATTCCTATTTGCTTCTAACGGCAAGGCTCTCACATATGGAGAGAGAAGAGGATTAGTAAAAGTAATTGCCGACAAATCTACAGGAGTAATACTGGGTGGACATATCATTGGCCCTCATGCATCAGACCTTATACATGAAATTACACTTGCTATTAAGAACAAGTTAACTGCAGATCAAATAGCACATACTATACATGCACATCCTACTACGGCAGAAACTGTTCTTGAAGCTGCAATGGGAACCACACCGAAGGGTGCAATACACTCAGCATAGTGCAGTGCAAATTTTGATATAATTTAAAATTTTGATTATTATAAAGGTATTAGAAAGGGAATTTTCCCTTTCTAATATTTTTTTGTTATTTTTGTTTATGACACCGAACAGCCAAACATTTAATAAAAAATATGGAAATTGGTTAATATGGCCAATTGTTCTATGGTAGCAACATTATAATAGTTACACACATATAGTTACACACTAATTGACAGTAGGTAAGTGTACTTATATAATTATATATACAGAGATACATTTTGACGATGTATCGATACATGTTTTTAATTTATTTTAGGGGTGACATATATGACAAATTTTAAATATGTTTATGGAACTGTTCCCTCAAGAAGGATGGGGCTTTCCGTTGGTATCAGTCCTATAGCCGAGGGCCATTGCAATTATTCCTGTATATATTGTCAATTGGGAAGAACGAGAAATATGACAAACAAAAGAAAAAGGTATTTCGATTATAAAGACATAATCGGAGAATTTAAGGAGTATATAAGTAAAAATATCAAATTTGACGTAGCTACAATAGTAGGTGAAGGTGAACCATTATTATATTCCGATTTGGGAATTTTGATCGGCGAACTGAAATTGTTAACAGATAAACCTATAGCGGTTATTACTAACGGAGCCCTGTTATATGACGGTGCGGTAAGGGAGGACTTAAAAAATGCCGACATAGTCCTTCCGTCTCTGGATGCAACTAATGAGGAAATGTTTAAAAAAATCAACAGGCCCCATGGAAGTATAAAGTTTAATGATGTTGTCGAAGGGTTAAGAATTTTTTCTAATGAATACAATGGGCAATTGTGGATTGAAACAATGATTGTTGAAGGTATAAATGATAACAGACAATTTTTTTTAGATTTGAAAGAACTGTTGAATACTATAAACTATCATAAGTTGTATATTAATTCTCCTGTACGTCCTCCGGCCGAAACATTTGTGAAACAGGTATCAAAAGAAGTTATAGATGAGGCTGTTTCAATATTAGGAGGTATTTCTATAGATAAACTGGTCTCCGAAGGTTTTTATAGTGAAATCGAGGACGATTACGAGGCCGTGTTGAGCATCATTAAAAGGCATCCTATGAATCAATTTGAAATAAAATCCTTCATAGAACAAAGAAAGAAGTCTAATATTGAGGATTTTTTCAAAAGGTTAAACAACGATGATAGTATAGAAGTAGTAAATTATAAAAATTATTGTACCTATAGGTTAAAATAGAATATAATCTTTTATGACAGACCTAACAGAAGGTTGGCTAACCCGGCAAATCGGTTCTAAAAAATTAAAAAATCGACAGTTGTCAAAATTAAAAACTAAAACCTGTGTATATGCAATTTTGTATATACGGGTTTTGGTTTTTTATTATCAAAAATTATACATCGAAAATTAGTATGCATTTCAAACAATACTGGTAAAAGGTGCATTAAAAGGGCATTAAAGGGAATGAAATTATTATTTATGTATAATTTACAAGGGAATTCACAAAATACCTTTATGTAGGTATTTTATATGCAAGGAGTGAGTTCAATTAAAGGTGTAATAATGTCAGGAGGAGTGGGTACCAGACTTAGACCGTTAACTTGTCATTTGCCTAAGCCAATGGTACCTATTTTCAATAAGCCTGTAATGGAGTATGGAATAAATCTTTTAAAAAAATATGGAATCAATGACATTGCAGTCACATTATGTTATTTACCTAAAATAATAACGGATTACTTTGAGGATGGTTTAAAATTTAATGTTAACATTAATTACTATATTGAAGACAGGCCTTTAGGCACAGGGGGCAGTGTAAAAAATGCCCATGAGTTTTTTGATAATACTATTGTTGTAATAAGCGGGGACGCCTTTACAAATATAGATCTTGGGAAGGCTTATAATTTCCATAGAGAAAAGGGGTCCAAGGCTACCTTAATATTGAGCAGAGAACCGGTGCCTTTGGAATATGGTGTAGTTATTACAGATGATAATGGGATGATAATAAGATTCCTGGAAAAACCGAGCTGGGGGGAGGTTTTTAGCGATACTATCAACACAGGCATATATATATTAGAGCCGGAGGTATTGGATTATTACAAACAGGGGGAGAATTTTGATTTTAGTAAGGATTTGTTCCCAAGGCTCCTCCGGGACAATGTGCCAATGTATGGATATATAACCGAGGAGTATTGGTGTGATGTAGGGGATTTAAACACCTACATAGAAACCCATGTCGACGTGTTGTCCGATGAAAAAAAACATTATTTATTGGGAAAAGGGCAAGGAAAAGGCATTTGGCTTGGGGAAGGGACCATCCTCGAAAAAGGAGTTAAAATATATCCCCCAATCTACATAGGCAAAAATTCTTTAATAAGGGAAGGAGCGGTTATAGATTCCTATACAGTCGTAGGGAACAACTGCACAATAGAGGGGGGCACCTCAATAAAAAGGAGCATTATTTGGGATAATGTAAATATATCGGGGGGCTGTGAGATTAGAAAATCTACAATATGTAACAATGTATATGTAGGCCGGCGCAGCAGGATATTTGAAGGGGCGGTGATAGGCCCCTATTCCAAAATCTTCGAGGATAGTACAGTAAAACCTAATGTTAAAATATGGCCCTATAAAATAGTAGATGAAAAAATAACGGTAAAAAATAATTTAATATGGGAAGAACGAATGTCAAGGAAACTATTTGGGGGTAGAAATATTTCCGGTGTATTCAACGAAAGTATAACCCCGGAGATAGCTACCGGTTTAGGTACTGCCTTTGCTACCGTTATGGACGAAAAAGGCACTTACCTTGTAAGCAGTGATGAATATAATCTTTCAAAGTCCATAAAGGGTTCCATTGTTTCAGGCATACTTTCAACGGGGTCACGGGCCATAGATATTAAAAATAGCACCTTGCCTATGTGCAGGTTTGGGGTAAGATATTTCAGGGCAGATGGCGGTATTCATATAAGAAATGACAACTTTGACGAAGACATGGTTTACATAGAATTTATTGATAAAGAGGGAGCGAACATAGACAAAAATAAGGCAAAAAAGATTGAAAACTGTCTGGCCATAGAAAACTTCAAAAGATGTACTGGTGGAGAAATCGAGGATGTAGTAAATATATATAACTTCTCTACAATTTATCTAAAAAGCGGGACGAATCAATTAAAGAATATAGATAAAATTAAAAATCAGAGGCCCAGGTTGATTATATCTTCCCCATCAAAAAATATCTGTGATTTGGCGGAAAGATATCTGGAGGGTATAGGCTGCCAGGTTAAAACAATCAAACATGATAAGGGACTTAAAATAGAAGATATCCAAAACATGGTGTCGGAAAATCAAGAAGACCTGGGTTTGTTATATGATGAAAATGGCGAAAAAATTGCATTAACCGATGGAACAAATATTGTTCAGGATGAAAAATATTATTTGTTGGTTCTATTGATAGGCCTCAGAGGCGGCGAAATAGAAAATGTGATAATTCCGTATAATTATCCGAGAGCAATGGGGAAATTAGTTGAGGAATATAAAGGGCACATAATCTATAGCAAATCTGATATATCTCATGTTATTCAAACCATAATGAAAGAAAAGACTGATTTCCAGTATATACTGAATTTCGATAACATTCGGGCCACAGGGAAGATAGTGGACTACCTGGTAGGAAATGATATCACATTGAACGAAATTGTAGAAGGATTGCCAAAATACTTTTACTTAAAAAGGGAGATTCCGTGCAAATGGGATGATAAAGGGAGCATTATAAGAAGACTGACACAGGATAGAACGGGGGACACTGAGCTCAAAGAAGGTGTAAGATTTATAGATGACAAAGGATGGGCCTTGATTATTCCTGACGAAGAAAGGCCTGTATTTAATTTATATGCAGAAGGTTATAATGAGGAATACGCGGAAGAACTATGGATTAAATATGACGAAAAAATCAAAAGCATGATGAAAGATTGATTTAGATGTTATGCAAATCAAAGGAGTGGGGTTCAATATGTGGCCAAGAGCTAGAGACAGTATGCTGGATCATGGGGAAAAAACGAACGTGTTGTACAGGACGAATAAAAAAGCAAATGTAAAAAGTTTTCTTTTGAGCAGGTTGGACGAAAGTTTTAAGGACATAGAAAATGCCTATTTGAAATTTAATGAGGATCTAGCCAAAGGTAAATCTTTACCTCAAGGGTCGGAATGGATCCTGGACAATTTCTATCTGATTGAGTTAATCTATAAGGAACTGAAAATCGATCTAAAAAAAGAAGAAAACGTTATATTAAACATAATAGAAACCCATTCTTTAAAGGGCTACCCCAGAATATATGCTCTGGCTTTAGAGTTAATATATCATTCGTCAGGAAACATTTCGGAAGAAACCCTTATAGGGTTTGTAAATGACTTTCAAAAAGAGGAAATACTAACCCTTGAAGAAATAGCCAGATTTTATACTGTTCTTACCCTAGGGTTGATGGAATATATCAGAAATATTGTGTTAAATCTTGTTAAAATAAGCAAGGATTGGGAAGAAATAGATAGCATTGATTTATCCATAGAAAAAAATCTCAGAGAGATCATAGAAAATATACACATTATGGATTCCACAAAGGTGGAAAGATTTATCAGAAGAATAAGAGAAGATAAATGCGAATTTCAGTTGGTGACAGAAAGAATTGACAAAAGATTGAATTATGTACACAAGAGCGTGAAGGAAGTATTAGAGAGGGAGTACATGCTTCAATCCAGATATAAGGTGTCTCTGGGTTATGGAATAAGTTCTATAAGAAATACCTCTGCCCTCAACTGGGAAAGGGTTTTCAAATCTATATCTTTAGTGGAAAGGGTATTTGGGGAGGACCCGTTAGGGGTATATGAAAATATGGAAAATCATTCGAAAAATTATTACAGACATGAAACCCAAAGGCTAGCGGAAAAATTTAAGGTACAAGAAATTTTTATATCCAAGAAAGCGTTGGAATTTGCTGAGGAAGAGTGGGCTAAAGGCAGTAGAGATAAAAGGGCCCATATAGGATATTATTTAATAGACCAAGGAAAAGAAAGATTACTTGATTATTTTGAATATAACAGCAAGGATACCAGCATTCATCTGGGGAAATATGGTTATTATTATTTTCCTATTATTTTGTTGTCTGTTCTTTTAACATTTCTCTTTAGTAGATACGCCCGTAACATGGGAAACTTGTATTGGGGTATATTGATATTTATCGTAACATTTATTCCGCTGATGACCATTTCAACGAATATATTAAATTATTTTTACTTCAGGGGATTTAAGCCAAAAATATTGCCTAAAATCGATTATAAATATGATATTCCTGAAAAATATAGCACCTTTGTTGTTATACCTACTCTTTTACCTGATGAGAACAGGGTAGAGGAATTAGCAAAAAATTTAGAAGTTTATTATCTGTCCAATAGGGGGGAAAATATCTATTTTGGGATAGTTGGGGACTTCAAGGATGGCGATCGGAAAGCTACAGAAAATGACGAAAAAATAACAAATAGGGGCCTTGAGGTTATAGATGAACTAAACAAAAAGTATAGCAAGGAAAAGGACATTTTTTATTTTTTTCACAGGGAAAGAGTGTATTCCGAAACCCAAGAAAAATGGATGGGTTGGGAAAGAAAAAGAGGGGCCTTGGTGGAACTTAACAAGTTACTGTTAGGGAGTGAAAAAACAACTTTTAATGTGATGTCCGGAGACATTTCCGATTTAAAGATTAAATATGTTATTACACTGGACGCAGATACCAAATTACCCATTGATGGGGCAAAAAGATTGATAGGCACAATTTCCCATCCCCTAAATGCGGCTGTATTGGATGAGGAAAAAAATGTTGTAAAGGAGGGCTATGGAATTATTCAACCCAAAATTTCGGTAGATATCGAAAGCAGCAACAAATCTTTGTTCACCAGAATATTTGCCGGCATGGGGGGCATAGACCCATATAGCACTGCGGTTTCGGATATATACCAGGATCTGTTCGGAGAGGGTATATTTACGGGTAAAGGTATATATGACCTGGAAGTATTTCAAAGATGTTTAAAAAAAGAGATACCGGAAAATACCGTGCTGAGCCACGATCTTTTAGAAGGCAGTTATGTCAGGGTTGGTTTGGCCACAGATATCGAATTAATAGATGGATATCCGGAAAAGTATAGTTCCTATATCATGAGACAACATAGATGGACCAGGGGGGACTGGCAGCTAATAAGGTGGCTTAAAAACGGATCGATCTCCTCTCTTTCGAAATGGAAGATCATGGACAACATGAGGAGGAGCTTGGTTCCTATATCTTTGTTTTTGATTTTACTTTTTGGTACAGTGTTCTTTCCCGGAAATGCCTTTGTTTGGATAGGAATTTCCCTGGTTACTATATTGTTGCCTATTATGATTATGGCGCTTGAATACATATTATATAAAGGATTCAGAATTCCGAAGATGAGACTGAACGGGAACCTTATATTAGGTTATAAGACCTATATTTATCAAGGAGTCTTTTTCATTATGTTTCTCCCTCATAAGGCTATGGTAATGTTGGATGCTATATCCAGAACACTGTACAGGGTGTTTATTTCAAAAAAGAATCTACTCGAATGGACTACAGCTTTTGATATGGAAAAAAAACTGGAAAACGACATTTCGAGTTATTTCAGAAGAATGAAGGAAAACATCATCTCCCCCATATTGCTGATAGTTCTCACCCATATATTCAGGCCTGATAATTTAATTCTGTCCGGGGTGATTGGATTGTTGTGGGTAGGGGGTCCGGTGGTTGCTTATATTATCAGTAAGGAAGACCCGGAAACTTTAGAAGTTAGACAGGAAGATATAAAATTTCTTGCAGACATCGGAAAACAAATTTGGGAATATTATAAAACATTTACAGATAGTAAAAATAATTATTTGCCACCGGACAACTTTCAGGAGTACCCTTATAACGGGGCGATTAATAGGACCTCTCCTACTAATATAGGATTCTATCTTATGTCAATACTTTCTAGCAGAGACTTGGGATTTATAACTACTCCGGAGATGGTAGACTTGGTGCGGTTGACTACAGGGACCTTAGAGAAGATGGAGAAGTGGGAAGGCCACTTATATAATTGGTATGATACTGAGACACTGGAGCCTTTAAGACCCATATTTGTTTCTACAGTTGACAGCGGCAATCTCGTATCTTATCTGATAGTACTTAAGGAGGGATTAAAGGAATATCTTGAAGAACTTTCAGTAGAGGATAAGGACGCACAGGCCTTGACAGCCAGGATTGAAAATCTGATAGATAACACCAAGTTTGCACCTTTATATGATGAGGACAAAGGATTATTTCACATCGGATACAATGTGGGAGAAGATAGGGTACTGAATAGTTATTATGACCTTTTGGCCTCTGAGGCTAGAACAGCAAGTTACATAGCTATTTCCAGAAGGGAAGTACCTCTAAAACATTGGAGAAATTTAGGAAGGCCGTTGGTTATGGATGGGGGCTATATTTCTCTTGCATCTTGGTCGGGTACAATGTTCGAATATCTCATGCCTTCCTTGATATTAAAGAACTACAGGAACACCTTGTTGGACGAAACCTATAAAACATCTATAAAGATGCAAAAAAATTACGGAGGTTCCAAGGGTGTGCCTTGGGGTATTTCCGAATCCGGCTTCTTTGCGTTTGACCGTCAATTTCATTATCAATATAAAGCATTTGGTGTACCGGCGTTGGGATTTAAAAGGGGGCTCAGGGATGAATTGGTAATATCACCTTATTCCACATTCCTAGCCTTAAAGTTTGATCACAAGGAAGTACTTGAAAATATAAAAAGACTTGAGGAAGAAGGTCTAATGGGCCCTTATGGATTTTATGAAGCTGTGGATTATACCCTAAATAGACTTCCGGCTCATTTGGATAAGGGCATTGTCAAGTCTTATATGAGTCACCATCAAGGCATGATATTTGCCTCTATAAATAATTTTATCAACAGAGATGTATTGATAGACAGATTTCATAGGGACCCGCAAATGAAATGTGGAGAATTTCTTTTACAAGAGAGGGTGCCTGTAAGGCCGGTAATATCAAAAGAAAGAGAAAATCTGACGGAGATAGACACAATAAGAAGGAGGGAGGAGATATGGGACAGAAGGATATACACAAGGGAGGATATGAAGGATATCGAGTGCCACCTTCTAACATCCAGTACATACACTTTAATGATAACAAACAGGGGAGAGGGTTTTTCTAAAGATGGAGATCTATTTATCAACAGGTGGCGAAAAGACTACCTGGCAAAACCTTATGGACAATTTATATATATAAAAGACTTAGGGAATCATGAGTTGTGGTCCACAACCCATGCACCTGTTTATAAGGAGCCGGAACTATATAGGGTAGAGTTTTCTACCTATAAAGCCAGCTTTTATAGAAAAGATGGGAGTATAGAAACCGAGATGGATGTGTTTTTATTACCGGAAGAATTAGGAGAAATCAGAAGGGTGAGATTGATAAATAACGGGGATGAAGAGGCGCTGCTCAAAACCGTAAGTTACTTTGAAGTAGTAGGGGAAAGTTTAGAATCAGACCTTGCTCATCCTGCATTCAACAACCTGTTTATAAGGATAGAAGCGCTGGAGGAACAAGAAGGTTTATTAGCTTACAGGAGAAAAAGGGGTGAGGGTAAGAGGGACAGTTGGATTTTGCATGGAGTTAGGTCCTTTGGGGATAACACCGATAAGTTTCAGTACGAAACCAACAGAGCAAACTTTATAGGTAGGGGTAATGGGCTAGAGGAACCTAAAGCATTGTTTTCTAGGGGACTCACAAATACCGTAGGTGTAGTTTTGGACCCTATAATGAGTATAGGCAAAAAGATAAAAATACAACCAAAAGAACAAGTAGAAATATATTATATAACAGCCGTAACTCGTGATAAGAATGATGCACTAGATATATTGAATAAATACAGTGATATAAACAATATAGAAATAGCCGAAGAATTATCCAATACCAAGTCCAAAACCGAGATTGGGTATTTAAACCTGAACCGTTCTAACATCAGGCTTTATGAAAATCTGCTGCCGTATTTGTTTTATTCCAAGGAAAATAATAAAATTAAGTATACCGATATATTGAAAAAAAATGAAAGAGGGCAAGAAGGGCTTTGGGCTCATGGAATTTCTGGGGACAACCCTATAGTTCTGGTCACTATAAAATCTATGGAAGGGATAAAAAATTTAATAGAACTGATAAACGCCCATGAATATTGGTCTTATAAAGGACTGATTGTGGATCTGGTTATATTAAATGAAGATGAATCTATATATTATCAACCTTTGCATGAAAATATAAAGGAGATAGTATGTGAAAAAAGGGGAAATGCCATAGATTATCATGGCGGAATATTTATTAAAAATAGAAATATCCTGGAAGACGAAGAGAGATCGCTTTTATATAAATGGGCCAGGTTTATTGTAAAGGCCGAAGAAGGTTTTACTAATAAAAAAGACAAAGAGGACTATATCCCGTATAAGGAATTTAGCAAAATGGAGGGAATAAAGTATTCAGGACATGATTTGTCACATGATGCACCTCATAATGTATCCTTACATATAGATTATTTCAATGGATACGGTGGGTTTTCAAAGGACGGCAAAGAATATATTATCAGACTTACAGGGGATTTAAATACTCCCCTGCCCTGGGTGAATGTTATTTCAAACAAGGAATTCGGATTTATTGTTACCGAATGGGGCACCGGCTTTACATGGGCAGACAATAGTAGGGAAAACAAATTGACACCCTGGTATAATGACCCTATAGCTGATGTGCCGGGTGAAATAGTTTATATAAGGGATGACGATACAGGGGAAGTTTGGAACATAACACCCATGCCTATCAGAAAGGAAAATGATTATATAACCACTCATGGACAGGGATATAGTAAATTTAGCCAACAGGGTTATGGCTTAAAACAGGGTTTAACTCTGTTCACTCCTTTGGAAGACAGGATTAAAATCAACTTAATAAAATTAGAAAATAAAACCCAAGGGGAAAGGAAACTGACGTTATTTTATTACATTAGGCCCGTTTTAGGTGTTACCGACGAGAAAACCGAAAACTTGTTAGAAACGGACATGAAAAAAGACATATTTACAGTTAAAAATTCAACCAATACGGAATTTAAAAATAGTACTATATTCGTGGGGACCTCGGAAAAAATAAGGTCTTATACCGGGGACAGGATAGAATTTATAGGTCACATCCCTAATTATGAAAAACCGAATGGTGTAAAAAGGGAAAAACTATCCGATACTGTAGGATTAGGATATAATCCCTGCTCCGCCATAGAAATAAAGGTTGATATACCTGCCGATAAGGAAAAGGAAATAGTGTTTTTATTTGGGGAAGCAAAAGACCTTGAAGAAGGTTATTCATTGATAAACAAATATAGGGATATCAATTTTTCAAAAAATGCACTTAATGAGATAAAGGAGTTCTGGAACAAAGCGCTGGCCAGGGTTCAGGTGAAAACCCCGGACAATACAATGAACTATCTGATGAATTCCTGGCTGATGTACCAGAATATTGCATGCAGAGTATGGGGAAGGGCCGGATTTTATCAGGTAGGGGGGGCTTTCGGGGCAAGAGATCAGATGCAGGATGTGACAAATGCTCTCTATCATATGCCGGAGGAAGCCAAGAAACAGATAATAAGAAATTGTAAACATCAATATATAGAAGGGGATATCCAACATTGGTGGCATCCTATCCATGGAAGCGAAGTCCATAAGGGTGTTAGGAGCAGATACTCAGATGACCGATTATGGATACCTCTAGGGGTAGCCGAATATATTTCGGTGACCGGAGATAACGAAATTTTACATGAGGAGGTCCCTTTTATAGAAAGTCCCGTCCTGAGTGAAACAGAGCATGAGAGATATGAGGTTCCGTCTCAGTCGGACGAAATAGGTACCGTATATGAACACTGCATAAGGGCTATAGAAATATCGTTAAATTTTGGGGAAAGGGGGCTGCCCCTTATGGGCTCTGGGGACTGGAACGATGGAATGAACAAGATAGGACACGAAGGCAAAGGTGAATCAGTATGGATGGGCTGGTTTTTAGGTAAAGTATTAAAGGAATTTATACCTGTTTGTGAAAAGATGATGGATTTTGAAAGAGCGGAAAGGTATAAAAAAGTTATGTCAGAACTTAAGGAATCCATAGAGACTAATGCATGGGACGGGGAATGGTATAAAAGAGCCTTTTTTGATGATGGCACACCTATAGGTTCGAAGGAAAGTAGGGAATGCATTATAGATTCCTTAGCCCAGTCCTGGTCTGTAATTTCCACGCTGGGAGATGTAGAAAGATCAAAAATTGCCTTAAAATCTGCAGAGGATTATTTGGTGAATGAAGAGGAGGGTATAGTCGCCCTACTCACACCGCCTTTTGATGACACGGATCTGGACCCGGGGTATATAAAGTCCTATGTTCCCGGGGTACGAGAAAATGGGGGCCAGTACACCCATGCGGCTGCTTGGCTCATTATGGCCTTTGCCATGTTGGGTGAGGGGAACAGGGCTTATAACCTGTTCAGATTGATAAACCCGATAAATCATTCAAGGTCCCTGATAGAATGTGCAAAATACAAGGTGGAACCCTATGCAGTGGCTGCAGATGTGTATACAAATCCTCAGCACTTGGGAAGGGGCGGTTGGACCTGGTATACCGGCTCTGCAGGATGGATGTATAGAGTGGGGCTGGAAAATATACTGGGATTTAGGGTAAAGAAGGATAAGCTGTTTATAAATCCATGTATACCTGGGGATTGGGAGAAATATGGAATCAGATATATTTACGGGAACACCGTGTACAATATAGAAGTAAAAAATTTAGGAAAAGTGAATAGAGGAGTAAGTAAAATGACAGTAGACGGGATGGTAACAAAGGGATATGTGAGCTTAGTAGATGATAGGGTGAACCACCATGTTGTAGTAGAGCTTGGGTAGGAAATAATAACACGAAACAAGACAAGCGATATATCACCTATTTGACTTTTCCTTCAATTTATGATAATTATATCATTTTTTAGGTAAATATATTATGATATAATTAATCTTGGGTTATTGGCAAGATATAATAAAAAAACATATAAGGGTGGTTAATATGGGGAAGATATCTAATTTTTACATAATGCCTCATCCGCCAATCGTAGTTCCTGAAGTAGGAAGAGGCGAAGAGAGAAAAATTAAACAGACATATGATGCTTATAATGAAATAGCTGAGCAGATAGCAGCTATTAAACCGGATACAATAATAATAATTACACCACATGGGCCTTTATTCAGCAATGCAATTGCAGTATCTGCCGGGGAGAGTATATACGGGGATATGGGCAGATTTAATGCCCCTGAGGTACAGTTAGATCTGCAAATAGACATACCCTTAGTAGAAGAAATATCCGGTTATTCGAGAGAAGATAATATTTCAGTTGCAAAAATAACAGAAGATGGCGCTAAAGAATATAATGTCAAATATGGACTGGATCATGGTGCTTTGATACCTTTATATTTTATAAATAAAAAATTTTCAGATTATAAAATAGTTCATATAACCTATGGAATGTTACCTAAAATCAAACTTTATGAATTTGGGATGAATATTAAAAAAGCTGTGGAGGATAGCAATATAAATGCAGTACTTATTGCCAGCGGTGATTTATCACATAAGCTTTCTGAGGATGGACCGTATGGGTATAGCCTTTATGGGGGGGAATTTGATAAAGAAATTATATCACTTCTTGAGGGCGGAGATGTTTTGGGGATATTTAACATAGATCCCGTTATTATAGAAGAAGCCGGGGAGTGTGGACTCAGATCGTTCTATATCATGTTGGGTGCAATGGAAGGACATAACATTAAGGGTAATCTTTTGTCTTATGAGGGGACCTTCGGTGTAGGGTATTCGGTAATGGGATTTACTTTGGAGAAAAGCGACAAAAGCGCTCATAATTTACTGCTGGAAGACATACAAAATAAAATCAAGGCAAATGTGGAGAACGCGGATCCTCACGTACGACTTGCATGTGAAAGCCTGACCCATTTCCTGGTTAATGGTGATTACATGGATGTGCCTTCATATGTAACGGATGAAATGAAAAATACAAGAAGGGGCGTATTTGTAACGTTAAAGGAGTTGGGTGCTTTGAGAGGATGCGTAGGTACATTTTTGCCAACTACCGAAAACGTATGTGAAGAAATCATTAAAAACGCTGTAAGTGCCGGGATATATGATTCAAGATTCTTACCCGTACAAATAGAGGAACTGGATAATATAGACTTTTCCGTGGATGTGCTTACGGAACCACTTAAAGCTTCAATTGAGGAGCTCGATCCAAAAAAATATGGCGTTATAGTTAGGAGTGGACCTAAACTTGGGCTATTGCTCCCTGATTTGGAAGGAGTAGACACTGCAGAGGAACAAATCAACATTGCCCTTCAAAAGGGCGGTATATCTACCGATGAAGAATATACCATTGAAAAATTTGAGGTTATAAGGCATATACACATATATGATGGACAAAAGATCTAAAAATCTAATAAAAATACATTTGATTACGACTTTAAATATGAATAACTCCTGCAGCTCATTTTAACTGCCGGAGTTATAGTCATATTTTGCAAATGTAGCCTCATTGTATCTTTTTAGATTCAAGATTTGTATATTATGATAATCAACAATATTAAAATGAAGGTGATACCTTGTTATATGATGCGTTGTTTTTTGAAAAATACGGGGACAAGATAAAATGTTTACTGTGTCCCCATAATTGTGTTATAGCCGAAAATCGGTTTGGGCTATGTTCCGTCAGAACAAATAAAAGCGGTGTTTTAAAAACAATAAACTATGGAGAGATAACAGCAATGGCAATTGACCCTGTAGAAAAAAAGCCCCTCTACCATTTTAAACCCGGAAAAAATATATTATCCGTAGGAAGTTTTGGTTGTAACTTTTCCTGTGATTTTTGCCAAAACTACTCGATAGCTCAATATAAGGCGGACAGCAAATATTTTCCTCCGGAGGAGCTCATAAAGGTATATTCGGATCTGGAAGGCAATATAGGTATAGCCTTTACATATAACGAACCCTCTATCTGGTATGAATATATATATGAAACCTCAAAAAAATTAAAAGAAACAGACCAACATGCCAGCACAGTTCTCGTAACCAACGGGTACATCGAAACTGAACCGTTATTGGAACTCTTGCCATACATAGATGCTATGAATATAGATTTAAAATCTTTTGAACAGGACTATTATAAAAGAATATGCGGTGGGCAATTAGAGCCTGTATTAACAACCATTAAAAACGCTGTGGGGAAATGTCATGTTGAAATAACTACTTTATTAGTGAACAGTTTAAACGATTCTAAAGAAGAAGTAGAACAGATTGCATCCTATTTGGGTAGTCTGGATAAAAACATCCCATTACATCTGTCCCGGTATTTTCCAAATTATAAGATGGATGACCCTCCTACAAGGCTGGAAGTAATGCTGGAAAGCAGGGACATCGCCAAAAAACACTTAAATTATGTATATCTTGGAAACATGGATAACGTTGATACATCCACTTATTGCCCTAAGTGTAAAGAACTTTTAATAGAGCGGAATGGTTTTTTTACAAACAATTACATGAATAGCAATGTATGCCCAGGATGTGGGTTTGACACGAAAATACTATTATAAAGCAAATTAAAACAACATATATATTAAGTATAAAATAAACACGGTATTGAATATTTATTCAATACCGTGTATAATATTGCATCATATGATCAAATATAAAAAATTATACCTACAGGCTCGAGGATAAAATAAACATATTGTATGAGGGGGAAATTATATGAAGCATTTTATTAATTTTAAGAATTTAAAGGCAGATAAAATTAACGAAATTATCGAAAAGGCAACAATTATAAAAAATAATCCCAAAAAATTTTCAAACGCACTGGAAGGAAAATTTCTTTACGAGCTGTTTCAAAAAACTTCAACCCGTACGGCATTATCTTTTAGTATTGGAATGGAAGAGTTGGGGGGAAAATATTTTTTTCAGAAATGGGAAGACAGCAATTTTAAGGTAGGTGAAATCAGGGATGAAGTCAGATATATAGGATCAAATGTAGATATAATTATGGCTAGATTAAAATTCAACGAGGATATTAATGAGATGGCTCATTACTCTCCTGTGCCCGTTATCAACGGTTGCTGCAACAAGTATCACCCATGTCAAGTCACGGCTGATTTATTGACTGTAAAAGAGCACTTTGGTACATATAATATTAAAATGTTGTATGTAGGGGTATTAAATAACGTTTTAAATTCATTGACAGAATCCCTGCCAAGACTTGGGGGGAAATTATTCGTACTTACCCCGATAATTAACAAGGCATCGTTTGATCAGGAGATAATTGACTGTGCTAAAAAAACAGGCAATTTGTATCTATTGGACTATACTGAATATGTAGGGAAAAAACTTTTAGATCTAGTGGAAGACATGGACATTATATACACCGACAGTTGGGTGGACATGGAATTTTTCAACAATCCTGAATTTGCAGAATTTAAAAATGAAAGAATTGAAAAGATGATGCCATTTCAATTAAATAATGAGTTACTATCCGGCAGCAAAGCAAAAATAATGCACGACATGCCAATTCACGCCGGGTATGAAATTGACAGGGATATGATTGAAAAAAATATTGAAATAATTTTACAGCAAGCCGAAAACAGGAAACATGTACAAAAAGCCATACTGCTGTCCCTGTTGAACAATTAAGGTGGCATGGGGACGTTTTGTTTGCCACCCCCCGAGAAGAAGGCGCAAGACCGTGTGTCTACCTTAAAATTAGGATGGCAAACAAAACGTCCCCACGCCACCATATTAAATAAATACCATAAAATAAAATGTCGTATTATGAAGATATTATTGGCATCATAATTGCTAAATAGTTCTGATATGGTATAATATTGTTACTATTTAGCATGCAATTTATAATTTAAATTTATTTGGCATAGGAAGAGAGGGACTAGCTTTGGATAAGGAGAGAATTGAAAAAGCGGTTAAAGAAATACTTTTTGCTGTGGGCGAGGACCCGGATAGAGAAGGGCTCGTAGATACACCCAGAAGGATTGCAAACATGTACGAAGAAATATTTTGCGGACTCAATGAAGATCCGGGAAGTTGTCTGGAAATACATTTTCAACAAGAAAAGTATGAAGAGTTGGTTTTGATAAAAGACATTCCATTTTATTCGGTTTGCGAACATCATTTAGTACCTTTTTTTGGAAAGGCCCATGTCGGATATCTACCCAGAAATGGGAAATTGACGGGTTTGAGTAAATTAGCCAGGGTAGTGGATATCGTTTCTAAAAGGCCACAATTGCAAGAAAGGCTCACAACCATTGTAGCAGATACCATTCAGAAACAATTGGAACCATATGGTGTTATTGTTGTTCTGGAAGCGGAACATATGTGTATGACCATGAGGGGAATTAAAAAGCCGGGTTCAAAGACAATTACCTCGGCAGTCAGGGGTGTGTTTGCTACAGATCCCAAATCAAGGTCTGAGGTTATGTCTATTATAAACAGTGAGGACTAGGGGGTATACAGTGATGGGTAGGGGCTCGGGTTTTTCTCAATATAATATCAATTTCGGACAGAGAACATATATTATGGGGATTGTAAATATTACTCCGGATTCTTTTTCCGATGGTGGGGATTTTTTTTCAACCGAAGTAGCGGTTGCCCACGCTAAAAAGATGATAGCACAAGGTGCCGATATTATAGATATTGGGGGAGAGTCGTCAAGACCCGGTCATACCAGGATTTCTACGGAAGAAGAGTTAGAAAGGGTAATTCCCGTTATAGAGAGAATCGCCGGGGAGACTGATGCCATTATTTCATTAGATACCATAAGGTCGGAGGTAGCCGAAGAGGGCCTCAAACGTGGTGTTCATATTATCAACGATATATGGGGTTTACAAGAAGATAGTAGGATGGCTGAGGTTGTTGCCAGGTATGGTGCCCCTATAATTATAATGCATAACAAGCAAGACACATACTATAAAGATGACATAATTGAAGAGATGAAAAGATTTTTTAAAAAATCTATTCAAATTGCATTAGATGCAGGTATCAGTGAGGATAAAATTGTACTGGATCCGGGCATCGGTTTTGGAAAGACAGCTGAACAAAATATTGTTGTAATAAGGCGTTTAGATGAGTTCAAAGAATTGGGGTATCCTATCTTACTGGGTACTTCCAGAAAATCTACGTTGGGCAAAATATTGGGTGTGCCCCCAAAGGAAAGACTAGAGGGTACTTTAGCCACTACGGCAATAGGTATCATGCAGGGTGCAGACATTATCAGGGTTCATGATATAGAAGAAAATTTAAAGGCAGTTAAAGTGACCGATGTTATAGTTAGGGGGATTCCAATTGGATAAAATCCTTATGAATGGCATGATATTCTATGGGTATCATGGGGTTTTGGAGGAAGAAAAAAAATTAGGCCAGAGGTTCATTGTTGATGTGATATTATACATTGATTTAAAAAAAGCAGGGAAAACCGACAATCTTGATTGTACGGTTAATTACAAAGAAGTATATGAAACAATAAAAAAAATTGTTGAGGACGAACGGTATAATTTATTAGAGGCTCTGGCCGAGAAAATATGTGAGAATATATTACGTTTCTTTGGCATAGTCCAAAAAGTTAATGTAAAAATAAAAAAACCGGAGACCCCCGTAGCAGGGATCTTTGACTATTTTGCCGTGCAAATTAAAAGGGAAAGGAATCATCCCGATGAATAAAATATACCTCAGCTTAGGTAGTAATATAGGAGATACCAAAGCCAATTTAGATACAGCCATGGGACTGCTCGGAGAAAAAATTAATATATTGAATCGTTCATCTTATTACGAGACAGAGCCTGTGGGATATAAAGACCAAGATTGGTTTTTAAACATTGTACTGGAGGGGGAAACGGACCTTAGCCCGGAGGAGCTTTTAAAATTTACACAAGGCATTGAGAGCAAAATGAAGAGAAAAAAAACGATACGTTTTGGTCCACGCATAATAGATATAGACATATTGTTATACGGACAGCTCCGACTTCAGACAGAGGATCTCATAATACCTCATCCTAGAATGTGCGAAAGGGCTTTTGTTATGGTGCCATTGTATGAAATTGCCCCTAATTTGATGATTGAGGGCAAAAAGATCAGAGAAATCATCGATGAATTAGAAGGGGAACAAGTTTACAAAAAGGATGATTAAAATGGAAAGGGTTAATTGTATATTAGAGGACATCGACTTCCTCAAGTATGTTGCTAAAACTAAAAAACTTGAAGAAGATAGAATTTTTTGTCATCACGATTTGAACCATTTATTAGATGTCTGCAGGATATCCTGGATTCTTAATCTGGAAGAAAAGTTGCTGATTGACAAGGAAAAAATTTATGCTGCCGCTTTGTTGCACGACATTGGCAGGTGGGTTGAGTATGAAACAGGACAAGATCATGCAATAGCAAGCGGAGAATTGGCCGAAAATATTTTGGACAGATGCGGTTTTTCCGATAACGAAAAAGTTGATATTATAAGGGCTATAAAAAACCACAGAAAAAAAGAACATTCTACAGATTTAAGTAGAATTTTATATAAAGCAGACAAACTATCCAGGCCTTGTTTTAATTGTGAGGCCATCAGTCAATGTAAAAGATTTCAACAAGCACAAAAACAAGTCCTATTGTATTAAATAATATATAATTTAAAAAACAGTCTGTTGCTCAAACTACATGAGAAACGGGCTGTTTTTTTATTTTTGAAATATTGTTTAACCGATTTGGAAAGTAAAATATAATATGTGTTGATCTACTTGAAAAAATTAATAAGACGTTGGAATATACCATTTATTACACCGCCGGATCCTTTAGCGTTATCTGTGGTATCGTTTAATTTATCGAGGTCGATTATTATATTGTTATTTTGTCCAATTTCACATGTTGTATAATTAATTTCCTTTGCGGATATATCTGCAAGATGATCCCTGGGTTGATGCTCCGCTTTATCAACGCTGGCTGGGCCATTTTGTTCCCGGTTTAAATTTGGCTGTGTTGGAGGAGGCTTATTTTCCTCCTTGCTGTTAAATAAGTCCATGCCAACAATCTGTATCGTATCTTTGATACTTCCATAAACATGTTTTGCCAGATATTTGTTATCTGCTTGTGGGTTATTGGAGTACCGGAGAATTTTGGGTTCTTCGATAACGTAGGACTTGCCATTTACTAAATCTGTCCAAGAATCCCCAAAGTCATTCGATATAATTTCTATGATTTTATCGTTTTGCCTGCAATAAATTTTTAAGGTATCTGATTCCTGAATCAATATAGGAAAGAGATAATTCGAAATTTTATTAGATAATGTCTGTGTATTGGACCACCTTGATTTTGTATCGATTATATTGCATTTCTTTTTATATTTTAAAATAAAATTATTTTGCTCTATTGTACACCAGAGTAAATGTAAATTTTGTTTTTTATCTATAAATATATAGGGGTGGGAATGTTCTTCATGTAAATCAGTTATCAATTCACTCATTGTCCATATTTTTGTCAGTATATTAAATTTATTATAATACAGTTGGTGATTATTTTTATAGACTGCCTTGTATATTACATGAAAATTTTGTGAACTGTCAAAGGAAACCTGAAGGGGGCTGGTATATTTACCATGGACATAATTACTTACCACAATTCTATTTACATTTTTTCCATCCCAATACATATGTTCAATGGTGGACAGTGTCTGGGTCAGTAAATTTGTTTTTACGTAGAGAAGATGTATGTACTCGTCATTCACATGGAGTGTTAAATATTTATATATATTTGATTCCATGTCAAGTTTTGAAACAGTCCTGTGGTTCCAGTTATTGTTCTCACCTATATAATGTTGCAATTCCCCTTCCAGGGTAATGCAAATTAAATGGACTCTTTCATGTTTATCCACAACTACCGAAAAATTTATAATGTTAGAAAGCAATTTGTTACTATTGAGCAAAACATTATCACTGTTATAGGTATTATAATGTAATGATTTGTCGTCACATAAGAAAAAATAGCATATTAAATTTTCGTTTAATCTGACTAAATACTGTTGGGGAATTATTAATTGCATGTAGCACACGTCCTTTGAAAAGAATTTTATAATCAATCACAAATATAAACCTATTCCATATTATGATACTACAGGCAAAATTATTAATAGATTAAAAATTAAAAAATGAAGCAAGGGGGGAAACCTATGTCGTCAAATCTTGATTCAAAAGGTGGTTCACATCACCAGGATTTTAAAACTGCGTGCGTTATAGTTGATAAGGTATATTTTCAATGCCAACAAAGGGAATGTGTAGAAGATGTAAAAGTTAGGATTCCACATGGCTGTCTACCTAAATTTGAATTTTTAGATATAACATTTAACCCGGGGGAAATTGTCAGGGGAACACTGGTAATTACAGACATACAAAATAGACCAAGCTTTAGAAGAGTGAGATTTAAAGTTAGGGTCACTTTTACAGTGAGGGTTAAAAACACGGCAACAGGAGCTATTGAAAGCATTTCCGGAGAATTACCACCAATTCAGAAAGACATAGTTCTGTATATACCGGCAGCAAGGGACGAATTTACATTTAAGATTATAGTGGAGACCTTATCTAAATCGTTGACCGAACCGGTATTTGATGATGGAGTTTTAATATTTACTATTGGTGTGTTTATGATCACAAAAGTAGTTGGCAAAGTACAACTGCTTATCCCGGAGTATGGATTTTGCCCTGTTCCACTTGAATGTGAGGACTTCCAACCCGACGAAATATGCGATGAATTTGAATGTGCGGATTTCCCGGAGTTTTTTCCGGAACAGCTCAAGTATAAACCGCCCAAAGATGGCGAAGTATAATCAGTTTTATAAAAAGGATGATAAAAGCTACCATCATGGTAGCTTTTATCAAAAACATATGTATTATTTTCTAATAAACATCTGGGTATAATATCCACCATGGATACCAACACCAATATGGGTATATATAGGATTTAAGATATTATCTTTATGTCCCTGGGATCTCATAAATGCATTATGGGCGGCAGCAACACTGCTGTTCTTTGCTATGTTTTCCGCTGCGCCGCTATACTTAATTCCAAATTTGGTCATCATGTCAAATGGAGACCCGTATGTCGGGGAATCATGTGAAAAATAGTTGTTATCATACATATCCCGGGACTTGAGCCTAGCAATATAAGCCAAATCAGGATCTACCTGTAACGGCTGTAATCCTGCGTCCTGCCTTGCTTTGTTTACATAATCAACCATTTGAATTTCTTCCGAGGTCAGCGAATGTCCTCCGCCGGAAGTATTATCTATGTTATGATCGGTGTCAGGATTGGGCACAGGTCGCGGTACCGGTTGAGGTTGGGGTGTCGGCTGTGGCTGGGGTGTCGGTTGTGGTTTGGGTACAGGTTGAGGTACCGGCTGTGGTTTGGGCACAGGTTGAGGTGCCGGCTGTAGCTGGGGTGTCAGTCTTATATAATTACCCCTTGATACCACATAACAATTATTTGTTGTTTGGTTTTGATTTCCTACAATTGCATAATAATTATTGTTAGGTTGATTCTGATTTTTTACAATTGTATAACAGTTATTATTGAACCTTATTGCCACAGTGTTTAAATAATTAACTTTTTGCGTGTCGCAGGTGAAATTGTACTTTGTAACGGCGCTGGGTTGCATGGGAACAAAAGCTAACAAAGCCACCATTACTATAAGAAGTATCAATTTCCCATAATTTTTGAATTTCATTACATTTCCTCCCTTTTTTAAGTTTGTCACTATGATATAGTAACGAAGTTAAATTTTCAATATGATTCCAGAAACTGGGTGCGGTAATCCTTGGAATACGAACCAAATATATCATAAAATTACAGCATAGTTTGGCAACGAACCAAGGTATATCAATATATAGTTAAAATGATTTGATAACAATGTAATCCGATTAACATATAATATAATAATGGATTTAGTTATTTAAATGTTTATAAAGGGGGATGAATTTTATGAGGTTTTACTTAGAAAAACCAATTCGTGTTGATTATTACCCAAAGACAAGTGAGAACACAGATGAACCCGAAGGGTTGGAAATAGAAGACGATTTAGATGGGGGAGCAGTTTGTAAAGTAGCTGATGAAGAAAAACCGGTTGAAGAAGAAACTAAGGAATATAGTGATTGTATAGAAAAGGATGCAGAAATCATGGAAAAGACCATAAAAGAAGTGACAGGGGACATGGAAGAAGTTATGAAAAAGGTGACAAAGGGCAAAAAATAAAATTAGTTATATTGACAAAGTTATAGAGGGGCAATTGCCCCTCTATAACTTTGTCAACATAATTAACCCGAGATTATATTTGTTAAAAAACGTAGCTTAAAATTGTTAATCGATACGACACCATTATAAAACGGCTATAATATATGGAATATATTACTTGATTTTTTTATAAAAAAATTATATACTTTATATTATAATCAGGTACTAATCATAAGTACTATACTGAGGTGACAAAGATGAACAAATCAGAAAAGTTAAGCAAAGCAAATAGACAAAAAAGGCTTTTGACATTATTGAGGGAAGACCCATTTATGACAGATGAAGACCTATCCAAACATTTTAAGGTAAGCATACAAACCATTCGATTGGACAGGTTAGAGCTAGCAATTCCGGAGCTCAGACAACGTATTAAAAATGTAGCAGAAAAAAACTATGAAAAAGTACGCAGTATTATTGGAACCGAGATTGTTGGGGAATTAGTTGATCTGGACTTAGGTGTTAGCGGAATATCAATTTTGGAAACCACACCCGAGATGGCGTTCAGCAAAACGAACATAGTCAGGGGACATCATATTTTTTCACAAGCCGAGTCTCTGGCAATGGCTGTAACAGATGCTGAGGTAGCATTAACAGGGGTGTCTAATATTAAGTACTTGAGCCCGGTAAGCGCGGGTGACAAGCTGGTAGCAAAAGCGGAGGTTACAAGGGTTAGGGGAAATAACCACTTTGTTCATGTTAAAATATATGTTAATCAAGTGCAGGTATTCAGGGGCAAATTTATATTGGTAATAATTAAAAGTAAATGAGGAGGCAAAATATGAAAATTGTTATTGACGCAATGGGAGGAGATAATGCCCCGTTTGCTACCGTTAAAGGAGCCATAGAAGCAATTAAAAGTTATAATATAGATATTATACTTACCGGCAACAAGCCGATAATAGAAAATCAATTGGCAAGACATGACTATATAAAAGAAAAAATCGAAATAGTTCATTGCAGTGAAGAAATTACCAATGATGACAGGCCGGTAGCGGCAATCAGGGAAAAAAAAGATTCCTCAATGGCAGTAGCCCTGAGACTTGTTAAGGAAAAAAAGGCTGATGCTGTTATATCTGCAGGCAACACGGGAGCCTTGTTGGCAGGGGGCCTTTTAATTTTGGGGAGGATTAAAGGGATAGACAGACCTGCACTTGCACCCCCATATCCGACTACCGAAGGAATGTCGGTGCTCATTGACGGTGGTGCCAATTCGGATTGCAAACCAAGAAATTTTCTTGAATTTGGAATTATGGGCAGTGTTTATGCTGAAAAAGTGCTCGAGATAAAAAAACCGCGTGTGTGTATTGTTAATATAGGTATAGAAGAAGAAAAAGGAAGTGAAATTGTAAAAGAGGCATATAAGCTGTGCAAAACCGGCCCGTTTAACTTTAAGGGGAACATAGAAGCCAGAGACATACCCGGTGGATATGCCGACGTTATAGTATGCGATGGTTTTACGGGTAATGTCATTTTAAAACTCACAGAGGGTTTGGCGGGTTCTATTTTTAAATTACTAAAAGAAGAATTTGTGAAAAACACCTTTAGAAAAATGGGGGCATTATTATTAAAATCCGGATTGAAGGATTTCAAAAAACAATTTGATTACACGGAATACGGTGGTGCTCCGTTTTTAGGTGTAAAAGAGGTATTAATTAAGGCACATGGAAGTTCTGATGAAAAAGCTATAAAAAATGCGATAAGACAGGGAATTAAATTCATAGAAAATGACGTAATAGACGATATAACTAAAAAATTATTAGTTTAGGGGAGGATGTTATTGAACAAATTTTTATCGGTAGGAATTACAGGTACGGGAAGTTGTCTCCCCGAAAGGAAATTGACTAACTTTGATTTAGAGAAAATGGTAGATACAACTGATGAATGGATCAGGACTAGAACCGGAATATCAAGAAGGAGAATTGCAGATGATAAAACTGCAACATCAGATCTGGCTACCGAGGCTGCTAAAATCGCTGTTAATGATGCAGGCTTGCTATTAGAAGATATTGATTTGATCGTAGTGGCCACCGTAACACCCGATATGGCGTTCCCGTCCACCGCTTGTATTGTGCAGAAAAACATCGGTGCTAAAAATGCGGTGGCATTTGATATAGAAGCGGCATGTTCGGGATTTTTATATGGCTTGGCTATTGGAGAACAATTTATCAGGACGGGTATGTATAAAAATGCATTAATAATCGGTGCTGAAACCTTGAGCAAAATAACCAATTGGGAAGACCGAAGAACTTGTGTTTTGTTTGGTGACGGGGCCGGGGCAGCGGTACTGCAACAGGTTGAAAAAGGTTTTGGCATACTTTCCAATAACATAGGTTCTGACGGTACCAGGGGCGATTATCTGACACAACCGGCGGGCGGTTCTAGAATGCCGGCATCAATAGAAACCGTTTTAAATAATTTGCATTATATACATATGGACGGGAGAGAAGTATTTAAATTTGCTGTAAGAATTATGTCAAAATCGGCTTTGAAAATCATAAAGGATGTGGGTTATAATATAGAAGATATAGACTATATGATTCCCCATCAGGCTAATATAAGAATTATAGAGGCCGTTGCAAAAAAAATTAATTTAACTATGGATAAGGTATACGTAAATTTGAATGACTATGGAAATATGTCCGTGGCTTCTATTCCGGTGGCACTGGATGAAGCTGTTAAAAAGGGCAACGTCAAAACGGGGGATGTAATAATACTGGTTGCATTTGGCGGTGGCTTAACCTGGGGTTCCTCCGTAATCAAATGGTGTAAATAGTTTTTAGGGGGTAATTTTATGGTTGACACTAGGATATGTGAAATGTTGGGTATCAAATACCCTATAATACAAGGAGGTATGGCTTGGATAGCCACAGCAGAGTTGGCGGCAGCCGTATCTGAAGCAGGCGGAATAGGAATAATCGGTGCAGGTAATGCTCCTGCTAGAATCGTGGAAAAGGAAATTTTAAAGGCTAAAGGGCTTACCGACAGACCGTTTGGTGTGAATATTATGATGTTGTCTTCTTTTGTGGATGAGGTAGTAGAAATTATTTGCAGGCATAAAATACCTGTGGTCACTACAGGTGCGGGGAATCCCGCCAAATTTGTTAAAGGATTTAAAGATGTCGGCACTAAGGTAATTCCTGTTGTGCCTTCTGTTGCGCTTGCAAAAAGAATGGAAGGTCTGGGGGTGGATGCTGTTGTTGTGGAGGGAACGGAGGCAGGGGGACATATAGGTGAACTTACTACAATGGCGTTGGTGCCTCAGGTAGTGGATGCAGTTAACATTCCTGTTATTGCAGCCGGGGGAATTGCCGATGGAAGGGGTTTGTTGGCGGCTTTGTCTTTAGGTGCCGAAGGTGTACAGATAGGAACAAGGTTTGTTTGTGCAAAAGAGTGTACCGTACATAGAAACTATAAAAATATGATTTTAGAGGCAAAAGACAGGGATGCGGTGGTCACGGCAAGGGTTACCGGGCATCCGGCAAGGATGTTAAAGAATAAATTAGCAAGACAATTTTTAAAATTAGAAAAAGAGGGGGCTACGGCGGAGGAAATTGAACGGTTGGGACAGGGAAAACTTGAATTGGCTGCAATAGATGGCGATGTTGAAAATGGCTCTGTAATGGCCGGTCAGGTTTCAGGTATGATCGATAGAATTCAATCTTGTAGAGAAATAATAGAAGAAATCATATCAGATGCTAAAAGCCAACTTGATTTAGTAGGTAAGTTTTACATGGGGGTATAACAGATGAATAGGGTTGCTTTTATTTTTCCGGGCCAAGGGGCCCAATATGTGGGGATGGGAAAGGATTTTTTTGATAATTTTTCGATTGCAAGGACCGTATTTGAGGAGGCAAGTTATGAAACTGACATGGACATGGAAAAACTCTGTTTTGATGACCCGGATAATGAACTGATAAAAACAGAAAATACCCAACCGGCCATATTAACTACCTCTATCGCCATATTGAGGGTGTTGGAGGAAGAAGGAATTACTTGTGACATAACCGCAGGATTAAGCCTCGGTGAATATGCTTCCTTAGTTAAATCAAATGTATTCTTGTTTAAAGATGCGGTCAAGTTGGTGCAGAAGAGGGGTAGGTATATGCAAAATGAGGTGCCAATCGGTGTGGGGACTATGGCTGCTATTTTGGGATTAGATAGGGAAAAGGTTAAATTATGTATCGAAAATTCCAGACAATATGGAATAGTAGAAGCGGCTAATTATAATTGCCCCGGACAAATAGTTGTTTCAGGCGAAATAAAGGCGGTAGAATCAACTGTAAAAATAGCGAAAGAGATCGGTGCAAAAAAAGCTGTTTTATTGTCGGTGAGTGCTCCTTTCCATTGCAGTTTACTTAAGGGTGCCGGTGAAAAACTCAGAAGGGATTTGGAGCAGTTAAACATAAATGAACCTGAAATACCGGTTGTAACCAATGTAAATGCTGAAATTTTGTCGTCCAAGTCGGAAGTTACACCTTCCTTGGTTAATCAAATGAGCAAATCTATACTGTGGGAGGATTCTGTTTTATTGATGATAGATAAAGGAGTCAGGACGTTTATAGAAGTTGGACCCGGTAAAGTTTTATCGTCCCTTGTAAAAAGAACAGCCGGGACCAAGAAGGTTGAAGTAAACATTTATAACATAGAAAATATAGATAGCTTCAAACAATTATTAAATGTGGAGTCGGGGGTGTAGATTTGGGTTTAACAGGAAAAACTGTTTTGGTAACAGGAGGTTCTAGGGGTATAGGTAGGTCTATCGCTTTGTTATTTGCTAAAGAGGGTGCAAATGTTGTTATAAATTATACAAACGACGAAGAAAGTGCAGGGGGAGTTATAAAAGAAATCGAAGGTTTCGGCGTTAAGGGGCTAGCGGTTAAGGCAAACGTTTCGAAAGCTGAAGAAGTAGACGAGATGGCTGATAAAATTAAAGAAAATTTTGGCGGAATAGATATTTTAATAAACAATGCAGGAATTACAAAGGATGGCCTTTTTATAGGAATGAAGGAGAAAGACTGGGATAAAGTGATAGAGGTCAATTTAAAAGGCGTATTTTTATGCACAAAGGCCGTTATCAGAAAAATGGTCAAACAGAAGTATGGAAGGGTTATAAATATATCATCGGTAGTGGGTGTTGTCGGAAATCCGGGTCAGGTAAATTATTCCGCATCAAAAGCCGGTATTATAGGATTTACAAAATCTCTTGCAAGGGAAGTAGCAAGTAGAAACATCACAGTCAATGCAATTGCTCCGGGATTTATAGAAACCGATATGACAAGAATTTTGCCGGAAGATGTTAAAAGAGACATGATAGAAACTATCCCTATGAAAAAATATGGTAAACCCGAAGATATCGCAAATTTGGTGATATTTTTAAGTAGCGATAAAGCTGCTTATATTACCGGTCAGGTAATTCATGTTGACGGCGGTATGGCAATGTAAATTGCTTTAAAATATTAATATAAAAAGTTAAGGAGGAAGTTGATATGACGTTTGAAAAGGTTGTTGAAATTATTGCTGAACAATTAGGGGTTGAGAATGCCGATAAAATTACTGGAACCACCTCGTTGATGGACGATCTGGAAGCGGATTCCCTGGATGCTGTCGAGATAATTATGAGCATTGAGGATGAATTCGGCATTGAAATTCCCGACGAAGATGCTGAGGGCTTTAAAAACGTTGGCGATATAGTTAATTACATAGATGCCAATAAATAGTTATATGGGATCCCGATTTAATCGGGATCTCATAATATGGTAGGTGAAATTATGAAAAAAAGGGTAGTAGTAACAGGAATGGGATGTGTTACTCCGATAGGTATCGGTAAAGATAGATTTTGGAATTCACTAATAAATGGTATATCCGGCATTGATTATATTACAAAATTTGGCACTGAGGATTTCAGCGTCAAAATTGCTGCTGAGGTAAGAGATTTTAATGCTGAAAATTATATTGAAAAAAGGGAAACTAAAAAGATGGATAGGTTTACTCAGTTTGCGGTTGCTGCCTCAATGATGGCGGCAGAAGATGCGAGACTAAATATAAAGGAAATAGATGCAGAACGTTTCGGTGTCATTTTAGGTGCCGGTATGGGCGGTATGGATACACTGGAAGATCAAGCTAAAAAACTTATGGAAAGAGGACCAAAGAGGGTCAGCCCATTTTTTATTCCTATGATGATACCTAATATTGCATCCGGTCAGGTATCCATTGCATTAGGGGCAAAAGGTCCTAACATATTAATCGTCACTGCATGTGCATCTTCCACAAATGCCATTGGAGAAGCCTTTCGTGTAATTCAGTATGGAGATGCGGACGTTGTGATTACAGGGGGTACCGAGGCTTCTATTACACCGCTGTCTGTAGCAGGTTTTTGTTCTATGAAGGCTTTGTCAACTAACAATGACAATCCTCAGAAAGCCAGCAGGCCTTTTGATAAAAATAGGGACGGGTTTGTAATGGGTGAGGGTGCCGGAATGCTTTTAATAGAAGAGTTAGAGCATGCTTTAAAAAGAGGTGCCATTATCCATGGGGAACTTATAGGCTATGGAAGAAGTTCCGATGCGTATCATATTACTACTCCTGCCCCGGGAGGAGAAGGATCGGCTAGAGCCATGGAATGTGCATTGAAGGATGCCGGTATAAATTACGATACTATAGATTATATAAATGCACATGGTTCGAGCACAATATATAATGATGAGTTTGAAACCGAGGCAATTAAGAAAGTTTTTAAGGAACATGCATATAAACTAGATGTAAGTTCGACAAAATCAATGACCTCCCATCTTTTGGGTGCTGCGGGAGGTATAGAAGCCATTGCATGCGTTATGGCTATTGCGAATGGAATTATACCACCCACAGTCAATTATGAAACACCGGACCCAAAATGTGATTTAAATTATGTCCCAAATGTAGCCAAGAAGGCAAATGTTGAGTATGCTCTTTCTAATTCCTTGGGTTTTGGCGGTCATAATGCGGCTGTTGTTTTTAAAAAATATGAATAGCCATCTATAATAACGTTCGTTATAGGAAGGGGGTCCCCTTCCTATAATTTTTTGCAATTAAAATGGTATAATAGTACAATAAGGAAGACCTGACTTAGTTCTTTGTATCATTTGTTTCACTGAACAATGGTCTGCATTTTTTACCGAACGTTGGGGTTTTTTTATTCATTATGAGTTAAATAAAATAAATATAATAAGATTGTACTATGGCTATTATGAAAGGTTGTGGAGGTAAGATAGAATGAAATTAGATAAAAAGCGTCTGGAACAACTTAAGGAATTTCAAGATATAATAAAGTATCAATTCAGGAAGATGGGTATCATAAATGAAGCATTGACCCACAGTTCATATTCCAATGAATACCGGAGCAGATATACCTGTAACAATGAGAGACTGGAATTTTTGGGCGATTCGGTTTTGAGCACCGTAATCAGCGAATATATTTACCTAAAGTATGATAGTTTACCTGAAGGTGAATTGACAAAGGTAAGGGCTAATGTTGTATGTGGGTCATCTCTAGCTCATCAGGCAAAATCAATAGGTTTAGGTAAGTATTTGCTATTGGGTAAGGGAGAGGAGGTAACAGGTGGACGAGACAGAATTTCTATATTGGCTGATACATTTGAAGCGGTTATAGGAGCACTATACCTGGACGGGGGAATCGAAACGGCACGTAAGTTTATTTTAAATATGTTGGAGGACAGTATAAAATTAGCTAGTACGGGTAATCTGTTCAAAGATTATAAAACAGACCTTCAGGAATTATTACAGAGCAAGTTTGATGATAAAATCAGTTATAGGGTAGTGAACGAAACGGGACCTGATCATGATAAAACCTTCGAGATTGAGGTGGTGTTAGGTGATAAAGTACTAGGCAGGGGACGGGGCAAAAGTAAAAAAGAAGCAGAACAGAACGCTGCAAAAAAGGCGTTGGACTAATTTTGTTTAAAGGGGAAGATGGAAATGTTTAAAAATTTTATTGACAAATTTACGGGAAAAGATAATAGAACGGAGAATCCTCCAGAGATGGGGGAACATAGAGGCGACGAAAAAGATAATTTAAATGAAGAGAAAACGGAAGATTATGGGGTACAGGCGGAAGAAACGGAAGATGCACCTAAATTCAGTTTGTTTAAGCGATTAAGAGACGGGCTTTCTAAAACTAAAAAAGGTATTACCGACAGAGTTGACGATTTACTTAAATTATATAAAAAGATAGACGAGGACTTATTTGAGGAACTTGAAGAAATTTTGATTACCGCGGACATCGGTGTTCAGACTACAATGGAAATAGTGGATGATTTAAGAGACAGGGTCAAAACGGAAAAAATTTCAGAACCTATCCAGATTAGAAAATTGCTTATAGAAAAATTGAAAGGGATACTGGAAGAGTTATCAGATACCCAAATAAACATAGAACCTTCACCTGCAATCATTTTAGCAGTGGGTGTAAACGGTGTCGGGAAAACGACTTCCATTGCTAAGATGGCTTATTGTCTGAAAAACAAGGGCAAAAAGGTATTGTTGGCTGCAGGAGATACTTTTCGGGCGGCTGCTATAGACCAGCTAAAAATTTGGGGCGACAGAGTGGGCGTGGATGTAATACGGCATCAAGAGGGAGCAGATCCTGCCGCTGTTATATATGATGCCATACATGCTGCAAAGGCACGGAACATAGATGTGCTGATATGTGACACTGCGGGCAGGCTTCATAATAAAAAGAACCTGATGAATGAGTTAGGCAAAATATTCAGGATTGTGGATCGGGAATATGCTGATGCGTCTAAAGAGGTTTTGTTAGTTTTGGACGCTACCACCGGACAAAATGCTATCCAACAAGCAAAGGTATTTGGGGAGGTGGCACAGATTACCGGTCTTGTGTTGACAAAACTGGACGGAACGGCAAAAGGCGGAATAGTCATAGGAATAAGCAAAGAATTGAACATTCCCGTTAAGCTAATAGGAGTTGGAGAGCGGATGGAGGATTTACAGGAATTTAATCCTAAAACATTCGTTGAGGCAATATTTGGGGAGGATGAATAAAATACTTGACACACGACCTTCTTTAGTATAGAATTGCACCTGTAAAGTAGTTTTACTTTACAGATAAACGATTGGAAGTGCCCATATGTTAAAAAAAACAGTAGAAATTTCGGTTTTGTATGATTTTTACAGTCAGTTGTTAACCGAAAAGCAGAGAGATATAGTTGATCTCTACTATAACCAGGATCTATCCCTAGGAGAAATAGCCGAAGAACTCGATGTATCCAGACAGGCCGTTTATGACATGTTAAAAAGAACGGAAAGATTATTATACCAATATGAAGAAAAGCTCAACTTTATAAAGCTTACGAACATCAAAAACAGGAAAATTTTAAATATATTAGACGGTATAATTAATCTGGAAAACGAACTGGATTCAATTCCTTCCTCAAAGCAATTGACAAAACAAATTTTTCGTATTAAAGATGAGTTATATAAGGTTTTAAATGATTAGGCCTTTATGAGAGAGGTGTGGCTATGATTTTCGAAAGTTTATCGGAAAAACTTCAAAATGCATTCAAAAAACTGAAAAACAAAGGAAAACTAACAGAAAAAGATGTAAATGACGCCATGAGAGAAATAAGGCTTGCTCTTCTGGAGGCGGATGTTAATTTCAAAGTTGCCAAGGATTTTGTAAACAAGATTAAAGAGAGGGCAATAGGTTCTGAGGTTCTGGAGAGTTTAACCCCGGCCCAACAAGTTATAAAAATAGTAAATGAGGAATTGACAGAATTGATGGGCAGGGCACAAAGTAAAATTAATTTTGCTTCTAAGCCTCCCACAATTGTAATGCTTGTAGGTCTGCAGGGAACAGGTAAAACGACAACCGCCGGCAAATTAGCAGGGATGTTGAAAAAGCAAGGGAAGAGACCTTTGTTAATAGCCGGAGATATATATAGACCGGCAGCTATAAAACAACTCCAAGTTGTGGGTGAAAATGTAGGGGCACCGGTATTTACTATGGGGGATAAACAAAGCCCGGTAGAAATTGTAAAGGCAGGTATAGAACATAGCATTAATAACGGCAATGATATTGTTCTAATAGATACGGCCGGTAGACTTCATATTGATGAAGAACTTATGGAGGAGCTTAAAAACATAAAATCTACAATTAAACCCCATGAAATACTTTTGGTAGTAGATTCTATGACAGGCCAGGATGCGGTAAATGTCGCGGAACATTTTAATGAGGGGTTAGGTATTGATGGTGTTGTATTAACGAAATTAGATGGGGATGCACGCGGGGGCGCCGCTCTATCAGTCAGGGCGGTGACTGATAAACCTATCAAATTTGTGGGAATCGGTGAAAAACTTGATGATTTAGAACCGTTTCATCCGGATAGAATGGCGTCTAGAATTTTGGGCATGGGTGATATGCTCAGTCTCATCGAAAAAGCACAGGAAGGCTTTGATGCTAAAAAGGCCAAAGAGTTGGAAGAAAAAATTAGAAGCCAACAGTTTACTTTTGATGATTTTTTGGATCAACTCCAGCAAGTGCAACAGATGGGGTCGCTCAGCCAAATACTTGAGATGATTCCGGGTATAGGGAGTAAACAATTTAAAAATTTGGATATAGATGACAGAGAATTGGTATATGTCAAAGCTATTATACAGTCTATGACCCGGGAAGAAAGGCAAAATCCGAGCATTATTAATGGGAGCAGAAGAAAGAGAATTGCAATTGGCAGTGGAACTTCCGTGCAACAGGTAAACAAATTATTAAAACAATTTGAACAAACCAGAAAGATGATGAAACAATTTACAGACATGGAAAGATCGATGAAAAAAGGTGGAAAAATTAAAATGCCTTTTTTCGGCAGGTAGTAATTACTTTTTAAGGAGGTGAGATCATGGCAGTTAAAATCAGATTGAAAAGAATGGGTGCAAACAAAAGGCCTTTTTACAGGATAGTGGTTGCAGATTCAAGAGCCCCGAGAGACGGAAGATTCATAGAAGAGATTGGATATTACAATCCAATTTCCGAACCAAAACAAATTAAAATTGATGGTGAAAAAGCGGAAAAATGGCTAAAGGATGGTGCACAACCTACGGATACGGTGAAAGCCTTATTCAAAAAGGATGGCATAATTCAATAATTACCTTAATTTAGGAGGCATGAAAATGGGTCATTTAGTAGAAGTTATTGCTAAAGGGTTGGTAGATAATCCTGAACAGGTGAATGTTAATGAAATAGAAGGAAATCGATCAATTATCCTGGAATTAAAAGTTGCTCCCGAGGATATGGGCAAGGTAATCGGTAAGCAAGGAAGGATTGCCAAGGCAATTAGGACAGTTGTAAAAGCTGCTGCCACAAAGCAAAACAAGAGGGTAATCGTTGAAATTATTCAGTAATATCAAGGCAAATTTAATCCTCGTCTGCAGCATGTTTAGAAAAGGGAGCATATATCTATATGAGAAAGATGTTAAGAGTAGGTAAAATAATTAATACACATGGAATAAAAGGGGATTTAAAGGTGCTTCCCCTTACGGATTATGCGGAGCGTTTTGAAGAACTTGACTGGGTTTATATGGATGGTAACAATGAAAAATTTTATATAAGAAATGTGAAATATATGCCCACTGTTGTGCTTTTGTCTTTTAAAGGGTATGGAGATATCAGCTCAGTTGAAAAATTCAGAGGCAAATATTTACTTATTGATGAAAGTCAGCGAAGGGTTCTGCCGGAAGATACCCATTATATAGCCGACATTATTGGATTGGATATCTACACGGTAGAAAATGAACATATTGGCAAAGTAAAGGACATAATCCAAACGGGTTCCAATGAGGTATATGTCATTGAAGATGAAAACGACAAAGAAATTTTGATACCTGCTGTTAGAGAATTTATACTTGAAATTTGTCTGGAGGAAGGAAAAATTATTATAGATCCTATCGAAGGGATGATATAATGATAATTAAAATAATGACCTTGTTTCCTGAAATGTTTCTTGGACCACTAGACAACAGTATAATCCGGCGCGCAAAAGAAAAGAACATTATTGATCTGGAATATATCAATATACGGGATTTTTCTAATAACAAACACAAAAAAGTAGATGATTATCCGTATGGCGGAGGTCCCGGAATGGTTATGACTCCCCAACCTATTTTTGATTGTTACAAACATGTAGTTAGTATGCTTGGTTTAAAAGAAGATGAAAAACCAAAAGTTGTTTATCTATCCCCAAAGGGCAAAGTTTTTAACCAAGACATGGCGGTTAAACTCTCCAGGGAAAGATTCATTGTAATGCTCTGTGGCCATTATGAAGGAGTCGATCAGAGAGTAATAGATGAAATTGTAACCGACGAAATTTCAATAGGGGATTATGTATTAACAGGTGGGGAGATACCGGCTATGGTACTTATAGATTCTATAACCAGGTTGTTGCCGGGGGTATTATCACAAAGCCAATGCTATAAGGATGAAACTTTTTATTCCGGTCTGTTGGAGTACCCGCAATATACCAGGCCTGTCAGTTTCAAGGGCTTGAAGGTACCCGATACACTCATTTCCGGTAATCATAAAAAAATTGATGAATGGAGAAGAAGGGAATCTTTGAAACTGACCTGTAAAAGACGGCCGGAATTATTAAAAAATATAGAATTAACTGATGAAGACAAGGAATTTTTAAAACAATGTTGAGGAGGATAGCAATCGGGCTGAATATTGACCATTGTATATTGTCATATTTTAGTTGCTATGATATAATTTACAGGGTAAAACGGACGGTCCTCTATACATTATAAGAACGTCTATGAGAAGGAGAGAGGCAATTATGGATATCTTAAAAATGATTACAAATGAACAGCTAAAAAAGGATATTAATGAATTCGGTACCGGAGATACTGTCAGGGTACATGTTAAAATCAAAGAAGGAGCCAGAGAGAGAATCCAGGTATTCGAAGGTATTATAATCAAAAGACAGGGAGGCGGAATTGCCGAGACTTTTACGGTAAGAAGGATAGCTTCCGGTGTAGGGGTGGAAAGGACATTCCCTGTACATTCCCCCAGGATAGAAAAGGTTGAAGTTATCAGAAGGGGCAAAGCCAGAAGGGCTAAAACCTATTACCTGCGTAACAGAGTTGGTAAAGCGGCATTTAAAATTAAAGAAAGAAAAAGATACTAACTTGAAGGGACTGACATCAGTCTCTTTATTGTTATATATAGTATGTTTTTGGGGGTAGGGACAATGAACATTAATTGGTATCCGGGGCATATGAAAAAAACTAAAGAGCTCTTGAGGGAACAGCTTAAACTTGTGGATATGGTATATGAGCTGCTGGACGCTCGTATACCGCTAAGCAGTAGGAATCCCGATTTGGGACAAATTATAGGTAATAAGCCTAAAATTATTGTACTCAATAAAATTGATTTAGCAGATCCCCAAGTTACGTCTATGTGGACGGAATATTTTAAAATACGGCAAATGGTAGCCGTTCCTGTAGACACAATTACAGGTAGTGGAATAAGGCAGGTAATAAAGGAAAGCGAAGGGATTTTAAAAGTCAAAATGGATGCCTTGGCGGAAAAGGGGAGAAGGCCGAGGCCTGCCAGAATAATGGTTGTTGGAATACCAAACGTTGGGAAATCATCCCTCATTAATAAATTGGCGGGGAGAAAAAGTACACAAATAGGGGCCAAACCGGGGGTAACTAAAGGGAAACAGTGGATCAGACTGAGAAAAAATATGGAGCTGTTGGATACTCCGGGTGTTTTGTGGCCAAAGATTGAAAATTCCGCTGTTGCATTAAATTTAGCGTTTACAGGGGCTATTAAAGATGAAATAATGGATATTGAAACATTGGCATATAAACTGCTGGAAATGCTATGGGCCAATTATAAAGAAAAAATTATTGGAAGATATAAGGTGGAGGGTGAGTATGACACCGTTATAGACTTGATGAATTGCATAGCAAGAAGCAGGGGATGTGTTTTAAAAGGAAATGAAATTGATTATTTTAGAATATCGAATATAATATTAGATGAGTTCAGGTCTGCAACAATTGGACGTATTTCTCTAGAAAAACCGTAAACAGGGTGATGGGGAAATAAAAAGGGGATTACTAAATGCCTACATTGGATATAGAAAATGCGATATGGAACGAGGGATATAATTATATAGCTTTTTGCGACGAAGTAGGCCGTGGATGTCTGTTCGGTTCGGTTTTGGCCGCGGCGGTTATCATGCCGAAAGGCCTGTTCATAGAAGGCGTTAAGGACTCTAAAAAGTTATCTCCTAAAAAAAGGGAACAATTGTATGAAATTATTAAAGAAAAATGTATAGCTATGGGGGTAGGCACAGTCTCTGCAGAAATTATTGATAAAATTAACATAAAAAATGCTACGAAATTAGCAATGAAAAAAGCTATCTTATCGATTAAGGATAAAAATGAAAATAAAATTATTCCCGATTATATATTGATAGATGCAGAAAAGGTAGATTTGTCTGTTCCACAAAGAGCAATCATCAAGGGCGATGATTTCAGTCATGGTATAGCAGCATCTTCCATAGTGGCCAAGGTGTTGAGGGACAGGCTATGTGAAAGATGGCATACGAAATATCCAAATTACAACATTAAGCAAAATAAGGGCTACGGCACGAAGGCCCATAGGGAAGCATTGAAACAGTATGGCGCAAGTCCCATGCATAGACAAACGTTTTTGGGTAGAATATTATAAATCTAGGAGATAATGCCATGAATAGACATATAGGTTTGATAGGGGAAGAATTAGCGGCAAACCATATAAAAAATGAAGGCTATAACATTTTAGAGCGCAATTATCGTACAAAATTGGGTGAGCTGGATATTATTGCAAGGGACCAAAATATTATCATATTTATTGAGGTCAAAACCAGGACTTCAGATGCATATGGAATACCTTCGGAAGCGGTAAATTATAAAAAACAACAAACAATACGAAAATTATCGCAGCAGTATATAAAGCATAAAAAATTAGATACCGGTTGTTTTAGTTACAGATTTGATGTTATAGAAGTAAGATTGATGGGGAAAAAGTATAAAATAGATCATATGGAAAATGCATTTTGATTATTCATGCAGAACAACAGTTTGTAAAAAATTAGAAAAACAAAGGTTCTTGTCTGCTAAAACTGACAAATAGGAAGTGAATTTATGTTATCGAAGGTAAAAACCTGCTGCCTAACGGGACTGATGGTTACTATGATAGAAGTGGAGGTGGATATATCCAAAGGTCTACCTAATGTGAATGTTGTAGGTTTGCCCGACATGGCCATAAAGGAATCCAAAGACAGAGTAAGGTCTGCTATAAAAAATAGTGGGTTGGATTTTCCTTTAAAACGAATTACAATCAATCTGTCGCCGGCGCATATCAAAAAAGAAGGTAGCCATTTTGATTTGCCCATTGCCTTAGGAATTTTAGGTGCATCTATGCAAATTCCTTTAGAAGAGTTGGAAGATACATTGGTGCTTGGTGAGTTATCCCTGGGTGGCGAGACCAACAAAGTTAACGGCGTACTACCGATGTTGTTGGAAACGTACAACAAAGGTATAAAAAAGGTGATAGTACCATATGAAAACTTAGAGGAAGCAAAAATTGTAGACGGCATGGAAATAATACCTGTACATACTTTAAATGATATAATGCTTCATCTTATGGGTGAAAAGAGATTAAGTACATATACAGGCCCCTTTAAATATAATTGTAACGAAAAAACCAATTCGGAGGATTTTAAAGATTTACACGGTCAAGAAAATTTAAAAAGGGCGCTGGAAATTGCGGCATCGGGAAATCATAACCTGCTAACTATAGGGCCGCCGGGATCCGGTAAAACTATGGCTGCCAGAAGACTGCCTTCAATACTTCCAAGGTTAACATTTCAAGAAGCACTGGAGATTACAAAAATATACAGTGTAGCCGGGCTACTTAATGCACATGAGGGGTTAATTTACAACAGGCCGTTTCGTTCCCCACATCATACCAGTTCGATAGTCGCTATAACCGGAGGGGGAAGAATTCCTAAACCGGGGGAAGTATCCCTGAGCCACTATGGTGTACTGTTCCTTGATGAACTCCCGGAATTTAGTAAAGCTTCGTTGGAAGTGTTAAGACAACCTATGGAAGATAAGGTTATACATATATCAAGAATAAACGGTTCGTGCACCTATCCGGCGGATTTTATGTTGTTGGCCGCAATGAACCCTTGTCCATGTGGGTATTATGGAACCGATGGCGGACAGCAATGTAATTGTTCTGCAGGTCAAATAAACAGGTATGTTGGTAAAATTTCAGGTCCTTTAATGGATAGAATAGATATAATAGTTGAAACCTCTTCTGTAAAATATAAAGACTTGACCGATAACAGAGGGTCCGAGTCTTCTGAAGAAATAAGGAAACGCGTGGAAAAAGCCAGGGAGATTCAACTAGAGAGGTATAAAAAAACAAAATATTTATTTAATTCTCAGTTAAACGGAGCAGCAATAAATAAATACTGTTCTTTGAATTCTTCTGCTCAACAATTGATGAATTTGGCTTTTCACAGAATGAATTTGAGTGCCAGAGGATACAGTAGGGTTCTAAAGGTAGCAAGGACTATAGCCGATTTAGACAGACAGGATGTTATTTGCGAAAATCATTTGGCGGAGGCCCTGCAATATAGAAATCTTAGTGGGTTGATTCCTTAAAGCATGTGAAATGTTTGTTATCTGCGGCATAATGCCGGTGTAAAATAATTAGTAAGAAAAAAATGTTTTGTCCGGATTGTTGCTAGCAGTATATTATTTATAACAAAATAGCATTTGGGGGATGTAGTATGAAACCGGGGCAAAAAGATATTGTTGTATGGTTAAGCCATATAGAAGGCATCGGCAATAAAAATATAGAACGTTTAATAAACTATTTTTGTAACATCGAAGAAATTTGGTATGCGGATAAAAGACACATCATTAATGCGCTGGGTGGCAGGAATACAATAGCCGATAAAATTATAGAAAACAGAAACGAACAATTCATCGCCGGGATTTTTAATAATTTGGATAACAACAATATATTGCCTTTAACGATTTATGACCCTGCTTATCCCCATAAATTAAAAAATATATATGACCCCCCGTATGTATTATATATAAAGGGAAGTAAAATAAATTTTGATGTTCCCTTAATATCTATAGTCGGCACAAGGAGGGCAACACCCTATGGTAAATGGGCGGCGCATCAGTTTGCAAAAGAACTTGCAAAATGGGATGTTGGAATTATAAGCGGGCTGGCTTTAGGAATAGATACATGCAGTCATAAAGGGGCGTTAGACGGTAATGGTTATACTATTGGAGTCCTGGGGTGCGGATTAGACCAATATTATCCGGCCTCGAACAGGTCGTTAACGGACAAAATATCTGAAAACGGCTGCATTATTTCAGAATATTGTTCAGGTACACCACCGCTAAAACATCATTTTCCTGCTAGGAATAGGATTGTCAGTGGATTATCGGACGGTGTAGTTATAATCGAAGCTCCTGAAAAAAGCGGTGCATTGATAACTGTAGATTTTGCACTTGATCAGGGAAAAGATGTCTACGCTTTGCCCGGCAATATCAATAATATGCAAAGTAAAGGCACTAATAAATTGATCAGGGATGGGGCCAGAATTTTGCTTGAAGTTGACGATATAATAGAAAATCTTAAGTATAAATATCCGATATGCAAAATAGATATGGAACAATCAGCAAGGGACGATCTGAGCGAATCGGAAATGCAAGTGTTCAATGTAATAAAAAGGAATCCTGTAAACATTGATTTGATTATAAATGAAACCGGAATAAAGGTGTCCGAATTGAGTCCTATTTTAACTATATTAGAAATCAAGGGTTATATAAGTCAGATGCCGGGAAAAATATTCACAGTGGCGAAATAGGGTCAATCAAATCTATACGATATAAAAATTTAATTTTATCTAATGGTTCTAAAAAACTATAGCATGGCGGAGGTGTATTAAGTGGCAAAATCCCTGGTAATTGTAGAGTCACCGGCAAAAGCAAAAACAATAGAGAAATTTCTGGGAAAGAATTATGTTGTAAAAGCATCTGTTGGACATGTTATTGATTTGCCTAAAAGTAAACTTGGGGTTGATATAGATAATAATTTTGAACCACAGTATATCACTATACGAGGCAAAGGGCCGATACTCAGTGAAATTAAAGCCCTGGCAAAGAAATCGAAAAAAATCTACCTGGCAACCGACCCGGATCGGGAAGGTGAGGCTATTTCGTGGCATTTAGCGAGGGCCTTGGGGATACAAGAAGAAGACCCTTGCAGAATAGAATTTAACGAAATCACCAAAAATGCTATTAAAAATGCGATAAAAAAGCCGAGGTCTATTAATCGCAATTTGGTAGATGCACAGCAGGCGAGAAGGGTTTTAGACAGATTGGTGGGGTACAAAATCAGTCCCCTTCTTTGGAAAAATGTCAGGAAGGGGCTCAGTGCCGGTAGGGTACAGTCTGTAGCTACAAAGCTCATTATAGATAGAGAAGAAGAAATTAAAAATTTTAAACCGGAGGAATATTGGAGTTTAACTCTAAAGGTAGAAAACGACAAAAAGGAAAAATTCGAGGCCAAATTCTATGCCGACGAGTCAGGAAATAAAGATATACACACAGAAAAAGAAATGAATAGAATTTTAGACGTTATTGGAGACAGTACCTTAGTTGTTACAGATATCAAAAAAGGTCAAAAGAGGCGAAGTCCCGGGTTACCCTTCACCACAAGTACACTTCAACAGGAGGCTGCTAATAGGTTAGGTTTTCCCACCAGAAAAACGATGTCCCTGGCACAACAATTATATGAAGGTATAGATTTAAAAAAGGCGGGGACTGTAGGCCTTGTTACGTATATCAGAACCGATTCTACCAGGGTATCGGATGAAGCTATGGAAATTCTGGAACAATATATTATGGAAAATCTGGGTAAACAATATGCAAAAAAGAAATCTGCAAGAAAAGTAAGCACAAAAAAGAAAACCGTACAGGATGCACATGAGGCTATAAGGCCTACAGATATTGGTAGGCATCCCGACATTATCAAATCTTCGTTAACCAGAGACCAATATTTGTTATATAAGTTAATATGGGAACGATATGTGGCAAGCCAGATGGCCCCGGCATTATATGATACCTTATCTGTGGATCTTCAGGTGAACGGAATTATGTTTAGAGCTACCGGCTCCATGTTAAGATTTGATGGATTTTTAAGGATATATAGTTATTCGAATGTATCGGAAGATGTAGATTTACCCGGTTTACAGAAAGGAGATATAATAAACATAATTGAAAAGTTACCAAAACAACATTTTACCCAACCGCCACCCAGATATACGGAGGCATCTTTAGTAAAAACTATGGAAGAGCTTGGAATAGGCAGGCCTAGCACCTACTCTCCAACTATATCTACGATACTTGCCAGGGGATATGTCGAGAAGGAAGGCAAAAATCTTGTTGCCACAGAGCTGGGATATATTATAAACGAAATATTGGTGGAATATTTTATTGAAATCATAAATGTCAATTTTACGGCTAATTTAGAAGAACAATTGGACAACATAGAAGAAGACGGATATGATTGGAAAAAGCTCATTTCAGAATTTTACAGCACATTTTATAAAATGCTGGCCAATGCCGAGGAACATATGGAGCAGGTTGACTTAGTGGAAGAAAGTGATGAAAACTGTAAAAAATGTGGTGCTGTTATGTTGATCAAGCATGGCAGATATGGCAAATTTTTGGCTTGTTCTAATTACCCTGAGTGTGATGAAACCAAGCCCTTTCTTCATAAAATCGGTGTAAAATGTCCACAATGCAAAGACGGGGATATAATAGAAAGGCGCTCTAAAAAGGGCAGATTGTTTTATGGTTGCAGTAACTTTCCACAATGTAAATTTGTATCATGGAGCAGACCTGTAGATAAAAAATGTCCACAATGTGAAGGTGTATTGGTATACAAGAGAGGCAAAAAAGGTGACAAAATAGTATGTAGTAATAGGGATTGTAAATATGAAGAAAAAGTTGAAGGCCAGCCCTAGTCAACAGTTTTTATAAATATTGCATAATTAGCATTCGAAATTTCAAGAAAAAGGGGCACAAGACCCGGCCCGATATAAAAGCAATATAGTCTATAGGAGTAAACAAAAAGATTTTCTAAATTGATTTGGGAAATCTTTTTGTTTATTTTTTGTAAGGTGCATTTTACAATATATATATACATATTTAGCCAAAGTTGTACATGTATTTGCCAAAAAAACTAATAGTTGACATGGTGGTACTTTTATACTATAATCTTGGTAAGTAATTGGTCACTTCTAAAGAGTAGGGCAACTAGGACCACTGGTATTACAGCACCATAGAACAAATTAATTAAGGTATAATTCAAGTATCCGATGCCGTATGAGTAACCCATTACATACTATATTATTATATATAGTAATTTAGTCCCGAAAATTAAAATATAATAGATAGGGCAGGAAATTAGTTTATTTTGTCAAATACTTAACTACAGACAAGAACCGACATAAAACAACATTTAATTCGCTAAACATATAACGTATTGTCCGAATCGGCAAATATATATTTGGAAAGTTCTTATTGTTGTCAAAAAATGTGATATAATTGAGTTAATATGAAAAAACTGTCGGCGGAGGTATAAAATGTATGGTAACATAGATTTTCTAACAAAGGCTTTAGATGCTTCGTGGAAACGTGACGAGGTAATTGCAAACAATATCGCTAATGCGGAAACACCTAATTTTAAAAAATCAACAGTACTGTTTGAGGAAATTTTAAAAGAACAGCTCAATGGCGGGAAGTTGAAAGGTGTTATTACAAATCCGGGGCATATACGTATAAATAACGTAGATATCAATGATGTTAAATATAAAATAAAAACTGAAAATAATTTCAGTACCAGAATGGATATGAACAATGTGGATATTGACGTAGAAATGGCAGAAAGGGCTAAAAATGAAATTATTTATAATACCCTGGCCAGTAAAATACAAAGTAACTTCCAAAGAATTAAATTTATCATAAACGAGGGGAGGTAGCTATTAATGTCAATTTTTAATTCGATCAATATCAGTGCATCCGGACTGACTGCAGAGAGATTGAGGATGGATATAATTTCTAAAAATATAGCTAATGCCGATACAACAAAGACAGTTAACGGTACCCCTTATAAAAGGCAGGTAGTTACGTTTAAAACCGGGGATAAAAACATGACTTTCTTTGAACACTTTAAACGTGCAAAAGGGCAAGAGTTAAATTTGACAGGAGTGGAAGTAACTTCAATTCAAAATGATCCCTCCCCCTTTAAAAGAATTTATGATCCGGGGCATCCTGATGCTGATAAAGATGGTTATGTCCTGATGCCCAATGTAGATATAGTACTGGAGATGGCCAATCTGATATCTGCGTCGAGGGCCTACGAGGCAAATATTACTGCAATAAATGGAACAAAAGCAATGGCACTCAAGGCCTTGGAAATTGGTAAGTAAAGGAGAGACCCATAATGAAAATTAACAACCCCGAAGGGTTTAACAATATCAGAACAGGGTTCACAGAAGGTTTTTCTGAAGGTCTGTCAGGAAATGCGGTATCTTTTTCTGCATTTTTGAGAGAATCAATAGAAAAAGTAAATTTGCTTGAAGAAGATGCCAGACAGTATGATCTAAAGATAGCAACAGGTCAATTAGAAAATATACATGAAGCCATGATTGCAACCCAAAAAGCCGACATTGCCCTCCAATTAACTATGCAAATTCGAAATAAAATATTAGATGCCTATAGGGAAATAATGCGAATGCAGATTTAATTATAGCAGAAAAGAGGTGAATCAATGTCGGAATCCCTAAGCCAGGTGAAGGACAAATTAAACGATTATTTTCAGAAACTTGAAAAAAAACAAAAAATTATTCTGCTTTCGTCAACAGCCCTCGCGGTATTAGTATTAACAGGACTAATTTTATATTTTACACGAACAGATTACATAGAACTGTACAGAAATCTTGAACCACAACAAACAGGTGCAATTATAGATACATTGGAGTCAAATAATATAAGAGCCAAAATAGGTAAAACAAGCGGAACCGTTTTAGTACCTAAAAAGGATGAAAAAAAAGCACAGGTAGTAGTAGCTACCCAGGGATTGCCATCACCGAGGTTTTCTTTTGAAGATGCATTCTCCGGCAGTTCATTTATGCTCACAAGTGAGGACAGATCCAAACGTTATATATGTGCACTTCAAAACTATTTAGCCGGTATAATAGGAGAAATGCAGGGAATTAAGAGGGCCGATGTGACATTAGCTATCCCCGAAAAAACCGGCTTTGTTCTCAGGGACAACGAAAATTTAGCAAAGGCATCGGTAACACTTAATTTAGAAGGCAATGCCGTTTTAGACAGCAAAAGTATAAATGGTATTGCTATTTTGGTTTCGAATGCAGTGGAGGGTCTGTCGCCGGAAAATGTAACCATACATGGAAATGATGGCAAGGTGTTAAATGAAAACCCGCAAAAAAATTCGGATATTTTCAGTTCTGATAACAATATGGCCCTACAGCAAAATGTGAAAAACGAACTGGAACGCAGTATAACCAATTTCTTATCTAGTGTTTATGGTTATGGAAATGTGGTAGTCATGGTAAATGTTAAGTTAGATTTTGATAGTGAAGTGACCGAAATAAGGGAATTTGCCCCGCCAATTGCCGATGAAACCACAGGTATACCCAGGAGTTTGCAGGAGTTAAGCCAAAACGTAATAAATGGCGGTATTGGTGGCGAACCCGGTACCGATACCAATCCAGGGGATGAAATACCACAATATGTAGAAGAGGATGAGGATTACTCGACATATTCTGAAGCAAGTAAAACTATTAATTATGAAATTAATGAGTTATATAAAAAGATAGTGAAAGCCCAAGGCCAGGTGAAAGATGTTACAGTAGCCGTGTTCTTAAATAGTGCTTCCTTGAAAGACGGGGATCTGACTAGGGAAGAAAAAAAAGATTTGGAGAATACCATTTCGGCGGCAGCCGGGTTGGACACAAAGGTTGTACAAGTAAGTATCCAACAATTTAATGAAATTTCTGTTGTGGATGACGAAACACCACCAAAGGATTCATTTTGGCAGAACAATAAAGGCATTATAACAGGTGTTGCATTAGCAATAGTTTTGGGTGCTGTAGCTGCTGCATATTTCATAATAAGTAAAAGGAAACAATCCGAAGGAGAGGCTATGGAATCTGTGGAAGAAATGAAAGTTCCTGAGCCAATGGAGGAAATAGACCTTGAATTGGCAGGATCACAAGTTAAACAGCAAATTGAGCAACTTGTTGATAAAAAACCGGATGCTGTTGCACAACTTTTAAAAAATTGGTTGAGTGAAGATTAGGGGTGAAGATATGGCGCAGAGACCACTTAAAGGGGGTATTACCGGCAAAGAAAAAGCCGCTGTTTTACTAATCAGTTTGGGACCTGAATATTCTGCCCAAATTTTCAAACATTTAAACGACGAAGAGATAGAGGAGCTAACGTTGGAAATTGCCAACATGAGGAAAGTCCCCCCGGAGGAAAAGGATAAGGTTCTAAATGAGTTTTATGAAGTATGTTTAGCACAGGAATATATTTCCGAAGGCGGTATTAATTATGCTAAAGACGTATTGGAAAAGGCTCTAGGAACTCAAAAAGCTATGGATATAATCAGTAAATTAACAGCTTCCTTGCAGGTAAAACCGTTTGATTTTGCCAGGAAAACTGATCCGAGTCAATTGTTAAACTTTATCCAAAATGAACATCCTCAGACTATAGCACTGATACTTGCATATTTATCTTCTTCACAGTCGTCCCAAATACTGTCTGCTTTGCCCCAAGATAAACAGTCGGATGTAGCTCGGAGAATAGCCACTATGGATAGAACTTCACCGGAAGTAATCAGGGAGATTGAGACTGTGTTGGAAAGTAAGCTTTCATCCTTAGTAAACCAAGACTATACGACAGCGGGGGGTATACAGGCTATTGTTGATATACTTAATTCTGTTGATAGGGGAACAGAAAAAAATATTATGGATACCTTGGAGATTGAGGATGTGGAATTAGCAGAAGAAATCAGAAAAAGAATGTTTGTATTTGAAGATATTATCGGTTTGGATAGTACATCCATCCAAAGATTTATTAGAGAAATTGACAACAAGGAATTGGCAGTAGCCCTAAAGGGTGCAACAGAGGAGGTTGCAGATGTAATTTATGCTAATATGTCAAAGCGTATGGTAGAAATGATAAAAGAAGATATGGATTTTATGGGGCCGGTTAGATTGAGAGATGTAGAAGAAGCACAACAAAAAGTCGTCAATGCCATCAGGATATTGGAAGAGGCAGGGGAAATTATTATTTCCCGTGGCGGAGGGGATGAAATAATTGTCTAGGGTTTATAAACGGGACAAGATTGTTTTGGGTGAGGAAAAGATAATTAAACTTAAGAGTAAACATGTAATTGGGTTTGATACGGGTGAGATTCCCGAAAACAAAGAAAAACATCAACCAGATACTAAAAGTCCACAGATGATTATCGATGAAGCTGAGGCACGAGCAGAAGCAATTATAAAGGCCGCAGAAATAGAACGCGATGAAATAATTAGCAGAACCCAAACAGAACAGAACCTTGTTATTTCCGAAGCCTATGAGGAAAGCAACAAAGTTTTAGAAAATGCAAGGGAAAAGGGATACGAGCAAGGTGTCCTGGAGGGACAGGAGGCAGGGTTAAAAACAGTCGATAATTTAATAGGAGAAGTTAAACAGATAAAACAAAATATACTATCTGAAAAGAAAACCATTGCTAAAGAATTAGAAGAACAAATAATAGGACTTATAATTTCTTGTGTTAGAAAAATTATAAATTACGAATTAGATGCGGATCATAGATTACTGCTAAATCTTGTTGAAAATGGCATAGAAAAATGCACATATACAAACAGTTTAATTGTCCGTGTAAGCGAAAATGATTATGAAGTGGTAAATCTATATAAGGATAAAATATACATAATGACAGAAGGAATCGATAATATAGAGATTAAAAAAGATCCTGCGCTCGAAGACAGCAGCATTATAATTGAAACAGTTTCAGGGACAGTAGATGCAAGTCTTCAAACTCAAATAACACAAATTGAACAAATGTTTTATGGCGTTTTAGAGGGCGAGTGATGTAATGCAAACTATTTCATTGAAAAAATATGAAGACGCGCTTTCAAATTTAAATTTAATAAAATATATAGGACACGTGTCACAAATAATTGGACTGACCATTGAATCCATAGGCCCTGCTGTAAAAATAGGTGAAATATGCAAAATATACACACTAAAAGGGTCAAAGCCTATATTAGCGGAGGTTGTTGGTTTTAAGGAAAAGAGGGTCTTACTCATGCCCCTGGGTGAAATGGAGGGTATCGGTCCGGGAAGCAAAGTTGAGGCATTGGATGCTACGTTACAAGTAAATGTTGGAGAGACACTTCTTGGACGTGTTTTAGACGGTTTGGGAAATCCAATAGACAATAAAGGACTTTTAGGCAATAAAAAGACTTACCCGGTTATGTCGTTGCCGCCAAATCCCCTGCTTCGTACTAAAATAAGAGAACCTTTGGCATTAGGAATCAAAGCAATTGACGGATTATTAACTTGCGGTAACGGGCAAAGAATAGGCATATTTTCAGGCAGTGGCGTTGGGAAAAGTACATTACTAGGAATGATAGCGAGAAATACGCAAGCAGATATAAATGTTATAGGATTGATAGGTGAACGTGGCAGAGAAGTTAGGGAATTTATAGAAAATGATTTACAGGAAGAGGGGTTGAAAAGATCTGTCCTGGTAGTAGCGACATCAGACCAACCTGCTCTTATACGAACGAAAGGTGCGTTATTAGCTACATCTATAGCAGAATATTTCAGAGACCAGGGGAAAAATGTAATACTGATGATGGATTCCTTAACCAGATTTTCTATGGCCCAAAGAGAGATAGGATTAGCTATTGGAGAACCTCCTGTAACCAGAGGATATACCCCTTCGGTTTTTGCCTTGCTTCCTAAATTGTTAGAGAGGTCGGGAACATCTGATAAAGGTTCTATAACAGGGCTATACACTATCCTCGTAGATGGCGATGATATGAATGAGCCTATATCCGACACTGTGCGCGGAATATTAGACGGGCATATTGTTTTATCCAGAAGGATTGCCAATAAGAACCATTATCCTGCAATAGACATACTGGCAAGTGTAAGCAGAGTAATGCCAAATGTGGTCACTGAAGAACACTTGCAATTATCTAATCAAATTAAAGAGCTGTTATCCATATATAATGAATCAGAGGATTTAATCAATATAGGAGCATACGTGGAAGGAACAAATAAAAAAATTGATGGAGCTATCAGTAAAATTGATGCTATAAATGAATTTCTAAGACAAGACATACAGCAAAAAAGTACTCTTGATGGAGCTATTGACATTATGCAACAGATAGTCGGGTAGGGGGGCAACGATGGAAAAGTTTATTTTTCGGTTCAATACGGTATTAAATGTTAAAGAAAAAATTGAAAATGACAGAAAAAACAAACTCGGTGTTTCAATGCAGAAATTAGCAGTTGAACAAAACAAATTGAACAAATTATTCTATAAAAAAGATGATCTGGTCCACAACTTGGAAGAAAAGATGCAAAACACTATAAAAATTGAAGAACTCAGAAACCTTTCCTACAATCTGGATATGATGCAGAACATAATAAGCAGACAGATAGGAGTAGTAGAACAATCGGAATTAGAAACAGAAAACAGAAGAAAAGACCTAATAGAAGCTTCAAAACAAAAAAAGGTCTTTGAAAAGCTAAAGGAAAAAGATTACGAAGAACATAAATATAACCGACTAAAAGAGGAATATGCTTTGACTGACGAAATAGTGTGCTATAAAGCCGCAAGCAGATAAGGGGGAAATTATGACCAAAGAGGAATTTAAAGATAGGTCCTTTATCAAGAATCTATCTATTATGCTTATATCATTTATTTCCTTGCCCCTGATTGTTACTGTTATTATATATTTTAGCAACGAAGGGTTTAAAGACAATGCAAATAAGCTTTTGTCCGGGTTACCCGGAAAAACAGGAGGCTATTTTCAATCAATTCCTACAAAAAAGGAAAAAGAAGAACTTAAAAAGAAAATTGCAAGATACTATATAAATCTTGACGAAGACCGCATTGTTGATAAATTGTTAATTACAAAGGGAGAAGACGGACAACTGTTCAATGATTTAGTACTTTTAATGAGCGAAGAAAACACGAATAAAATGAAAAAAGTCAAAGAAAGTTTAGCGGTCCCAGGACTTAAAAAAAATTCATTGAGTAGAGTTCTGGCTGAAATAGATAAAGAAAATGAAGAAAAAATACATAATATGCAAAAATACTATGCCTCTTTACCTCTTGCAGGGGCTATACAAGAGATAGAAAGGACACACGCTACCAACGAAATAACAGCAGACGAATTGGCCGGTTTGTTCAGTAAATTAGAACCTGGCCATGCAGCTGAGTATCTGTTTTATTTAGACGCGGAACTGGAAAGGCAGATAAAGTTTAAACTCCCAAAGGAAATCCTAAGGGATATAGAAAAAAAATTAAAGGAGTTGGAGAATAATCAAATAAAAATGTCGGAACTGGTTTCAATATATGAAAACAAATCTATTGAAGAATCGGTAGCCGAACTGGGAAATTTCGATGAGTATGATGTTGAACAGCTTGCATTTATTTTTAAAAATTTAACGTTGAATAAATCATCCAAAATTCTATCTAATATCAAAGACAACAATTTTATATCGACCGTATTGGACGAAATCAATCATTTGGAGGAATTACAAAAAGATAGGCAAAACACATCATCAATAATTATGAAGGGGATTACAATTTATAAAGAGTATGATAAAAAATTAAATGAATTAACTGCCATATATCAAAAAACGGATGCGGAAGAATTAACGAAAATGGTTGGGACTATGCTGGGAAGAAACGAAGTATATCAAAAACATATCTTGAATGATTCCGAAGAGATAACATTCACAGAGGAACAATTGATACTGGATATTTTAAATAAGCTAAAAACCAACACAGTGGCGGAAATATTAAAAAATCTAGAAGAAAGCGACAGGATTTTGCTTTCTAAAAAACTATTAAAATAGAGAGCCGGGTTTATAACAGCTGTATAGCAACAGCTATTATATAAATTTTATAATATGATGAAAGGGGGTGAAACAAAGATGCTAAACATAGCAGGAACCATAGATGTCCTTGATTTAAGAAATGGTCTTACAACCAATAATAAATCTTTTATCGAAATTAATAGACATATATTTTCCGATATCTTGAATAAAGAAAGGGAAAACCTACTATCCGACAGACGAGGCATTAAAAGTATAGAGTATGAAAATCAAAACAGAATTGAAAATTTTACAGATAAAACAAATACTCTGAACGACACAAATAAACCCTATAACAGGGCTGAGCCTACTGTTAAGGATAATAAAACTTCCCCAAACAAAACTGTACAACCAAAGGAGCATAGGGACATGGACGGCGATGATACGATAGAAAACGCTGAGGAAGAAGTAATAGATAAAAATATGGTAGCACTCCAGTCCGTGCTATTGATGTTGGAGAACTTATTGGGCTTGGAAAATGCCGACAGTGTAGATATGGAAATAAACACAGATCAATTGCGGGAACTGGACAGTTTAAAAGAACAATTACTTCCTTTGTCGGAAACTGCGAACATTCTGTCAGATGATTCCCTTAAACAAAATATTGAAACAATTATTGACACCATAAATAAGATAAGCGATGAACTGCTATTACATAACAACGAACAATTGGCTATGTTCAAACCTGATGAAATAGCAGATAATTTGGAGGGAATAAGGGATAGTATACAATCTGTCTTGAATGAGTCTAATATTATTAAACCAACTAACCCACAAAATCCATATGTCAAAGATGATTTTTTAAATCCCGAAGAAGAGCGATCAATGGAAAATGAGAAAATGTTGATAAACATTGATGGCACAGAGAAGGGGATTAGCAACAACATAAAATCTGCCAACAAGTTTGTTTCGAACAATAAAGAAGAACCCTTCAAACAGTCTAAGGAAGACAGTGAAGTATTGTTTAAGGAACAGATTGTGGTATTTCAACAGGCGGGTGACAGCCAAAATATAGATTTAAAGGTTATAAAAGACCAGGTTATAGAATCAAAACAGTTTATCAATGAAATTGCTCAGAAAGTTGGTACATTTATCTTAAAGGGCAAAAATGAAATGAGCATACGGCTGATACCTGAACACCTAGGTAAATTGTCCATCAAAATAGGTTTAAACGAAGGTACTTTGACGGGCAAAATATATGCGGAAAATTACTCGGTAAAAGAGGCAATAGAAGCTAACCTGGATCAACTGAGGGATTCTTTGGAAGAACAAGGGCTCAATATTTCAAGCCTTGAGGTGCATATAAACGATAACACTCAAAATTTTGAAAACAGTCTATATCAGTCGGCATTCACAAACAGGCAAAAATTTAAAACAGATCATATTGAAACCGACAGCAATTTTATAACCCTGGAGGAAAATATAGAGCAAACAAATCCATATTTAATAGCAAGCCAAATTGACAGTTTAGTTTAAGGAGGGATATAATGCCGAATATTTCGGAAATACAAGAGCATAAATACCGCTATTATGATGAAGAGACCCAAAATAAAAAAATACAGTCCGGTGATCTGGATAAAGATGCTTTTTTAAGGCTGCTGGTTACCCAATTACAAAATCAAGACCCGTTAAATCCCATGGAAGATAGAGAGTTTATTGCACAGATGGCCCAGTTCAGCTCTTTGGAACAGATGCAGAATCTAAACAAAACTCTTGAGTCTACCCAAACCACCATAATGGAACATATTCTAAAAATGAACAACAATTTAGTAAAAAGTCAATCCAACATAGTTGATCAGCTGATAAAAATAAACGAGGAACTAAAAAAGCTTGGTACAGGGGCAGAAAAACCGGGGGATGCACAAGACGATACAGATTATGAACCTGAGATACAGTTTGCCCATGAAGCAGGCGGGAGTACCGAAACAAGTAAAAAAGCATAGGTATAAAAACACCGCTCCTAAAGGAGGGAAACTATGATTATTAACCAAATTCGTATCGACCAAAACCAAGGTCAAAACAGAAATAAAAACCTGAACAATGTAAACAACAAAAAAGCTGACTTTGGAACGGTACTGCAAAAAGAGGTACAAAAAAATCAGAACATCAAATTTTCAAAACACGCTCTAGAGAGACTGGAACAAAGAAAAATACAATTGACTACAAAAGAAGTGGACAAAATTGATAATGCCATCAGTAAGGCGGCTGAAAAAGGTATCAGGGAAACTCTGATAATCATGAACAATAAGGCTTTTATTGCCAGTGTACCGAATAGAACCGTTATTACGGCCGCGGCAGATAATCAATTAAAGGAAAACGTATTTACAAATATAGATGGTGCTATATTTACATAGACCGGACCCCTAGTGGGAAGTCTTACATTTCCGAACGATAGAGGAAATGAAGCACCAATCAATAGGAGGTTATTTAATTATGATGCGTTCAATGTATTCGGCGGTATCGAGCCTAAAGGCTCATCAGTTAAAAATGGATGTAATCGGTAACAATGTTGCGAATGTCAACACTGTTGGATTTAAAGGTTCAAGAGTTGCCTTTCAGGAAGTATTCAGTCAGACATTAAGAGGAGCAGGCAGACCGCAAGAAAACGGACGTGGCGGGACAAACCCCCAACAGGTAGGTTTGGGTGCCGGTGTAGGTTCTATGGATACCTTCCATATAAGGGGCTCCGTAGAGAGCACAGGCTATAACACAGACCTGATGATAAACGGAGATGGGTTTTTCATAGTATCCGATACGGAATCAGGATCTAATAGAAGCTACACAAGAGCAGGCAATTTTTGTATAGACGAGGATGGAAACTTAGTGACATCGGATGGATTTTATGTATTGGGCTATCGTTGTGACGAGGAAGGTAATGTTATAGAAGACCTCACAGGATTAAAAATTTCAAAATCAGAAACAAATCCCCCAAAGGCTACAGACAAGGCTATATTTGAGGGGAATATTGACAGTAATATTGAGGAAGGTGACAATTTTAACACAATTATGAAGATTTATGACAGTTTAGGTAATGCACACAATATTGAAATACAGTTTCAAAGAGATGAGGATGAAGGGACAGAACCAGACATAGAAAGGGTTTTTAATGTTACTGTAGTAAAAGTAAATGGTAAAGACCCGGATCCAGTAAGCACCTTTAACGCTAAATTAACATTCGATACAACTGGTAAATTAACTAAAATTAACAATGGGGATAATGGTAACTTAACGGATACACCTCCAACACCCTTTTCAAATGTTTCTTTAGGAATAGATGGGGATTTTTTGAACGGTGCAAGTCCATTGGATATAGGGTTGGATTTTTCTAAACTCAAAAGCTACTCCGCCTCATCAGACGCGGCAGCCCTTGACATAAACGGCTACCCAAGCGGAAAGTTGGAGGATTTTACTATTTCAACCACAGGAGAAATAGAGGGGGTATTCAGCAACGGGCAGATGAAAATATTGGGTCAAATCAGGCTGGCTAATTTTAAGAATCCCGCAGGTTTGCTCAGAACAGGATCTAACATGTATAGAGAAACTGCTAACTCAGGTGAGGCTATGTTTGGATACCCGGCAACAGGCGGTTTTGCAAACCTACAGCCCGGCTCGCTAGAGATGTCAAATGTAGACCTGGCTAGAGAATTTACCGACATGATTACTACACAAAGAGGTTTTCAGGCCAACTCAAGAGTTATAACAGTCAGTGATGAAATGTTACAGGAGCTAGTTAATATGAAGAGATAAATTTGAGATACATCAAAATATCAACAGGATCCTTCCCCGACGCTCAGGTTTTTAAATAAGGTTTTTTCATAATTACCGTTGTTTAAACCAATATAATAAATTCATTTGAATTACTGGCTGAGTGTCGGGTCAGGATGACACCCTACGGTGAATTTTTGTAGGGGAAAGGATGATTGAATGATCAAACTTACGAGAATGAATAAGAGCGAATTTTTTCTGAATATAGATTTAATAGAAATAATCGAGCAGACCCCGGATACGGTTATTACACTTACCAACGGGCACAAGATGATAGTAGTTGAAAGCGCGGAACAAATAATTGAGCAAATAATTGAATATAAAAGAAAAATATATATTCATGATATAGATGTGGTAAAGCGTTATTGATAACAAAAATTGAACCATTTTTTAGTTTTATTTATTACATATAAAAATTTACCATATACGTTAAGAAGTGAGGTGTAGGGGTGGATATAGCAACGATACTTGGTATAATTGTTGGGATAGTGTTTGTTGTTGGAGGAATTTTAACGGATGGATCCATAATAGATTTTTGGGATTTGGCTTCTATCTTAATTGTACTCGGTGGAACCGTGGCCTCTACTTTAGTAGCATATCCGTTAAAAAGTGTGTTGGAGGCAGTTAAAATAGCGGGAAAGGCTTTCAAAACCCATGAAGGGAATCCTTACGAAATAATTGTCCAAATCAATACCCTTGCTAATGTTGCAAGGAAGGAAGGCTTATTGGCTTTAGAAGAGATGTCGGAAGATATCGGTGAAGAATTTTTAAAAAAAGGTGTCATGTTAATTGTAGACGGGACGGACCCGGAGCTGGTAAGAAATTTACTGGAGACAGAATTGTCCTTTATAGAAGAAAGGCATGGAAAGGGACAAGGAATATTTGAGGCCATGGGATCGTATGCACCGGCATTTGGTATGATAGGTACCCTGATCGGGCTCATAAATATGCTCAAAAAATTAGATGACCCCAGCTCCATAGGGCCCAGTATGGCGGTTGCTTTAATCACCACCTTTTATGGCTCCGTATTAGCTAATCTGGTATTTATACCCATTGCTAACAAACTCAAATTAAAGAGCAAGGAAGAAATATTAAGAAAAGAAATTATGGTTGAAGGGTTATTATCAATACAAGCCGGTGAAAATCCAAGGATTATTGAGGAAAAACTTAAGGCCTTTTTACCTCCAAATGCACGCGCAGGTTTGCAATATAAACAACAGGAGGGTGTTGAAGTATAATGTCAAGAAGAAAACAGCAAAATCAAGAAGAATCCCCACCCGGTGCTCCGGCTTGGACAACTACCTTTGCCGATATGACTACTTTGTTACTTTGTTTTTTTGTATTGCTATTTTCTTTTTCAACTATAGATATACAAAAATTTCAAGCAATGATTCAATCATTTCAAGGTGGGCTGGGAATTTTAGATTCGGGAACCCTGATTGAATTTAATGGTTCTGTCATTGATACAACGGACGATGACCTGTCTATGGGCCAAATGCAAGAAACCGAAGACTTCATTAAGCTTCAGGAAATTTTGGAGAATTATCTGGAAAGTTATAATCTTGAATCTAGTGTGTTTGTCACTCAAGAAAATGTAGGTCTTGTCTTACGTTTTAGAGATAGTGTATTGTTTGACTCGGGGAAAACTATGTTAAAACCGGAATCGAAAGAAATTTTGGGTGATATTTCCGTATTCTTACAAAGCCCGGAATTTATTAAAAAATCCATACGCATAGAAGGGCATACAGATACCGTTAAGGTTACACCGAATTTATTATACCCTACTAACTGGGAATTATCTGCAGGTAGGGCCTCTAATGTAACAAGATATTTAATTGAGGATTTGGGTTTGGCACCAGAACGTTTTTCTATAGCAGGCTATGGTGAATATCATCCTGTTGCTCCTAATGATACGGCAGAAAATAAGTCAAAAAATAGAAGGGTCGATATTGTAATATTGAGATCTACATACAATAACCTAGGATCCGGTTAATATTAGAATGGGGGACAGGCTATGAATTTGAAAAAAGTAATATTGTACATATTAGTCGGTTTTATGATGTCGGGTATAATTTTTGGGGCTTTGTTTTTCTTTTTTAGTAACAAGCAGGAAGGTGGGATTACCGTAAGCTATAAAACGTATGAGTATGACATTGGTGAATTTTCTACCAATTTGGGAAGTACAAGAAATTATTTTAAAGGTACTATAAGATTAGAGACGCTGGATAAAAGTCTTTCCAAAAAATTAAGGGAAAAGGATACCGAAGTTCGGGATTGTATCATAGCAACCCTGATTGGGAAAAAAGCTGATGAAATACTTGAACCTGAAGGACAATCGAAATTAAAAGACGAAATTTTAAAGGTAATAGCGGATATTGTTGGTTCAGACAAAATTACTAATGTATACTTTGTCGATTATATTGTCCAATAGGGGGTGAAATAGTTGTCTGATATTTTGTCGCAAGGTGAAATAGATGAATTACTCAACGCATTAAATACCGGTGAAGTTGATGTAATGGATATTGGGGAAGGTCAAGATACGGATGGAGCTAAAAAATATGATTTTAAAAGCCCCAAAAAATTAGCAAAGGATCAATTGAAAACATTACAAATAATACATGAAAATTTTTCTAGAACACTAAATACATTTTTGTCCGGTTATCTACGTACATATGTTCAAACTGAGGTTTTAAGTGTAGAAGAGTTGTCTTATTATGAATTTAGCAACTCTATTGTAAATCCTGCACTCCTTGCAATTATTGATTTTTATCCGTTGGAGGGACAGATAATTATAGATGTATCGTCCGTTATAGCGTTTGCATTAATCGATAGAATATTGGGGGGCCAAGGGGAAAAAAATCAGGAAAGCAGACCTTTTACAGAGATAGAAAAAATGTTAATTCAGAATATTCTAAGACAACTTATTGCTTTGATGGTAGGCCCATGGGAGAATGTTATCGAATTGGAACCTAGGTTAGATAAGATAGAAACAAACTCCCAGTTTGCCCAAATAATTTCACCGAACGAAACTACTGCATTGATTACTCTGAATTTAAAGGTTGGAGAAACGGAAGGTTTTTTAAATATATGTATTCCGCATATTATAATAGAACCCATATTACCGAAATTGAGCACAAAATTTTGGTTTGCTAACATAAGTAAACAAGCAACTAAAATGGATAAACATATTATAGAAAAAAGAATAACAAATAGTCCGGTTAGCATAAATGTTGAGTTAGGTTGTACTTATATAACCGTAAAGGAATTTCTCGGATTACAGTTGGGTGATGTGATTGCATTAGATAACGGTATTAATAAAGAACTGGAGGTCAAGGTAGGCAGCAGACATAAATATTACGGCATACCGGGCGCTATAAAAAATAAGGTTGCGGTTAAAATTACCAGAGCAGAAGAGAGGGGGGACGAACTATATGAATAATATGTTATCCCAAGAGGAAATAGACGCCCTGTTGGGAGGAACCGTTGAACCTGTGAATAGTAGTAGTAATTCGATTGATTTTACAGATGAGGAAAAGGATACGATAGGTGAGGTAGGCAATATCAATATGGGAACTGCGGCAACTACGCTATCTATGCTCCTGGGGCAAAAAGTAACGATAACAACACCTGAAGTGGAAATATTGACCCTTCTAGAGTTAACCAAACAATATCCCATCCCCTTTGTGGCTATTGACGTGAAATATAGGGAAGGGCTGGAAGGTATCAATTTGTTGATCCTAAAAGTGGAGGACGCGGGTATTATTACAGACTTAATGATGGGCGGTGATGGCAAAACAGAATCTTATGAGCTGACAGATTTACATTTGAGCGCTATCAGTGAGGCAATGAACCAGATGGTTGGCTCATCCTCAACATCATTATCTGAAATGTTAAACAAAAAAATAGACATCAACCCTCCTAATGCTTTTATATTGGATTTAACGACAGGTGATTTAGCACAACATTTTAAGGATTATACTGATTACGGAGATGTTTTTGTAAAAATTGCTTTTAAAATGGTAATAGGGGACCTGATAGACAGCAAAATAATGCAAATTATGCCCATAGAATTCGCCAAGGCAATTGTCAAAGGACTATTGCATAGCATATCAGGCATAGACGTTGGTGTCGATTCCAATACCGACTCCATAGGAATTAACAATGTTGACGCCGCTGTGCAACAACCTCAATCCATGGATTCCGGCGGTGTAGCCGGTGCAGAGGATATATATTCTACTGAAATTAATAACAGGAATATTGAAAGGGAGATTATTCAAGCCGGTTCAACTGAAAAGGTAAACATAAGGCCGGTACAATTTCAATCCTTTGATGAGCCTTCTATGAAAGGCGAAATGCCTGAAAATATCGAACTTATACAGGATGTACCGCTAAAAATAACTGTAGAGTTAGGCAGAGCTGTAAAAAAAATAAGCGAAATATTGGAGTTTGGCCCCGGGACAATTGTTGAGCTGGATAAATTAGTTGGCGAACCCTTGGATATTTTAGTTAATGGTCAACATGTGGCTAAAGGTGAGGTTGTTGTGATAGACGAAAATTATGGTATACGTATTACAGATATTGTCAGTTCGGTGGGCCGCTTGCCTAAAACATAAAATTGAATTATTTAATAATACCATATAAATTGGTTTCGTATATGTTTTGTTGGTAATACAAATATAATTTATAGTTAAAACTTAGGGGGGCAAAACAATGTCTAATGGAATTTTAATTGTTGATGATGCGGCATTTATGAGAATGATGATCAAGGACGTTCTGACCAAAAATGGATTTAACGTAACAGGTGAAGCGGAGGACGGGATTAAGGCGATTGAAAGGTATAAAGAACTGCAGCCGGAACTGACCATTATGGATATTACAATGCCGGAAATGGACGGTATTCAAGCTGTTAAGGAGATAAGGAAACTTAATTCAAACGCTAAAATAATTATGTGCTCTGCTATGGGTCAGCAGGCCATGGTAATTGAGGCTATACAAGCCGGGGCAAAGGACTTTATAGTTAAACCTTTTCAAGCTGATCGTATTATAGAAGCTGTTAAAAAAGTGATTGGGTAATGTATAAACCGATATTGTCAGTATTTTTATTGTCGGCAGCCGCTGTTACTATTATTATTTTTGCTTACTATACTACCGTTTTAATAGGTAGAAAAATGAACAGATTGTTAGAAGGTAGGTATACACAAGTTTTAGAAAGAACTATGATAGGGGTGGGCATGAATGTTACAATTCTAAAAATAAACCAAAAAATATATATTGTTGCAATACAGGGAAAAACAATTAGACTTTTAGACGTGATAGAAGAGGATGATTGGAAATTTCCGAACGACAAAAACAGAGCTCAGTTTAACATCCGAAATGTGAACGACTGTTTTATGGTAGACAAACTGTTTGGTAAAATAAAAAAGACCATTAGTAACAACAGATATAACCGAAATGGTAGTGATGATGATGAACAATATAAAGTATAAAAATACTAAAATAATTGTTTGTATAATAGCATTTTTTTTGTTCTTAAGCATAACCTGTTCGCACGCGCAACCCGACAATGTTATACCTAACCTGCAACTGAATATTGAAGGCACTACCGACCCGGAACGAACAGTTAATTCATTACAGTTACTAGCTCTATTAACCGTATTATCATTAGCACCGGCTATTCTCATTATGGTTACGAGTTTTACAAGAATAATAATTGTGTTGTCCTTTTTAAGGAATGCCATTGCTACTCAGCAAACACCGCCAACACAGGTTTTAATAGGATTAGCATTATTTTTAACTTTTTTTATTATGAGTCCTATTATTACGGAAATAAATCAGAATGCATTACAACCTTATTTAAATGAAGAAATAAGCCAAGCCGAAGCGATTGAAAATGCAATGGAACCATTAAGAGAATTTATGTTCAGGCAAACGAGGGAAAAAGATCTGGCGTTATTTTTGGAAATAAGTGACACCGACTTGGAGGATACCGCAGAATTACGCGATATTCCAACAACCTCGCTAATTCCTGCTTTTGTAATAAGCGAGTTAAAAACCGCCTTTCAGATGGGATTTGTGTTATTTATACCTTTTATTGTGCTAGATATGGTCGTTGCCAGTGTTTTAATGTCAATGGGAATGATGATGCTACCTCCTGCAATGATTTCTTTACCGTTTAAACTCCTTTTATTTGTTATGGTGGACGGTTGGAATGTTCTGGTAAAATCATTATTGCTCAGTTTTAAATAGAGGTGAAAAAATGAATGAAGGAATGGTTATTGAGTTAGGACAACAGGCGATGTTTACTATCTTAATTTTGGCAGCCCCAATGTTAATATTGGGATTGTTGGTTGGGTTGGCTGTCAGTATTTTTCAAGCTACAACTCAAATTCATGAGGCCACCCTGGCCTTCATCCCTAAAATTATAGTAATTTTAGGTTCTATGGTGATTTTTGGGCCATGGTTGTTATCTATAATTATCAGTTTTACATTAAAACTATATACGAATATAAATAATTTCATCCAGTAAGAGTGATTAAACCATGACGGAGGACTTAGTAAGTTTTATTTTACTCAATTTTCAATTGTTTGTTTTAATATTAGTTAGAGTAACAGGGCTGTTTGTAATATCACCAATATTTGGGCGAAACAATCTGCCTGCGATAATGAAAATAGGCATTTCAGTGATTATAGCATTGATATTGCTACCTTTAAAAATAAATACATTTTGTTTATCAATTGATAATTACAGAACGCTGATTTTCTG
>CAZVFS010000001.1:0-20635 GCA_964626575.1 uncultured Alkaliphilus sp. | reverse complement strand
TAAAAATAAATACATTTTGTTTATCAATTGATAATTACAGAACGCTGATTTTCTGGTCAATATCTGAATTCTTAATAGGAATCATTATCGGGTTTATTGCATTCACATATTTTACAGCTATATACCTTGCAGGCACAATAATTGACATTCAAATGGGCTTTGGAATGGTAAATATTATGGATCCCCAAACAAATGTACAAATGCCTCTAATGGGCGGATTTTATAACATATTGGTCACGTTATTATTTCTGGGTATTAACGGTCATCATAGGCTGGTTCAATGTTTGGTATACAGTTACGAGATACTACCAATAGGTTTCAATATATCTGTGAATGGAAATATAATTAATTATTTAATAAAAGTTTTTATGCAAATTTTTGTCCTGGCATTTCAGCTGAGCGCTCCTATTTTGGTTGCTGTTTTTTTAGGCAATGTGATATTAGCTATTTTAGCCCGGACAATGCCGCAAATGAATATTTTCATCGTGGGGCTTCCCTTTAAAATAATTATTGGTATAACTATTATATTGGCAACACTGCAATTACTCCCATATTATAGTGAAAGTTTATTTGATAAAATGTTTCGTGCCATACATGAGCTAATGCAGCTTTTTGTTAGGGGATGAGTCTATGTACTTTAAAATTGATCTACAGCTCTTTTCAACTGAAAAAACAGAAAAACCTACTTTTAAAAAGAAAAGGGATGCAAGGGAAAAGGGAAACGTCCTGCAGAGTAGGGAGATCAACTCAGCCTTTGTACTTCTAGCCGCATTTGTTATCATAAATATGTCCGCAACGTTTATGGGTACAATTTTAAAAAAGAATACCCTATATATATATGAACAGTATTTATCAATTGATTATGTGCTTTCGATTAGAAATCTGCAAGGTATTATGATTGGTGTGATGATAAATTTTTTTATAGTTGCAGCACCTATTATAGTAACCAGTTTAGTGGTGGGTGTTTCATCCAGTTATTTGCAAGTGGGCGCATTGTTTACTACAAAGCCTCTTAACATGGATATTAATAGATTAAATCCCATCGAAGGATTTAAAAGAATGTTTTCAATGAAATCAGTTGTCGAAATTTTAAAGGCGTCTGTAAGAATTTTTATTTTGGGATACATATCTTATAATTATATCCGAAATCGGACCAATTTTATCTTTAATAGTATAGGCATGGATATAATTAAAATATTGGAATTGCTTTTAAAGATGTCAGTAAACATAGGAATACGACTGGGTATAGCGCTTGCTGTCTTGGCAGTATTGGATTACCTTTATCAGAGATATGATTATAATAAAAAATTGATGATGACTAAACAGGAGGTAAAGGAAGAGTACAAACAAACCGAAGGGGATCCGAAAATTAAATCAAAGATCAGAGAAAAGCAGAGGGCCATATCAATGCGTAGAATGATGCAAGACGTTCCAAAAGCGGATGTGATTATAACAAATCCAACCCATTTTGCTATTGCTATTAAATATAGTCCTGAACATTTTGATGCACCTAAGGTTATTGCAAAAGGCAGGAACCTTGTAGCTGAAAATATTAAAATAGTAGCACAAGAAAATAATATTACAATAATGGAAAACAAATCGTTGGCTAAGGCCTTGTACGACAGCGTGGAGATAGGACAGTTTGTTCCACCTGAGCTTTATCAAGCCGTTGCTGAGGTGCTGGCTTATGTATATCGCATTAACAACAAGGTTTGGTGGGGGGATAAAAAATGAAGTTTGGAGATGTTATAGTTACACTTGCGGTGATAGCTATTGTAGTAATAATTATCATACCTATTCCGTTAGGTATTCTTGATGTTTTATTGAGTTTTAATATAGCCCTGTCATTGCTTATTATGATTAAAGCTATGTATACTGAAGAAGCATTAGAATTTTCAATCTTTCCGTCTATTTTATTGATTGCCACATTGTTTAGGTTGGCACTTAACATTACCACTACCAGATATATACTATCCTCGGGGACGGCCGGTAGCCTGATAGAAACCTTTGGCAGCTTCGTTATGCAAGGGAATCCTATTGTCGGTTTTATTGCATTTTTGATAATAATTGTTGTACAGTTTATGGTAATAACTAAGGGTTCTGAGAGGGTTTCTGAGGTTGCAGCCAGATTTACCCTGGATGCTATGCCTGGAAAACAGATGGCAATAGATGCAGATCTCAATGCCGGTCTTATAGATGATCAGGAGGCTAGGGAAAGAAGAAAAAAGGTACAGAAAGAAGCGGATTTTTATGGTGCAATGGATGGTGCAAGTAAATTTGTAAAGGGGGACGCTATTGCAGGTATTATTATTACTATTATTAACATTGTTGCCGGATTTGCAATAGGGATGTTCACCGGAAATTTGGATTTTATGAGCACCCTCCAGAAATATACTATTTTAACTGTTGGCGATGGTTTGGTTAGCCAAATACCCGCATTACTGATTTCGACGGGAACAGGTATTATTGTAACAAGGGCTGCATCGGAGGGAAATCTGGGTAGCGATTTAATCAAGCAATTATTTAATAATTATAAAATAATGTTTATAATTTCCGGGGTTTTGGTTTTCTTTGCCGTTGCAGGATTGCCAAAGGTGCCGTTTATATTATTAGCTATGTTCTTTTTATATCTAGGCATAAATCTGAGAAAAGCCACAATTGAGGCCGAGACCGAGGCAATTCCGGATGAGATTACCGAAATTGCGGATGAGAAGAGAAGACCGGAAAATGTTATACCTTTACTGAATGTAGACCCGATAGAACTGGAATTTGGATATGGGATTATACCCTTAGCTGATGCTAGCCAAGGCGGAGACTTGTTCGATCGTTTAGTAATGATTAGGAGGCAATGTGCCCTGGAACTGGGAATTATAGTACCGATGTTCAGATTGAGGGATAATATTCAATTGGAACCTAATCATTACGTAATTAAAGTTAAGGGTGTTGAAATAGCCCGGGGTAATATAATATTTGATCATTATTTAGCTATGAACCCCGGAACAGCCGACGGGGAGATAGAAGGTATTGATACCGTGGAGCCTGCATTTGGATTGCCGGCCAAATGGATAAATGAGGGGGAAAGGGAGAAGGCGGAAATATTCGGGTATACTGTCGTTGACCCACCCTCAATTATAGCGACACATTTGACTGAAATAGTAAAGAAACATGCACACGAACTGTTGGGGAGACAGGATGTTAAAAAGATAATAGACAACGTCAAAGAAAATCACCCGGCTTTGGTGGAGGAATTAGTCCCCGCCCAAATGAGTGTAGGTGAAATTCAAAAAGTGTTATATAATTTGCTAAAAGAAGGTGTTTCAATCAGAGACATGGTTACTATACTTGAAACCTTAGCGGACTATTGTACTATAACCAGAGACCCGGATATGCTCACCGAGTATGTAAGACAAGCCCTGGGCAGGGCTATTACCAGACATTTTATACCGAATCAACCTGCAAAGGTAATAACGATCGACCAGCAGTTAGAACAAAGAATTATGGAATCCATTCAACAGACCGATAAGGGGACATATATTGAAATGGAACCGGATTTAATTCAATTGATCCTAAATAGTTTATCTCATCAAATACAAAAATTAATTAATTTAGGTGAACAACCTATCATTATTACGGCTCCAATTGTTAGACTATATCTAAAAAGACTGACAGAGCAACTTACTTCTGATTTAACGGTTTTATCGTATAATGAAGTTGATCCGTCTGTGGAAATTGAATCGGTGGGGATGGTGAGAATATAGATGAGGGTTAAGAAATTCTACGGCAATGATAATTACGATGTTATGACTAAAATAAGGAATGAACTGGGGTCCAACGCCGTGATACTCCATCAAAAAAAAGTTAAGCCCAGGGGCCTGTTGGGTATTTTCAAAAAGCCTGTGGTTGAGGTAGTAGCAGCTATTGAAAATGTGCCACCGCCCACAAAAAAAATTAACGTTCCAAATATGGCCAAGGTTCAAGAACTTGATCTGAAAGAAAGGGTAGCGTTAAAGTCTAAAAATAAAGGTTTAGAAAAAGAAATAAACGATATTAAATCTATGCTGAACACTATAGTCGGTAAAATAGGAAATGCCAATATATTAAAATCATCAAACAATTTAAACGATATAAAAGACAGTTATATATATAATATGCTTTTGGAAAATGAAATAGACGAAGATTTAATTTCCATCCTTTTAAAAGACTGCGATAAGGATGTTGAACAATTACAACTCAGTGATAAAGAAATTATTAAAGATTTTTTAGCACGAACCATACCTCCGGGTATCAGTAATAATGATATGGGTTTTGATTCAAAGGTTATATTTTTTATAGGACCTACAGGTGTAGGTAAAACGACTACAATTGCAAAATTGGCTGCCAACTATAACCTGGAAAAGGGACTGAATGTCGGGTTAATAAGTGCAGATACGTATCGTATAGCCGCTGTAGAGCAACTGAGGGTTTATAGCGACATTTTAAACATACCGTTGGAGGTCATATATTCACCGGGTGAAATTCATAATGCTATTGATCGTTTAGGCGATCGGGATATTATCATGGTGGATACGGCCGGTAGAAGTCATAAAAACCATGAACATATACAGGAATTGATGTTTCTTTTAAGTGAAATAAAGGATAAAAGTGTATATTTGGTAATCAGCTCCTCTACCAGAAATAGTGATTTAAAAGATATTCTGGATACATATGGTTTTTTGGAAGATTATAAAATTATATTTACAAAAATAGACGAGGTCAGTACATATGGTTCTATTTTAAACATTGCAATGACAGAGCCGGAATCCCTTTCTTATATAACAACCGGACAAAGCGTTCCTGATGATATTGAGGCAATAACCCCAAGCAAAATATTGGATATGTTATTAAAGGAGTTTTAACATGATTGACCAAGCTGCTAAATTACGGGAATTAGTTAATGATAAAAAGATGCTTTCCAAACAAATTGTTTCACAAAAAAAGCAAATTGCCAAAAATGCCAGGATAATATGTGTAACTAGCGGAAAAGGCGGCGTAGGCAAAACAAACTTTACAATAAATTTGGCTATGGAATTAAGCAGGTTAAATAATAGGGTTGTTATAATGGATGCGGACTTAGGATTAGCCAATATTGATGTAGTACTTGGGATAATACCTCAGTATACGCTATTCGACATTATTTATGGTGAAAAATCGATAGAAGAAATAATGATATCGGGTCCAAACGATATTAAAGTTATATCGGGAAGTTCCGGAATAACAGGGTTTGTTGACATATCTCTGTCATCCATTCAACAGCTAATTGAAAAATTCCATATAATAAATAACTATGCGGACATTATTTTGATTGACACCGGGGCAGGCCTGTCCAGTTCCGTACTTTCTTTCGTTTTGGCAGCTCAAGAAGTTATAATTGTTACTACACCGGAACCCGCGTCCATAGCAGATGCTTATGCTATGATTAAAACTATAAACCTGAAAGAAAAAAACAAGAAAATAAAGATTGTGGTTAATAAAATCGGGAATATAACAGAGGGCAATGTTACCTTTGAAAAACTAAGAAATGCGGTAAAACGTTTTTTATTAATGGATTTATATAAACTAGGCTATGTTTTTGAGGATAGCAGTGTAATTAAATCAGTGAAAAAACAAACACCTTTTACAGTTGAATATCCTAACAGCATCGCCAGCAAAAACGTTAAAAGTATTGCCGCAAGACTTATGGATGACAATATAGATAGGGAATGTGGCAGGGATTTAGGCAGTTTTTTTAAAAAAGTATTCGGTTTTATTAAACAGGAGGCATAACATGGATGTATTTTCCCAGTTGAAAATAGGAGACAGGCTAAATATAGAACGTTGTGGAGGGGATAACACTATAAATGAAAAAAACATACTCAACGCTCAGCTTATAGACTTGCGTGAAAAAGATATATATATTTCGACCCCAATTTATAAGAGGAAAAGATGTTTTCTCAGCAACGGGCAAAATGTCAGCGTGTTTTTTTATCGTGATACGGCAGTATATCAATTTTATGCCGAAGTTATCAAACAAGTTTATACTAATATAACAGCTTTTATAATCAGGCCTACGAGTGAGCTTTATAGAATTCAACGAAGGGAACATTACAGGCTTCCTATAGTTATAAACGTCATTTTAGAAAAAAGGCAAAATGATAAAATACATAGATTAAAATGTGTTACTAAGGACCTGAGTGGAGGCGGCATCAAAGCAATCTGTAACGAGAAACTGGAAGAAGGAGAAAATGTCAAAATAAAGCTTTATTTATATAAAAATGACAGAATTATATTAAATGGTAAGGTCATAAGAGTTATTAAAAATACAATAACTAATTGTTATGAATTAGGAATCAGGTTTGATACAATCAGTCAGTCAAATGAGGACAAAATATATGCTTTTGTTTTTAAAAAGCAGTGTTTATTTCGCAAAAAGGGATTGGTATAAATATGAAATCAAAAGGACCCGTTTTGCCCAAAAACCATAATGTTGTGCAGGACCTTCAAAAACAACATTATTTCATTTTAATAGGAGCATCGACCGGTGGACCGAGGGCCTTGCAGTATGTGCTTACATCGATTCCAAAAAATATACCGGCAAGCATTTTCATAGTCCAGCATATGCCCCCAATATTTACAGGGTCTTTGGCGGAAAGGTTGAATGACGTATGCCAAATTACGGTGAAGGAAGCTAGGAATAATGAGAGGGCACTTACGGGACATGCTTATATTGCACCCGGTAACTCCCATTTGGAAATAAATAAAACATCCGATGGAAGTATATTTCTTTCTTTATCCAAGGCTCAACAAGTATCAGGCCATCGTCCTTCAGTTGATGTTTTATTCAAATCCGCAGCTAATAACCTTGATAAAAATATAATAGGTGTAATTATGACCGGTATGGGGACAGATGGTGCAAACGGTGTAAGAGAACTCAAGAAGAATACGGAATGTTACATTATTGCGCAAGATGAGGAGACCAGTGTGGTTTTCGGTATGCCTAGAAGCGCAATTGATACCGGAGCTGTAGACGATGTGGTCCCACTGCATGAGATTGCGAGTTGTATATTAAAAAGATTGGTGGTGTAATTCTATGGACATGAATCAATACTTACAAATATTTATCGAGGAATCAAAGGAAAATCTGCAAAATATGAATTCAAATTTGTTATATTTGGAGGATAACCCTGAGGATACCGGCATATTGAATAATATTTTCAGGGTAGCCCATACGTTAAAAGGGATGTCATCAACCATGGGATTTAATAGTGTGGCCCACTTGACGCATGAAATGGAAAATATTTTAGATTATATTCGAAAGGGTAATATGAAGGTTAATATAGACATAACGGATTTACTGTTTCAATGTTTTGATAAACTGGAGAGTTATATCAACAATATTGAGAATTATGGAAATCAGGGTGAAGATACCGCTGAAGAATTGATTGACAAACTGCAGGCTTTGAGATCGGAAGATACGGCACCTCCTGTGTATAATGATATAGCCGGTAGTATGGGCTCAAATGTTGAAGATCTGCCAAAACCTATTGTTCGATTCAATGAATATATTAACAATATAGTTACCGTGGCGATAGCAGATGGCCTGAATGTCAGTTTAATAAGAGTAACATTAGACAGTGGTTGTTTTTTGAAATCGGCGAGGGCTTATATAGTTGTGCATACACTTGAAAAATTTTCAGACATAATTCAATCTAATCCTAGTATAGAGGAGATTGAAGATGAAAAATTCGATTTGTCTTTTGAACTAATAGTGATTTCCAGGAAGGACGATAAATTTATCAGGGATGAAATGAACAATATATCCGGAATTGAATCCATGGAAATAATTCCATTGTTACAGGAAAATATTGAAGTATCCCAAAATATCCAAGTTGTTGAAGATATAAACAAAACCGACATAAAAGATGAAGAAGATGGAAATGGGGGTGTAGTATATAAAAGGACGAAATCTAATAAAACTGTAAGGGTTGATATAGATCGCCTGGATAACTTAATGAATTTGGTGAGTGAACTTATAATTATAAAAACGCGGTTAGAAGGTATTGATGACGACAAAAAAAAGCAAAACACAAATGAAGCAATTGAATATCTCGAAAGAATAACAACAAGCCTACATGATGCGGTAATGAAGGTCAGAATGGTTCCCATAGAAAGAGTGTTCAACCGTTTTCCTAGGATGGTAAGAGACTTGTCGAAAGAATTGGGCAAAAATATAACGTTGGTTATGTCCGGCGAAGAAACAGAGGTAGATAGAACTGTAGTTGATGAAATAGGTGACCCCCTCATTCACTTAATACGCAACTCTATAGATCATGGTATTGAGGGTATAGAAAAAAGAATAGAACTGGGCAAAGGGGAAACCGGAACGGTTAAACTAACAGCTTATCCGGATGGCAACAACGTAATAATCGAGGTAGAGGACGATGGGGGCGGAATAGATGTTGAAAAGGTCAGAAAAAAAGCCGTTGAAAAGGAGGTAGCCACGCACCAAGAGGTCCAACTGATGGATAATAAGGAAGCCATACAGTTCTTGTTTAGTCCGGGATTTAGTACTGCCGATACGATATCGGATATTTCGGGGCGTGGCGTGGGGTTAGATGTAGTTAAAACTAAAATCGAGTCACTGGGGGGGACAGTAGAAGCAGATTCCCATCAGGGCAAGGGAACAAAATTTGTAATCAAACTCCCCCTTACGCTGGCTATTATACAGGCTTTGCTAGTTATAGTGGGGACAGAAAAATATGCCATACCCCTAAATTCAATAAAGGAAATTACAACTATAAAGGAAAGTTGTATACGTAAAGTCCAAAACAGCGAGGTTGTACTATATAGAAATTCAACACTGCCTATATTAAGACTTTCAAAATTGTTAAATGTGCCGAGTGTGAGTGAATTGCATAACAATGCAGATGGGGAAGCAGTCATAGTTGTTGTGAAAAAAGGGAACATGGATGCGGGATTAATCGTAGATAATCTGATGGGCCAACAAGAAATTGTAATTAAATCATTAGGTAAATATCTTTCAAACATTCCTTTAGTTGCCGGAGCAACTATTTTGGGAAATGGCTCGATAGCTTTGATTATAGACATAAATTCTTATTTTAAATTTATTGGAGGTGAAGCAATATGAATTCTGTAAATCAGTATGTTGTTTTTAATTTGGATGATGAGAATTATGGAATACCTATTAAATATGTAGAAACAGTTGAAAAACTTACAAAAATAACCAGGGTACCAAATGCGCCCCATTACATAAACGGAGTGATAAACTTGAGGGGAGATGTTATACCGGTGATGGATTTACGCAAGAGGTTCGGACTGGAACATATTTCCGTCACAGACGATAGTAGAATAATAGTATTATCCGTTGATGAAGTAAGTGTAGGAATATTAACTGATTCATGTTCTGAGGTCATAACTTTAGATAAGGAACAGATTGATGAAACTTATGGTTTAACAATTTCGTTCGAGGATGATTATGTTGAAGGTATCGGTAAATTTGATGAAAGAATGATAATTATACTGCATGTTCCTGAACTTTTGAAAAACAACACGGATATTTAAGAGGTGGTTAAATGGATTTGTCAATAGAGAATTTAAGCAGTCTACACCTGGATATATTACGGGAAATTGGAAATATTGGTGCAGGAAATGCAGTAACAGCTTTAGCCAATATGATAAATAAAAGAATAGATATGAATGTGCCATCGGTTAAGATTCTAGATTTCAGTAGTGTCGGCACAGTTTTGGGTGGGGAGGAAATTGTCGTTTCGGGTGTATATTTTAGAGTTACAGGTGATATTGAAGGCAATATTATGTTTTTATTAGATATGAAGTCGGCAAAAACCCTAACAAATATTCTGATGGATAAAGATGATAAAACTGAAACATTAGATGAAATGGACAAATCCGCAATACGAGAAATAAGCAATATTTTATCAGGAGCATATATATCTTCCCTTTCGTCATTAACCGGACTAGATATAAAAATATCCACACCGTCGTTATGTATAGATATGGCCGGGGCAATATTGAGTGTACCCGCAATACAATTTGGTTACACAGGAGATAAAACCTTATTAATTGAAACTATTTTGCGGGACGGAGATAATACGGTTACGGGAAATTTTCTTCTGATTCCGGAAACAGGTTCGTTTCCAACCTTATTAAATAGTTTGGGAGTGTACATATAAATGCAAAATATTATAAAGGTAGGTATGGCTGAATTCAGTGTAGTGCAAAAACCGGATATTCTAACTACGTTGGGTTTAGGTTCTTGTGTAGGTATCATCCTATATGACCATGTTGTAAAAATTGGGGGACTGGTTCATATTATGCTACCTGATAGCAAACAGATCAAGAACAACGAAAATAAAGCCAAATTTGCGGATACCGGAGCACAGCTGTTGTTTGATAAAATGTTAGCAACAGGTTGTAACAGATTCAGAATTGCGGCAAAAATTGTTGGTGGAAGCCAGATGTTTTCCTTTCAAACCGATAACGATATGATGAGAATAGGTCAAAAAAATATACTGGCGACTAAAGAAGTACTAAACCTACTTAAAATACCCATTATAGCAGAGGATACCGGTGGGAATTATGGTAGAACTATTGAATTTCATACCACTGACGGCAAATTAATCATTAAAACAATAGGCCATGGTGTACATGAAATTTAATATTTTGACTATAAAACAGAACAAGGCCGGGAGGTCTAAAAATGGAATTAACAACTCTGTGGCATAAATATAAAAAAAACAATGACCCGCAAGCAAAAATGGGGTTAATAGAACATTACATACAGTTAGTAAAGGTTATTGCAGGACGATTATATACATCTTATGGCACAAATGTTGAATATGATGATTTGGTGAGCTATGGTATTTTTGGATTGATAGATGCAATAGAAAAATTCGATTTAAACAAACAGGTTAAATTTAAAACTTATGCACAGATACGCATAAGGGGTGCCATTATAGATGAGTTGAGGTCATTAGATTGGGTTCCGAGGTCCATCAGGCAAAAAGCCAGACAGGTTGAACAAGCGTATAATAAATTAGAAAACCGGTTAGGTCGCTCCGTATTTGATACGGAGGTAGCAAGTGAGCTTGGGATTACAACCAAAGAGTTGCAAAATATCCTAATGCAAACCAATTCATTTAACATAGTTTCGTTGGAGGAAACTGTTTTTGAAAACAATATAATACCGAAACAGGAAGAACAGGACTGTTTACCTGAAAAACAGATATGCGTAAAGGAAACCTACAATACCCTCAAAGAAAATATTGAAAAGTTGCCGGAAAGGGAAAAGCAAGTCATATCGTTGTATTACTATAATAGCCTTACATATAAAGAAATAGGGACCATTCTACAAATATCCGAATCAAGGGTGTCACAATTGCATTCTAAGGCTGTCCTACGGCTAAGAGCTAAACTTACCGAAAATAGAGAATGACTGGGGGGGAAGTTATGGCTAATGAACATATAGTTGTTGGGGAAGGTAGTTATAGGGAATTGTCAATTGACAATATCCTGCAGATAAATGTATCTAAAACCAAACTGGAAGCAACTATTTTAATAACGGGACCGGTCGATGAGGGATGGATGTCGACTGACAACATTATATATGATTTAAACAAAAAAGGTATTGTATTTGGAATTGATAAGGACAAAATAGAGGAAGTAGTACAAAATAATATATTTAACCAAGATATAGTAATAGCACGAGGAAAACCGGCTATAAACGGTGATGATGCAAGAGTTATTTGTTCCTTTGACAGTAGTCCCGGTGTTTCAATTCCGGGCATTATTGAAAAAGATGGGAGGATCGATTATAAAACCCTGAACAAAATACATAACATAAAAGCCGGCGATCTACTTATTGAAATTGTTCCCACCACCGAGGGAACAGAAGGAACAGACGTTTATGGTAATGAAATTGCTGCAAAAAAGGGGAACCCTGTGACTATAAAAAAGGGAAAGAATGTAAGAGAGAGTGAAAACGGTTTAAAAATTTATGCAGCAAAAGACGGCGAGGTTTATTTTAAAGATAATACTATATATGTTAACGAAGTTAAAACTATCGACGGGGACATAGACAATGAAACAGGTAATGTTCAATTTAACGGTAAAATTAATGTTAAAGGCAATGTAAAATCAGGTTTTAAAATTGAAGCTGAGGGGAATATTGAAATCTTCGGTGTGGTAGAAAGCGCGATGTTGTCCTCCAAGGGAAACATTACAGTTCATGGGGGGATACAGGGCAACAATCAGGCTTATTTATACTGTTTGGGAGATTTTAAGGCAAAATACGTTGAAAATGCCAACATAAAATCGGAAGGTAACGTGGAAGCCGGTGCTATACTTCATAGCAACGTTATAGCTAAGAATAGGATTACAGCTTCAGGCAAAAAAGGTCTAATTGTAGGGGGTAACATAAGAGCAGGCAAAGAGGTCAGGGCTAATATTTTGGGATCTAATATGGGAACCGGTACTATAATAGAGGTAGGGATTGACCCGGAGGAAAAAGATGATTATGAACAACTCAAGGCGGAAATAATAGGAGTTGAACAGAATATTGAAAATTCGAAAAAAATTGTTGATTTGTTAAACAAGATATCAAAAATGCAGAAATTGGCTGAAGACAAAAAGGACCTGTTGATCAGGTCATTGAATACTTATGAAGCTTCAAAAGAAAAGTATAATACCCTTGTTAAAAAAATGCAAATTTTATCGGAAAAACTACAAAACACCAAAGGTGGTAAAATCCATGCTCATGTAATCATCTATCCTGGCGTAAGGGCAATAATAGGTAGCAGCGTCAGACAAATTTATGATGAGACACATAATTCTACATTATATATTAAGGATGGAGAAATCACAATTGGACCGTATGAAATATAAAACCAACGAAAATAAAGGGGAGCGTTATGAAGAACAAGATTATTTTGTTAAGTGCAATATCGGCTGTAATACCGGTAATATTGCTTATATCAATAATTTTCAAACAAAAAAAATTAAACAATGAAACTAATTATCATAAAAAACAAGATAATGAAAGCATCCATTATAACAACATTTCTATGACAGACAGTAAAACTATAATTGAAAAAATAACAGAATTGGAACTGGAAATTCTAAAACTGAAGAAAGAAAATAATAGAATAATCCAACAATATAACAGGAATAACCACTTGATAGATAACAACAATACAAGTGATAATGACTTTAAACAGGTTTTAAATTATAACTTTTTCAAAGAAAAGAACGGTGCCGTTATCGATCTGTACATACAAGGAAAACCTAAAGAAGAAATAGCTAAGACCCTAAATAAAAGCATAAGAGAGATAGAAATGGTTATTAATCTGGTAAAATGATTAAAACAGATAGGGTTATAGTTACTATAAATGTAGCCTGCCATGTTTTTATCGGATATAGAAATTAGCTGATATAAGGGGTTAGGCTAATATGAATATAGATAATAAAAAAGGAAATAATATAGCAGAAAATAACATTCTATAAAATAAACCATTGATTAGTATTCATCCCTGTGTTAAAATATTTAAGGTAAGATAACACACATCTTATGATTTGTTTGGCAGTGCCGCTTGGTTCCAAGCAAAGATGATTGAGGTGGAGGTAAAACTAAGGAGGCAAGAAAATGTCGGTAATTTCAATGAAACAACTGTTAGAAGCAGGAGTCCATTTTGGGCACCAAACCAGAAGATGGAATCCCAAAATGGAAGAGTATATTTTTACAGAGAGAAATGGAATTTATATTATTGACCTTCAAAAGACTGTAAAAAAAGTAGAGGAAGCCTATAATGCTATGAAAGATATCGTTTCCGAGGGTGGAACGGCTCTGTTTGTAGGAACCAAAAAACAAGCTCAAGAAGCAATAGAAGAAGAAGCAAAAAGGTGTGAAATGTTTTATGTCAACCAAAGATGGTTAGGCGGAATATTGACCAATTTCAAAACTATCAAAAATAGAATAAAACGTCTTCATGAACTGGAAGCCATGGAGGAAGACGGAACATTTGATGTGTTGCCTAAAAAGGAAGTTATCAAACTTCGCCATGAACAGGAAAGACTCGAAAAATTTTTAGGAGGCATCAAGAACATGACTGAAATGCCGGATGTTTTATTCGTGGTAGATCCACGAAAGGAAAGAATTGCTATTCAAGAGGCACGTGCCCTAGGCATACCGGTTATTTCAATAGTAGACACAAACTGTGATCCGGATGAGGTCGATTATATAATTCCGGGCAACGACGATGCTATACGTGCTGTAAAGTTGCTCACTGCAACCATGGCGGATGCCGTGTTGGAGGGTAAACAGGGGGTTCAAACCGAAGAATAAATTGGGACATAAAAGGTAAGGGTACAAGGGATTTTCCCTTACTCCTTACCTTTAATAATATGCTAGGAGGAATTAATATGGGTATAACTGCAGCAATGGTCAAGGAATTGAGGGAAAAAACAGGTGCCGGTATGATGGATTGTAAAAAGGCATTGGTGGAAACTGAGGGTGATATAGACAAGGCGATTGAGGTCCTCAGAGAAAAGGGATTGGCTGCTGTCGCTAAAAGGGCAGGAAGAATAGCATCCGAAGGTCTGGTAGAAGCATATATACATATGGGAAGAATCGGTGTATTGGTAGAAATAAATTCTGAAACCGATTTTGTTGCTAAAAATCAGGAATTTAAAGACTTTGCAAAAGATATCACCCTGCAAATTGCAGCCTCAAATCCACAATATATAAGTCGGGAGCAGATAGAGGAAGCAGTTATAGAAAAAGAAAAGGAAATTTTAAGAAAGCAGGCCCTGAATGAGGGAAAACCTGAGAAAATAGTAGAAAAAATAGTTGTAGGAAGAATAGACAAATTTTTCAAGGATGTATGCTTGTTAGAACAGCCATTTATCAAAAATCCCGACATCACGGTGGGTGATTTGCTGACTGAAATGATTTCCAAAATAGGTGAAAACATTTCTATCAGAAGATTCACCAGATACGAGGTAGGGGAAGGCATTGAAAAGAAAGAAGAGGATTTTGCCGAAGAAGTTGCCAAACAAATGGGTAACAACTAATTACCCTAAACATTAAAGAGAACACTGCAGTGTTCTCTTTTAAACTACCTTTTCCATATTAAATAAAGGTTTTTTATAACAGTTATCGAATATTAGTAGAGGAGGATTTGGTATAATGAAATCCCAGTATAAAAGAGTGTTATTAAAGTTAAGTGGGGAAGCCCTGGCAGGGGAAAAGGGATTTGGTCTGGATTTTAATATACTCAATAACATTGCCCTCCAAATTAAGGATATTGTAAATATGGGGGTTCAGGTGGCCATAGTAGTAGGTGGCGGAAATTATTGGAGGGGCAGAACCGGAAAAAGCATAGATAGAACTACTGCTGATTATATGGGGATGATGGCAACAGTTATAAACGCTTTAGCCTTACAGGATGCTTTGGAAAATTTAGATGTAGTAACCAGAGTTCAAAGTGCGATAGAAATGAGGCAAATAGCGGAACCATATATTAGGCGAAGGGCTATAAGACACCTTGAAAAAAATCGTGTAGTTATATTTGCTGCCGGCACGGGAAATCCTTATTTTACTACTGATACGGCTGCAGCGCTACGGGCAGCTGAAATTGAGGCAGAGGTAATACTGTTGGCTAAAAAGGTTGACGGGGTATATTCCGCCGATCCGTCCGTTGATAGGTCTGCTATGAGATTTGACCAATTAACGTACATTGATATTTTACAAAAAGGATTGAAAGCAATGGACTCAACCGCCATATCCCTATGTATGGATAATGCGATACCGATTAAAGTTTTTGATCTGGATAATGCCGAAAATATAAAAAGGGTCATATGTGGAGAACAGATGGGGACATATATTCACAGTTGATATAGGTAGGCAATTTGAATATATGGCAAAGGTATATTCAAATCAAACGACTAAAATTACTTTGTAATCAAAACTATAATTAATGTATTCTCATTAAGTGCGGAAATTGGGTACCTGTATAATAAACACTTACGTTATAGCGAGGAGGAAACAATATGAAATTAGAAGTATATACAGATTTGGAGAAAAGTATGAGTAGGGCGATTGACTCACTCAAAGGGGATTTTGCGAGTATCAGGGCAGGACGCGCAAATCCGGCAATGCTGGACAGAATAACCGTTGATTACTATGGGACACCTACCCCAATTAAACAAATAGCATCTGTTACGGCCCCGGAGCCGAGGATTATTTCGATCCAATCCTATGACCAATCAGCAATAAATGATATAGAAAAGGCAATTTTGAAATCAGATTTAGGGGTTAATCCGTCAAACGATGGGAAAATTATCAGGATTGTTATTCCACAATTGACAGAAGAAAGAAGAAAGGACCTTACTAAGGTAGTTAGAAAGACAGCGGAAGAGAGTAGGGTAGTAATAAGAAATGAGAGGCGCAGCGCAAATGACAAATTAAAGAAAATGGAAAAGAACAGCGAGCTCACTGAAGATCAACTACGGATTGCGCTCGATGAGGTGCAGAAAATAACGGATAAATTTATAAAAAGCATAGATGATATGACCAAGCAGAAAGAAGAAGATATTATGGAGGTATGAAGTGCCGGATGTTATCGGATATGAGCTCGAAAAGGCCTTACACATATTGAACGAATATAATTTTGAAGTAATAATAAAAGAAACTTTTGGCAAAAAAGACATAAGACTTGGTGAAGCGAGGGTGGTAAGACAGAAGATATGTAAGAATAATATATTACAATTGGTAATAGCATATTTTTAAGCCCCCATATGGGGGTTTAAAAATGATTGAGGTGAAAATAATGTTTAAAGGTTTATGGAATAATTCTGAAAGGACCAGAGTACCTTCTAGTATTAATATGAACTCCATACCTGAACATATAGCAATTATAATGGACGGAAACGGTAGGTGGGCTGCAAAACGCATGTTGCCGAGAAATATGGGACACAGGGCAGGTGTGGAAGCATTAAGGGATGTAATAAAAACAGCTTCTAATATCGGAGTAAGATACCTGACCTTATACGCTTTTTCCACGGAAAATTGGAAAAGGCCTGATTCTGAGGTGTCTATGTTGATGAGACTTTTAATTGAATACCTGAGAAAAGAAATAGAGGAATTGCATCATAACAATGTAAGGATTCAGGCAATAGGAAATATAGCCGGGCTACCGGATGAAGTAATTACGGAAGTAGATAGGGCCACCACCAAAACAAGGTTCAATAACGGTCTTTGCGTCAATATAGCCTTAAATTACGGTGGGCGTTCGGAGATATTGAATGTTATAAAAAAAATTGGTGAAAAAATTAAAAGTAGTGAAGTGCAAATAAATGAAATAGATGAAACCTTGGTAGAATCCCTACTCTATACTGCAAATACACCTGATCCGGAACTCTTGATCAGAACAAGCGGGGAAATCAGATTGAGCAATTTTTTGTTATGGCAATGTGCGTATTCGGAATTTTGGTTCACGGATATGTACTGGCCGGATTTCAAAGGGGAACACCTACTTGGAGCCATACTGGATTATCAAAATCGTCAAAGAAGATTTGGTGGGGTATAGGGGTGATTGAGTGCTTAAAAGAATTGTTTCTGCAGTCATTGGACTACCATTTTTATTAGCTGTGATTATTGCCGGTGAAATACCGTTATTTATCGCATTTCTGGTAATATCTTTAATTGCTCTGCGGGAATTTTATAATGCGTGCAAGAATAAATTTACACCCATGGAAATAGTGGGATACATCGGATCAGTTATTATATTGACAGTAATAAATTTTGCACTGCAGCTTTCCTATATCTTTATGTTATTTTCTATGTTGGTAATAATACTAAATACTATGAAACTGATATACAATAATAAATATAACTTTGTAGATATCAGTATCACATTATATAGTTTGATCTATATTCCTTTCCTATTGGGCCATGTTTTACTTATTTTTAAACAACCGAACAATATTGTTATATGGCTCGTGTTTATTACAGCCTGGGGCACTGATACACTTGCGTACTTTTCAGGTTATCTTTTTGGCAAGAAAAAACTATGCCCGTCTATCAGTCCCAAAAAAACTGTTGAGGGGGCAATAGGTGGTACCCTGGGAAGTATGGTTATTTCATTGGTTTTCGGGTATCTTTTCTTAAGAAATCATCTGTTTGTTGTTGCACTTATCGGTATTCTAGGCAGTACAGCAGCCCAGGTTGGGGATCTAAGCGCTTCTTTAATTAAGAGGTATCTTGGTATCAAGGATTTCGGAGATATAATGCCCGGACATGGTGGAATTTTGGATCGTTTTGACAGTATATTGTTTACGGCCCCAACCATATATTATATTTTAATATTTACAATCAACAGGTGACAAACGAGCAGTTCCATGGCTTTTGTCAACAATATGGGGTGATGGTTTGAAAAAAATCAGTATATTAGGTTCTACCGGGTCAATTGGCACCCAGGCACTGGATGTCATAAGGACATATAAAAGAAGGTTCAGGGTAATTGGGTTAGCTGCATTAAGAAATATCGATGAATTAGAAAGGCAAATAGAAGAATTTAATCCTGAAGTTGTGGCAGTTTTCGAAAAAGAGAAGGCAGAAATTTTGTCTAATAGGATAGGTAAGAAGATTAAAATTGTTTCAGGCATAGAAGGTTTACTTGCAGTTGCCACATCGGAGGCTACAAACATGGTTATAACATCAGTGGTAGGCAGTATAGGATTGCTTCCTACATTAGAGGCCATTAGGTGCAAAAAAACTATAGCCTTGGCTAACAAAGAGACATTAGTTGCGGCGGGTGAACTGGTGATAAAGGAAGCCGAAAAATATGATGCCGAAATAATTCCTGTTGATAGTGAACATTCTGCTATCTTCCAGTGTTTACAGGGCGAAGACCCAAAAAATATATCCAGAATCATTTTAACGGCTTCAGGAGGGCCCTTCAGGGATTGGCCCAGGGATAGAATAGAAAAGGCCAAAGCAAAGGATGCGTTAAAACATCCAACATGGAATATGGGCAGGAAGATAACCGTCGATTCATCAACTCTAATGAATAAGGGTTTAGAAGTAATTGAGGCAAGGTGGTTATTTAACGTGGAATTGGGTAAAATAGATGTTGTGGTGCACCCTCAAAGCATTGTTCATTCAATGGTAGAGTATAAGGACAGTTCAATCATCAGTCAGATGGGAATTCCCGACATGAGAGCGCCCATACAATATGCACTATTTTATCCGAAACGAATAGAAAGCAATATACGAAAGGTTGATTTTGGCAATCTGGGGCAGTTGACCTTTATGTTGCCGGATATGGAAAAATTTCCGTGTTTATCCCTAGCCTATGAAGCCCTAAAAATAGGAAAAACAATGCCTTGCGTGTTAAACGGAGCAAACGAGGTGCTGGTCGAACATTTTTTGCAAAACAAAATCGGATTTTACGATATTCCTAAATTTATTGAAAAGGCAATGGCAATACATGAACCATTTACATATAAAACCGTAGACGAACTGCTAGAGGTGGATAAATGGGTTAAAAATTGGATTAGAAATGAAATAAGATAAGAAGGTGCTATTATGGCTACTACATTTGTAGCAATTATTGTTTTTGGGTTGTTAGTATTGATTCACGAATTAGGTCATTTTACAGTGGCAAAATTAGCGGACATCAAGGTCCACGAGTTTGCTATAGGTATAGGCCCTAAATTGTTGCAAGCAAAAAGAGGCGAAACAGCATATTCGATCCGTGCATTGCCGTTAGGTGGATATGTCAGGATGGAGGGAGCAGATGAAAAATCCGATGATTTAAGAAGTTTCAACAACAAACCTGTTCTGGCTCGTATTGCTGTTATTTTTGCAGGTCCTTTTATGAATTTTATTCTGGCAATGGGCCTGTTTTCGATTATTTTTTATTTTGTAGGAACACCGACCACAAGGATAAGCGAGGTCATGCCCCAATCCCCTGCGCAACATATTGGAATGCAGGATGGAGATATTATTTACTCTATAAACGGGGAAAGAATGAGTACCTGGCAAAATATCATAGATGCAATCGGCAATTCGGGGGGAAATCCCATAGATATCACCATCATAAGAGACGGTAACAAAATAGAAAAGACTGTAACACCTACCAGAGATATAGATACAAACCGGATAACAATAGGTATTATAACTACTATGGAAAGGTCCATAATTTCATCAATTCGGAACGGGGCTGTTGTAATAAAAGCCATAACAGCCGATATATTAGCTTTTTTGAGGGGATTGATTTCCAGGGAACCCGACGTAGCCGGGAAAGTCATGGGACCTGTGGGAATCATAAATCTAGTAGGTCAGGTAGCAAAAACAGGATGGTTGGATATATTAAACCTGACCGCCGTTTTGAGTGTAAACTTGGGTTTGATAAACCTGCTGCCGATACCTGCCCTGGATGGAAGCAGAATTATATTTTTATTTGCCGAGATTCTGAGAGGAAAACCTATAGACCCGGAAAAAGAGGGTATGATACATCTGATAGGATTCGGTATTCTTATAACATTGATGTTGTTTATAACTTATAAAGATATATTAAATTTC